>DJIW01000025.1 GCA_002433805.1 Competibacteraceae bacterium UBA6584 | reverse complement strand
ACGACGCTTCCCCTCGAACCTTTATTCCTGCCTTTTTGTAATGACCGAGGAGTTTCAAGCATGACACGACCGTGTCTAAACCCCGCCTGTTTGACGCTCATCGCCGCGCTGGCGTTTTTTACGGGACGAACGGCGATCGCCGTGCAGCCCGTCGCGGTCGATGGCGGCTCCACCGTTTGTACGAGCATCCCCGCCGAAACCGGCAGCGTTCTGGATGAGGACGTGGCAAGCGCCGAGGACATTCAAGCCTTTCATAAGGCCATCAGCTCGTTGCGGGCCGAGCTGGATGCCCTTTGCAAGCAAGACAAGACAGCGAACAAGCGTTTGAAAGATCGAGCGAAAAGCATCGTCTTCGAAATGAGCGCCGGGGCTGCGGAACCGGCTGCCTATTGGCGGGACGGCCGGCTCGTCGTCGAATTTTATGGCGGATCGTTCGACGGACGTTCTTTCCGCCAGCACGTCAAGAAAGTGCTTTTAGGCCAAAAAATCCCGATTAACGATTGAATTAAGGAGACAAATGATGGCGACTTTTCCCTTGCCGTTCAAACCGACCCTCAGCTACCGACAAGGCGGGCGTCGCTTCGGAGCGAACCGCGATGGCGGCGATCGAAAGCATGCGGGTTGCGATCTCATCGCGCCGAAAGGGACCGAAATTTATGCCGTCGAGAGCGGGGTCGTCGCAACTAAACCCTATTTGTTTTATCGGGGGACCTACGCTATCGAATTCCAACTGGATTCAGGCAAGCTGGTGCGCTATTGCGAGATCGAGAAACTGGCTCCGGGAATCAAAAAGGGGTCTCCAGTGACCGAGGGGAATCTGATCGCGTATGTCGGCAAGATGTACGTCAGTTCGATGCTGCATTTCGAATTGTACGAAGGGAGTGCGTCCGGTCCGCTGACCGTCCGCTCCAACCCGCCGTACCAACGGCGCTCGGATCTGATCGATCCGGCGGACTATCTCGATAGCTGCATGCTGCTCGGGGCAAGCTCGTATCCGCGTGGATGCGCGTTCGGGCCTTAATTTTGAGCGCCTGCACTCCTTCAAACTTGCCATGCCGAATTCGACGCCATCGCGGCGGAAAGTCCGGCTGGTTTCTCTAAAGACCTATTCAGAATACCGGGGCCGCAATCCGAGATTGCGATCCCGCGCGAAAATCGCGGACCCAGTACGCCGCCTCCCGGTTCGAACCGCTCTCCGAGATCCCCGCCATTCGCTCATGCCGGTCGCGAACAGGGCGAATATCACGCCGTTCCCCGACTTTCTCGCCGAACAGCCGCAACAATAAAGACCAGGCTGGTGTGATGGCTGTTCGCCGACCGCCATCGCCACAGCGATTTTTGTTTTTTGTTGCCGGATGCTATGCAGGGTATGTTGATCCGGCTCGATCCCCTCTTTTCCGCGATGTCGGTGACAGCCGTTAATATTCAGGATCGTCTCATGGAACGCGGTGCAGAATTCCCGCGCGGGCTGGCGTGAAAGCGGGCCGCGCTTTTTGATTTGTTTGGCCGAGGCCGATCAACGGAGCTGATGAGGAGCAAGAATTTGAAACCAAGCCAACACCGTTCGACGGCCAATCCTATCGCGTCGCGCCGGTGGGAGGGCGGGCCAGCGATTGGCGGGCGTCAACTCGCGGTGCTGGCCGCGACCGCGCTTTGGCTTGCCGGTTGCGCGGCGGTCGGACCCCACTACGTCGCGCCCGATTCGGCGGCGCCCGCGACCTGGCAAGGCGCGGCGGCGGCGCGGGTCGCCGTCATCCCCGCCACGCCGGTCGAACTGGCGGCTTGGTGGCGGCAATTGAACGATCCGACGCTCGCCGAACTGATCGGCCGAGCGCTACAAAACAGCCTCGATCTCCGCGCCGCGCAAGCCAAGCTGCGCGAGGCCCGCGCCCGCCGGGCGCTGGCGGGGGCGAACCGCTTTCCGACAGTCACCGCCGGGGGATCGGCCAACATCTCAAAAGGCAGTTCCGAAACCGGCGCCGGCAAGACGCGCGAGCTTTACAGCGCCGGTTTTGACGCCGGTTGGGAGCCGGACGTATTCGGCGGCTTGCGGCGCGGCGAGGAAGCGGCGCAAGCTGATTTGGAAGCAACCGAGGCCAATTTCCACGCCGCCCAAGTTTCGCTGGTCGCCGAAGTGGCGCTCAACTACGTCGAAGCACGCGCTTTTCAGGAGCGGCTGACCATCGCCAGCGCCAACGTCGCTTCGCAATCCGAAACCCTACAACTGGCGCAATGGCGGGCGCAGGCGGGGTTGGTGTCCGTCTTGGATGTGGAGCAAGCCCGCTCGAATCTGGCCCAGACTCGCGCCCAGATTCCGGCGCTGGAAACCGGTCGGGCCGAAGCCGAACGGCGGCTGGAAATCCTGCTCGGTCAGACGCCCGGCGCGCTGGCTGCTCGATTGGCCGATTCCACCGGCATTCCCTCGCCGCCGGCGCGGGTCACGGCGGGCATTCCGGCGGATACGGTGCGGCAACGGCCGGACGTGCGCGCCGCCGAACGCAAGCTGGCGGCGGAAACGGCGCGGGTCGGGGTCGCGGAAGCCGAGCGTTATCCCAGTTTCAGCTTGAGCGGTTCATTGAGTTTGGAGGCGCTCAGCCTTGGCGCGCTGGCGGGTGGCGACGCCTTGGCGCGCGGCGTGCTGGGCAGCGTCGCCGCGCCGATTTTCGATGCCGGACGCCTCCGCCAGCAGGTCGAAATCCAAACCGCCGTACAGGAACAGGCGTTCATCCACTATCAATCCACGGTGCTAAACGCGCTGGCAGAGGTGGAAAACGCCCTGACCGCGTTGGCCAACACGCGGACGCGGCAGCGAAACTTGAACGAAGCCGTTCAGTCCGCGCGGCTCGCCGCGACGCTGGCCCGGCAGCGCTATAGCTCCGGCCTCATCGACTTTCAGACCGTGCTGGATACCGAGCGCGCCGTCTTGAACCTCGAAGATGCGCTGAAATCCAATCAGGCCGAACAGACATCCGCTTTGATTCAACTGTACAAGGCGCTGGGCGGCGGTTGGTCGGCCCCGGCCGCGAACGTCGCCGCCAAGACTCAAGGAAAAGCTTCATGACTCCTCCCGTCAACCCGGCCGATGTGGAATTGGCCAAGATTATCGGCGCGGAAGCACCCAAAAGCCGCGCCGGCGCGCTGCTGCGCGGGCTGCTCGCGCTGGTCGTGTTGGCCGCGCTGGCGGCGGGCGGCTATCGCTATTTCCAATCCCAGGCCGAAAATGAAGCCGCGCCGCGCTATCAAACCGAACCGCTCGGTCGGGGCAATCTGCGGGTCACGGTGTCGGCGACCGGCAAACTGGCCTCGGTCAACGAGGTGGAAGTGGGCAGCGAGTTGTCCGGCACCATCGAAGCGGTGTTCGTGGATTACAACGACCGGGTGAAAAAAGGCCAGGTGCTGGCCCGGTTGAATGTCGCCAAGCTGAGCGATCAGATCGCCAAGGCCAAGGCCGCGCTGGCTTCGGCCGAGGCCAAGGTGCTGCAAGCCGCCGCCACCGTGAAGGAAACCCGCGCCAATCTCGGCCGGTTGCGGCAAGTGGCCAAGCTCAGCGGCGGCAAGGTGCCCGCGCCCGCCGAGCTGGAAACCGCCGAGGCCGCGCTGGCGCGCGCCGTCGCCGACGAGGCCAGCGCCAAGGCGGCGGTGGAGGAAGCCCGCGCCGCGCTGCGCACCACCGAAACCGATTTGACCAGGGCGTCGATCCGCTCGCCCATCGACGGCGTGGTGCTGGCGCGCTCCGCCGATCCCGGCCAGACCGTGGCCGCCTCGCTGCAAGCGCCGGTGCTGTTCAAGCTGGCGGAGAGCCTGGCGCAAATGGAATTGCAGGTCAATGTCGATGAGGCCGATGTCGGCCAGGTCAAGCCGGAGCAAACCGCGAGCTTCACCGTGGACGCCTATCCCAACCGCCGCTATCCAGCGCGCATCGATCTGGTGCGCTTCGGCGCGGAGACGGTCAACAACGTCGTCACCTATAAAACCATTCTCAAGGTCAATAACGAGGATTTGAGCTTGCGCCCCGGCATGACCGCGACCGCCGAAATCGTCACCGCCGAGCGGGAAAACGTGCTGCTCGCTCCCAATGCCGCGCTGCGTTTTACCCCGCCCAAGCCGGAGGAAGCCCAGCAGACTCAAAGCGGTGGCCTGCTCGCTAGCCTGTTGCCGCGCCCGCCGCGCTCGATGGGCGGGGGACGGCGGGGCGGGCGCGTCGCGTCCGACTCTAAAAGCGGCCCGCGGCAGCTTTGGACCCTGCGCGACGGCCAGCCGGTCGCCCTGCCGGTCACGGTCGGCAGCAGCGATGGCCGGATGAGCGAGGTGACGGGCGAGGAGTTGACCGTCGGTCTGCCGGTCATTACCGCCGCGCCGAGCGAAACGAAATGAGCGAGACAGCGGAAAACGGCCCGCCCTTGATCGAACTGCGGGAGGTGACCAAGGTGTACGGCGAGGGGCAGGCGGCGTTTCAGGCGTTGCGCGGGGTGGATGTGCGGATCGAGCAGGGTGATTTCGTCGCGGTCATGGGGCCGAGCGGTTCCGGCAAATCCACCGCCATGAACATCCTCGGTTGTCTGGACAGCCCGACCTCCGGCGCGTATCGGTTTCGCGGGGCGCACGTCGAGCGGCTGTCTCGCAATCAGCGCGCCTTGCTGCGGCGGCATTTTCTCGGCTTCGTGTTTCAAGGCTTCAACCTGCTGGCGCGCACCAGCGCGCTGGAAAACGTCGAACTGCCGCTGCTGTACCGGGGCGAGGCCCGCGCCGCCCGGCACGCCAAGGCGCGCGCGGCGCTGGCGGCCGTCGGCCTGCTGCCGTGGGAGAAACACACTCCCGCCGAACTGTCCGGCGGCCAGCAGCAGCGGGTCGCCATCGCGCGGGCCATCGTCACCGATCCCACCGTGTTGCTGGCCGACGAGCCGACCGGCAATCTCGATAGTCAGCGCAGCCACGAAATCATGGATTTATTAGTCGCGCTGAACCGCGACCGAGGCATCACGGTGCTGATGGTGACCCACGAGCCGGACATGGCCCGTTACGCCAAGCGGATCGTCCGCTTTCTGGACGGACGGGTGGATACCGATCAGCGCCACGGGGAGCGCGGCTGATGGTTTGGAGCAGCTTGTTGCTCGCCTTGCGCGCCATCCGGCGCAATCTGCTGCGCTCGTTTTTGACCGTCCTCGGCATCGTGATCGGGGTCGGCGCGGTGATTACCATGGTCACGCTCGGCAACGGCGCGACCCGCCGGGTGGCCGATCAAATCGGCAGTTTGGGCAGCAACCTGATCATCGTGCGTCCCGGCCAGCAGCTCGGCCCGATGCGGGACGGCTCGGCCGCGCCCCGCTTCAAGGAAGCCGACGCCGAAGCGATCCAGGCGCAAATTGACGGCCTCAAGGGGGTTGCGCCGGTCGCCACCCGCGCCTCGACCGTGGTGTATGGAGCCAATAACTGGGCCACCAGCATCACCGGCAGCACCGCTGCGTATTTCGAGGTGGCCAACTGGCGGTTGGCGGGCGGGCGCGTGTTCACCGACGGCGAGCAGCGGGCGGGCGAGGCGGTGTGCGTGATCGGTGAAACTATCCGCAAGCAATTGTTCGGGCGCGAATCGCCGTTGGGCAGTCCGCTGCGAGTCGGCAATTTTTCCTGCGAAGTGATCGGGATGCTGGCCTCCAAGGGCCAGTCGGCGATGGGCAGCGATCAGGACGACATCACCGTCATTCCGCTGCGCGCCTTGCAACGGCGGCTGACCGGAACTCTGGATGTGAATTCGTTGATGGTGTCGGCGCGGGACGGGGCCAGCATCGATGGAGTCATGACCGATCTGCGCCTGCTGCTGCGCGAGCGCCGCAAGCTGGCGGAAAACGCCGACGATAATTTCTCCATTCTCGACACCCGTCAGATCGCGGAAACCATGACCAACACCACCAAGGTCATGACCGGCTTGCTGGGCGCGGTGGCGGCGGTCAGCCTGCTGGTCGGCGGTATCGGCATCATGAACATCATGCTGGTGTCGGTGACCGAGCGCACCCGCGAAATCGGCATCCGCCTGGCTATCGGCGCGCTGGAGCGGGAAGTGCTGTTGCAATTTTTGGTCGAGGCGGTGGCGCTGTCGTCCTTGGGCGGTCTGATCGGCATCGCGCTGGCGGCGCTGGCTTCAATCGGGCTGGCGCAGGCGATGCAGGTGCCATATCTGTTCGATCCCCGCATCAATTTGGTGTCGTTTGCCTTCTCGGCGGCCATCGGGGTGATCTTCGGCTATTTTCCCGCCCGCCGCGCCGCGCGGCTCGATCCGATCGAGGCGCTGCGGCATGAGTGATCTCGGCTTGCCTTAAGGCCGCTGTCAAACAGAATGATGGGAAGGTAGCGGCGGTTTCTCGCTAGCGCAGGTCTTGCAGCCAATCGATGTTTCTAAGCCATTTTTGATAGAGTTGATTCTTAGTGCCGTTGGTTCGGATTTTCGCTAAAAATTCATTGATCCAACTGAGAAGCTCGGGATTGCCTTTTTGTACGCCGATGCCGAGATTTTCAAAGGTGAAGGGCGAATCCAATAAGGCGAGTTTTTCCTGACCCAGTTTTTTCAAAGTGATTTTATTGCTAATGGAGTCGAAAACAAATCCATCGGCCTTGCCTTCGACCACTTCATTGATCGCCTCTGGCATCGATTTAAAAGAACTGTATTGAGCCTCCGGCATGAATTGATTGACCATTTTTTCGCAGTTGGTCCCTTTGACTGAGGTCAATTTATATTTCTGATGGTTTAAATCCGTGGCGGCCGTTATTTTATTCGCCAGCTCCTTGCGGATGATCACTGTTTGGCCGAGCGCTGCGTAAACCGTACTGTAATCGATGAGTTTTTTACGTTCGTCGGTAATGGATAGACTGTTCAGAATAATATCGCATTGATTATCCACCAGCGCCGAAATGATTTTGTCCCAGCTGACTTTGACAATCTCCAGCTTGGTGTTGAGTTCCTTGGCCATCAAATTGGCGGTATCGACATCATGGCCAATCAATTCACCCGTCTTATTGGTCATGACAAACGGTATGGCGCCCACATCCGGGTCCATGCACACTCGCAGGCCCGCCTGTTTGATTTTGTCTAAATTGTTAGCCCAAGCGGCTGAGAGCGTTAAGACGGTCAAGGTTAAGAGGCCAGCAAGCAGCGATCGAATAGTCATGGCTCAATCACTCATAATCTGGAGAGTAAGAGTGTTAAAGAGTAGTACACAGCAACGGGCGCGACAATGGCCCGCAGTATAACACTTTCAAGCTTTCAAGCTGCTTTGCGTGGGATGCGTGCGGCTTGCTCATAAAGCCGGATCGCTGGATCGGCTTCGCCAGCCCCTGATAACCACGGCCGCCCCAATCCGTTAGCGGCTGCCCTGTTCCAACCAGTAATCCAAACCTTGGGCGTTGAGTTCAACATCCGATTCCAGCACCGGCCGCCACTGTTCGGGCGGCAGCCGCCATTGCTGGCGAGTCGCTTCGCTTTCCATCAAGGCCCACAGCGCGGCCGCGATGCGCGCCTCGCGTTCGGAACCGCTGTCGCGCTCGCGTTCGGCGATGTCCACATGCGCGTCGATCAGCCGATGCAAATCATGTCCCAGGCGCGGCACGTCCCGCACTTCGGCAAAGTGGGTCAGATAAACTGCCGGCGGGCGATAGGCCAAAATTCGATCCACCGACGCATGCATCAGACCGGGATCAAATTGGGTCGGCGAGGTCGTGGGAATGATCGACGGCCGGCCATCGACATCCAGCTCGCGGAACGACATGCCAAAAATATCGCCGGTGAACAGACAGCCGCTACGCGAATCCAGCAGGCACAGGTGGTGGCTGGCGTGGCCGGGCGTCTCCAGACAGATCAGGGAGCGTCCCGCCAGATCGAAACGGTAACCGTCCTCGGCGGCGATGATCCGGTCGGCGGCGATGGCCAGGGGATCGCCATACAGCCGCTGCGCCTCCTGCGCGCCGTAAACTGCCTGCACGGCGGCGAACAGTTTGGTGGGATCGGCCATGTGCCGCGCCCCGCGCGGGTGGACGATCAGCCGGGCGTTCGGAAAAGCGCGCATCAACGCGCCCGCGCCGCCCGCGTGATCCAGGTGGACGTGCGTCAAAAATACGTAATCGACATGCTCGGGCGACAATCCCAAGCTTTGCAGCGCCGACAGCACACGCGGCGCGCAGGCGTTGCTGGCGGTGTCGACCACCACGACCCGATCGTTTTCCACGATCAGGTGAATGGCGGCGAGCAAAGGGCGGATATAACCGGAATCGATGGCGTAAATGCCGTGGTCGTAGCGAATTAAATCGCGCATGGACGCTCTCTTGGCTGTTGGAGAAAGCTAAGACAATCCGCTGTGTGGTTCCGCCGCATGGACCGGCCCACTCCCGAGGCGGACGGTGAATTTGACGGAAGAAAGCGTTTATGTGGTGGAATAGTTTAGCATTCTTGCGAAAAGAGCGGATCGGACCCCGCTGCATTTCCCGAGCCCTTATATCCATTTCAAAAATAAGGCTATTGGAGTATAATAACCCTTAAGAAATGCGCCAAGATAAGACCAAACCGATTGTAAAGTCGGGACGGAAAGTCACGGTTCCCATTTCTCGGGAAAGCCGGACTGCCGCATTCGATCCACGTTAGGGTCGAGCGTGGGAGTCCGGTTTTTAGTTTGTACATGAAAACGGGCGGGCGTCTCGTGAAAGCCGACTGACGCCGGATCGAGGCGACTTGATGA
>DJIW01000032.1 GCA_002433805.1 Competibacteraceae bacterium UBA6584 | reverse complement strand
AGATGACTCTTGCCTCAGGCGGGACCATCCACCTTAAAAACCCATTGGAGATGGAATTATGAATGCAGGTCGTGCCCGTTTTTTGTCATCGAGCAAACGGTTTAACAAGGTTTCCAGGATTTTGGCGCTCGGTTGCCTGGGCTTTCTCGGTGCGATGCCGTTTGAAGCCAACGCCTACGATCAAGTCGGGCGGGCGTGCTGGTACGGCCCGAGGTTGCACGGAAGAACCACCGCCAGCGGCGAGATTTTCAACCAGAATCGCCTGACCGCCGCCCATCAAAGCTTGCCGTTTGGAACGCGGGCCAGAGTAACCAACCTCGATAACGGAAAATCGGTGCAGGTTAAAATCAACGACCGGGGGCCGCATGTGGGCAACTGTTCCATCGATATTTCGCGCGCGGCCGCAAGACGGCTGGACATGATCAAGGACGGTAACGCCCGCGTCAGAATTCAGGCGGCGGGGCGTTAAACAACCCAGCCAAACGGTCGATATCTTTAAAATAAACAGCTGATATCATGGCCGCTTGATCGCTCTCGCGCCCGCCGTCCGGCAAGCCCGCTTACAGGATTGGGTTTGCCGGGATTAACCCCGGCGGCGCGAGATCGTTTTGACGGCGACTAAAAATTGATAAGCGGATAGCGCGTCCTTGGTAGCGCCACGACACCACCAACTATGAAGGTTACAACCAGGATCGTATTGATGGCCATGATCGGATTCGTGGCGCTTTGGCTGTCGATAGGGGCCTTGGACCGTTGGACCGTCCGACCCGCTTTTCAGAAATTAGAAGAATCCCAAGCCCTTGAAGATAGCGCCCGCGCCCGCGCGGCGATCTGGGGCGAGTTGCGGCAATTAGGCAACGAACTGGGCAACTGGGCGGAATGGGATGACGCCTACGCCTTTGCCGACCATCCTGACCCCGCGTTTGTCCGCTCCAATCTCGGCAACTGGCGGGTCTTGGAGAAAAGCTCGCGTCTGAATCTGTGCGCGATCTTCGATCGAGACGGTCGGGTGCTCTATAGCGGTGGCTACGATTCTAAGTTGAATGAAGCCGCGATCCCACAAATTCTCAGCGGTGACAAACCGGCGATTTGGCCGCTGTTGCAACCGGCGCTAGACCCGCCGCGCGCCTTGAATGGCGTGCTGAGCACCGAGCATGGCTTGCTGCTGCTGGCCGCCCGTCCCATTCTGACCACCGGCGGTGAAGGGCCGGCGCGCGGCGTTCTGGTCTTCGGCCGCTTCCTCGATGCGCCGTTGTTGCGTCTTTTGGCCGAGCAAGCCAAGGTCGCGTTTGAAGTGTTTGCGGATCGGGATCCGAGACTGTCGAACCAGGAACGCGATTATTTACGCTTGTCGCCAGGCGAACCGGCATTCCAGCCGGGGCCGGGCGGGTTTCGATTTGTTTACGAAAGCTTTTCCGATCTTGCGGGAAAACCGGCGTTCTTGATTCGCACGCCGATCCGACAGGATATTTCGAACACCGCGCGCAATACCAGCCAGACCTTGATGGGCGTGTTCGGCCTCACGGTTCTGGCGCTGTTGCTCGGCGGCGTAGGGTTGTTCGGCCGAGCCGCCGCGTTGGAGATGAAGATCGACACGGCCGCCGCGGCTTGGGGGACAGCCGCGGCGGTCGTGCTGGTGGGTCTGAGTCTGACCGGCGGTATCTTTCTGGAATTTCGCCAGCGAAGTCGGGAGGCTTTGGAGCGTCGCTTCCAGACCGTCGCCGTGGAACGATCCGGGCTGATGGTGGCCCGGTTCCAAGGCAGCTTGCGCGAACTCGATGCGATCAGGCGTTTCTACAACGGCGCGAGCACCGTCAGTCGCGCCGCGTTTCACCGATTTGTCACCCCGATTCTCGATCACGGCGAGTTCCGGGCGCTGGAATGGGTGCCTAGAGTGCCGCGCGAGCGGCGCGCGGAGTTCGAGGCCGCCGCCCGTCAGGACGGCTTGGCCCACTTCCAGTTCACCGAGAACGACCCGGAAGGCCGGTTGACGCCGGCGCGCGAGCGCGATGAGTATTTTCCGGTCTACTATCTGGAACCCTACGCCGGCAATGAGGCCGCCTTGGGCTATAGCCCTGACTCGTTGCACCCGGCGCGCGGGGTAGCGTTGTTGCAGGCGTGGAACAGCGGCCAAATCAGTTTGACCGAACGCTATAGGCTGGTGCAGGAAACCGAACAGCGCTTCGCCGTGCTGGCGTTCGCGCCGGTTTATCAGGCCGGCCAAGAGCCGCGCCAAGCGGACGAACGCCGGAGGCAACTGGACGGCTTCGTGTTGGGCGTAATCTCTGTTGATCGTATCGTCGAAACGGTCTTTGCCCAACAAGCCGACGGCTTGATCGTGAAATTAGCCGATATTTCCGCGCCGGTTGAACGCCGACAGCTCTATGTTTCGAAGTCTTTTCCGCTCAAACCCGAACTGTCGCCCGCTGGATCGCTATCTCCCTATCGCCAAGATTTTTCGATGGCCAACCGCATGTGGCGCATCGAGATTCAGCCGACCCCGGCTTTCGTTTCGGATCACACCGACCGACTGTACCGTTGGGTTCCGGCGGTCGGCGCGCTGTCTACCCTATTGGCGGCTTTGTACCTGTTCGCCACGGTTTCACAACGCCGGCGAGCAGAAAAGCTAGTCGCCCTGCGGACGGCCAAGTTGCGGGAGCAGGAACAATTGTTTCGCTCGGTTTTTGAAGAGGCGAGCGATGGCGCTCTACTGCTCGATGATGGGCACATTATCGACTGCAACGAGCAGGCGATGGCGCTGCTGGGAGTCGCCTCGCGCGAGCAAATCATCGCATCGCGGCCGGAAACATTCTCGCCAGATCGCCAGCCGGACGGTCGGTTATCCTCCGAAAAAGCCCAGGATTTGATCGAGTCGGTTTATCGAAAAGGCGGGCAGCGCTTCGAATGGTTGCACCGTCGCGCGACCGGCGCGGAGCTTTGGGTGGAGGTGCAATTAACGCCCATTCCTTGGAACGGCCGGCGCATTTTGTATTCCGCCATGCGCGACATCACCGAACGGCGGCGAGCGGAGGAACGGCAGCGTCTGGCGGCGGCGGTGTTCGAAGCGGTGCGGGAATCGATTATCGTGACGGACGCCAACAGCGATATCGTCGCGGTCAATCCGGCGTTTACCGTCTTGAGCGGCTACGCGGAAACCGAGGTCCTGGGCCGCAATCCGCGCCTGCTCAAGGCCGACCGCCACTCCGAAGCCGATTACCAAGCCATGTGGCGGGCGGTGGCCAGCCAGGGCGTCTGGCAAGGTGAATTTTGGAACCGGCGCAAGGACGGCGTGTTGTATCTGGTGCTGGCCACCATCAGCCAAGTCCGCTGTTAATAGACAAATGGGACCCATTACGTCAGCATCGCCACCGATATCACCCAGCAGAAAGAGGCCGAACAACGCATCGAGCATCTGGCGTATTACGATGCACTGACCGATTTGCCGAACCGGTCGTTGCTGGCGCAACGGGCGGAACTGGCGCTGGCGCTGGCGGCGCGTCGGGACGAGGAACTGGCGCTGTTGTTTCTCGATCTGGATCGATTTAAGGAAGTCAACGATTCCCTCGGCCACGCTGAGGGCGATGCCTTGCTGGTCCAGGTCGCGGCCCGGCTCAAAAGCCTGCTGCGCGGTTCGGACACGGTTTGCCGGTTGGGCGGCGACGAGTTCGTCTTGCTGTTGCCCGATGCCGGCCGGGCTGGCGCGACGCGCGTGGCGGATAAGGTATTGGCGGCTTTTCGCGAACCGTTTGTCGTCGCCGGCCATAGCCTGCGGGTGACGGTTTCAATCGGGGCCGCGATTTATCCTCACGACGGCGCGACCTTCGACGATCTGTTAAAGAACGCGGATACGGCGCTGTATCGGGCCAAACAGGACGGTCGCAACACCCAAGTCGCCTACGCCCGAGAAATGAACGTGACCGCCGTCGAGCGGCTTGTGCTGGAATCGGAACTGCGTAAGGCCATCGAGGCCGGAGAATTGGTGGCTTATTTCCAGCCCAAGGTTTATTTGGCCGACGGCCGGCTGGCCGGGGCCGAGGCTTTGGTGCGCTGGCGTCATCCGGCGCGGGGTTTGATTCCGCCCGGACAGTTCATTCCGGTGGCGGAAGCGAGCGGCTTGATCGTGGCGCTGGGCGATTGGATGCTGGAGGCCGTTTGCCGCCAGCTTGCCGCGTGGCGAGCGGCTGGATTTCCGCCGTTGACCGTGGCGGTCAATCTCGCCGCCCGCCATTTTCGCGATCTGGAATGCACCGGACGAATTCAAGATCTGTTGAAAGCGCACGGCCTGCCGCCTCAGGCGGTGGAGCTGGAGCTGACCGAGTCGACGCTGCTTGACGCCGGCGCGCGAACCACCGAAACCCTGCTGGCGCTCCAGCAATTGGGCATCGAACTGGCCATCGATGATTTCGGCACCGGCTATTCCAGCCTCGGCTATCTCAAGCGGTTGCCGATCGCGGCGCTGAAAATCGACCAAAGCTTCGTGCGCGATTTGGTGACCGATCCCGATGATCGCATTCTCGCCGCCACCATCGTCACGCTCGGCCATAGCTTGGGTTTGACAGTCGTGGCCGAAGGGGTGGAGACCGAAGAGCAACGGCACATCTTGTTGGAACAGGGCTGCGATCTGGCGCAAGGCTACCTATTTGGTCCGCCCGTCCCAGCCGAACGGTTCGTCGCGTGGTTCGACGGTAAGGCCGTGCGACCCCTGCCGCCCGTGGCCTCGCCGCCCGTCGCGTGATCGAACGCTGAGTGACAGCCGCCGGTCAAGGACGCCAGAACGGCTTGTGGCCTTCTTGAAGCGCATCGATTCGACTGATGCCGATGTCCTTTAACATGGCGTCGTCAAGGGCGAGCAGGGCGCGGCGCTGGCGGCGGGTTTCGTACCAACCGCACACTCGAACCCAGGCCCCGCGAACGTGAGCGGAAACGCTGACGGCCCGGTTTGATGGAAACTCCCAGCACGAACTGGCCTCGCGATACATAAGCTGATCCTCCGAAAAGCATGATTCACGATGCCATTATGTTGCCGCCTCATTAATTCATCAAACGAATAAGTTTGATATAATCAATCAAATTTATTGATATAAGGTCATGGCCATGTCGGCTCAACTGGATCCGGATTTACTGCGCACCTTTGTCGCCATCGTCGATGCCGGCGGCTTTACCCAGGCCGCAAAACAGGTGCATCGCACTCAGTCGGCCGTTTCGATGCAAGTGCGGCGTTTGGAGGAAATATTGGATCGGGCGTTGTTCCAGCGCGACGGGCGGGGCGTGCAGTTGTCGCCCGACGGTGAAGCTTTGCTGGGTTATGCGCGCCGGCTGTTGAAATTGCACGATGAAGCGCTGGCCGCGCTGACCCGGCCCGATTTGTCCGGCTTGGTGCGGATCGGCACGCCGGATGATTATGTCGACCGGTTTTTACCGGAAATCCTGTCGCGCTTCGCCCGCGCCTTTCCGCGGGTGCAGGTTGAGGTGCTTTGCGAGCCGAGTGTCAACCTGCGGCGCTTGCTGGCCGAGGAGCGGCTCGACCTGGCGCTGATCACCTGCACGCCGGGCGCGGAAACCGGCGAGGTATTGCGCCGCGAACCGGTGGTGTGGGCCACCGCCGAGCGCCATCTGGCCCACGAAAACGAACCGTTGCCGCTGGCGTTGTTCCAGCCGGGCTGTTCGTTTCGAGAGTGGGCGCTGGCCGCGTTGAGCGAACAGGGCCGCTCGTATCGGATCGCCTACACCAGCGCCAGCATCAGCGGGGTTCTGGCGGCGGTCACGGCCGGGCTGGCGGTGACGGTGCTCTGTCGCAGCGTGTTGCCGGCGGGCGTGCGGCCGCTCGGGGTGGAGGAGGGGTTTTCGGTATTGCCCTACGCGAGCATCACCCTGCACCGGGGCAGCGGGGTTTCGGCGGTGGCGGAATGCCTGGCGGGCTACATCCGAGAAGGTTTCGGCCCCGAGATCAAGCCGCCGGTCCCCGTGGTCGAACGCGATCTCGCAATCCTTTAGACCGTTCCCGACGGGACATCCTTTTAAAATTTTCCTTCTATTGAGTCATCAGACATGTCGTTGGACACTCGGATTCTGCTGTTTGCGGCGGCGCACCGATCGCAAGGATTGGATCAGTTATTCCCAAGCGTGACTTGGCTCGGGTCGTTATACGTGCTCGCGCCGCTTGCGCTCGTGATCGCGGCTGTTTTGATCCAGCTCCAAAAACGTTGGGAAGCCATGTTGCTGGTGATCGGATTGAGCGGCGCGACGCTGTTGGTGCATCTGCTCAAACTCGTCCTCGCCCGCCCCAGGCCCGCGGTGGCCGAGCGGTTGGCCGCGCTCCCCTCGGACAGCTCGTTTCCGAGCGCGCACACCATGCAAGCGACCGCCTTCATGCTGTGCATCCTGTTCATCGTCTACCGCATTTGGCCGCAGTGGGGGGCGCTGACCGCGCTGGTTGCCGCGCTGTTAATCCTGTTGGTGGGCGCTTCTCGCATCTACTTGCAAGTGCATTATCCGTCCGACGTGCTGGCCGGCCTCATGCTGGGCGGCGCTTGGATTTTACTGGTCCGCAAGCTGCTCTGATTTCGCGTGCGAAGCCATGCCGGGAGACTGTCATGCCGAACAAATTTTTTGGGGCTCGCGCTGAAGGTTATAGCCCCTTGCGCAAGCTCTAGGCCATCTTATCGGGATTGCGTTTCGCGGTGCTATACGACTTCAGCGTCGCCTACAAGTTTGTAGTGTCGGCCGTCGTCATGGTGTTGGCGTTGATCTTTCAGCAGTGGATCAACGTGGAGATGCTGCTGCTGGCGACCGGCTTGGTGTTGATGGCCGAATTGTCCAACAGCGCCATCGAGGCCGTATGCGATTTCATCGAGCCCCACCATCACGAACAAATCGGCGCCATCAAGGATATCGCCGCCGCCGCCGTCGCCGTCATGGTGGTTTGGCTGGTCGTGGTGCTCGGCGACGCGGCGCAGATCATCAAGCTGTTGGCCCAGCGTTGGCTCGGGTGAGCGAGCGTTTTCGGAAGGATCGAACAGGCGCAAGTCCGACCGATCCCAAACCGGATTATGGGGCGGTTGCGGGTTCCAGCCGAACGATTTCGCCGTCGCCGGCGTCGGTCAGCACATAAAGATAGCCGTCGGGTCCGGCGCGCACGTCGCGGATGCGGCCGAGCGTCCCGTTCAGCAGGCGCTCTTCCTTGACTTGGCGCTCGCCGTCGAAGCGCAAGCGAACCAGTTCCTGGCCGCGCAGCGCCCCGACGAACAGATCGCCGCGCCAGCGCGGGAAGCGGTCGCCCTGATAGATCGCCAGCCCCGAGGGCGCGATGGACGGTACCCAAATGTGCAGCGGCTGTTCCATGCCCGGCTTGTGGGTGCCTTCGCCGATTTTGGTGCCGATCACGTATTCGACGCCGTAGGTGATGACCGGCCAGCCGTAGTTGCGGCCGGCGCGGATGATGTTGACCTCGTCGCCGCCCTGCGGGCCGTGCTCGTGGGTCCACAATTCCCCGGTGGCGGGGTGCAACGCCGCGCCCTGCACGTTGCGGTTGCCGAGCGAAAAGATTTCCGGGCGAACGCCGGGCTGCTTGACGAAAGGGTTGTCCTTCGGAATCCGGCCGTCGTCGTGCAGCCGCACGATTTTACCCGCCAGATCGTCGGTTTTCTGGGCGCGCTCCTGCTCGCCGCGATCGCCGAGGGTGATGTAAAGCAAGCCGTTGCGGTCGAACACCAGGCGCGAGCCGAAATGTCGGCCGCCATTGGATTTGGGCTGCTGGCGGAAGATCACCTGCACGTTTTCCAGCCGGTGATCCACCAGCCGGCCGCGCGCCACCTCCGTGCCGATCCCACCCGCGCCGCGCGCGGTGTAGGACAGGTAAATCAAGCCGTTTTCGGCGAAGCGCGGATGCAAGGCCACATCGAGCAACCCGCCTTGGCCGCTCGCGGCGATCTCGGGCAGCCCCTGCACCGGTTTCGGGTCCAAGGTCCAGTCGGAATCGAGCAACCGCAGCCGGCCCGGACGCTCGGTCACCAGCCGGCGGCCATCCGGTAAAAACGCCAGACTCCACGGAAATTCCAAGCCTCGCGCGACCGCGACCGCGCGAAAAGCGTGCTCTTGGCTGCGGATGACGGATTCGGCGGCCGGAATCGCCGTGGCGGCGAGCGCCGGCAACAGCAAGAACAAGGAGCGGAGCAGCGGCATAACGCGCCTCCCATCGAACGGAAACGAGGCTCGGACGAGCGCCCGCGATCTCGGTCAGACCGGGGTTTGAAAACCCGCGTTCAACCGCCCAGCACTTCGCGCAATTTGTCCAGCCGGATCGGCTTGATCAGGGTGATCACCGAGCGCAGGCCCTTGAATTCCGCCAGCAGGCGGGCGTCCTTGGCGTAATCGGGATTGTAGCCGGTGATGATGATCAGATTGGCGTCGTAGTGCTGCTCCATCAACCACAGCACCAGTTCGTTGCCATCCATTTCCGGCATCACCATGTCCATGACGATGGTGGTCGGCCGCAGTTCGTGATAGGCCGCTTGAAAGGCGCGGCCGTCGGTGGTCACCCGGACTTCATAGCCCAATCCGGCGGCGACCTTGCGCACGAATTCGCCAATTTCCGGTTCGTCGTCGATGACCAGCAGTCGTTTGTCGCTCATGAAATCGTACCTGAATTCAGCCCGCCGAGGAGTCGATATGGTGGAGCTTCAGGATAACATGCTTCAAGGCCGGGTCGTCGTCGTCGGACTGAATCGAAAAGCCCAGGGCCTGATTGAGCTGCAACATCGGCGTGTTTTCCTTGAGCACCTCGCCGTAGATTTCGCCGATGCCGCGCGAGCGGGCGTAGTCGATGATCCGGCGCATCAACAGGTTGCCCAGCCGCATCCCGATCAGGGCCCGATCCACCAGAATCGAGTATTCGGCGCGGTCGTTATTCGGATCGGCGCTGAGGTTGACGATGCCATAAACCACCGCCTTGCCGGGCAGGCCGGGTCCGACCGCCACCAAGGCGATTTCCCGGTTGTAGTCGATCTGGGTCAAGCCGGCGGCCATCTCGTGGGACAGCTCGCGGATCGGCTGGAAAAAGCGCCGGCGCAAATCTTCGGGCGAGGCCCGCGACACCAGCGCGTGCAGCGCCGGCTCGTCTTCCGGCAGGACCGGACGCAGCAACAATTTTCGGTCGTTGGGCAGGGTGATGCTTTCCTCCAGTTCGTTGGGGTACGGCCGGATCGCCAGCCGCTGGGCCGGCGCGGCGCCCGCGTCGGCCGGCGTCAGGTGCACCCGGGCGTCCAGCGCCACCACGCCGTCTTCGTTGACCCACAAAGGATTGATGTGCAATTCGGCCAATTCGGCCAGATCGACCACCATTTGCGAAATCTTGACCAGCGTCAGCGCCAGCGCCTTGAGATCGGCGCGGCGCAGCAGGCTGTAGCGCAGCCGCTTGTAGATGCGGGTTTGCGCCATGATCTCGCGGGCCAGATGCATGTTGATCGGCGGGAGGCCGTAGGTGAAATCGTTGATGGTTTCGGCCTCGGTGCCGCCTTGTCCGAAATAGATCACCGGACCGAAGCCGCCGCCGGCGCGGACGCCCAAGGTCAATTCATAGGAGCCGTCGCGGGGGAGCATGGGTTGCAGCACGAAGCCCTCGAAACGCGCCGCCGGCGCGACGGTGCGCAGCCGCATCAGCATCGCGGTCGCCGTCTGTTGAACCGCCTCGGGCGTATTCAAGTAGCGGGCGACCCCGCCGATTTGCGATTTATTGGCGATGTCGGGCGAAAGGATTTTTAAAGTGACGGCTTGGTTCAGGCGGGCGGCGAGCTGCCTCGCCTCGTAGGGGGATTTCGCCGTCAGGGTTTCCGCCACCGGAATCGCATAGGCGCTCAGCAGTTGCAGGGCCTCGTGTTCGTTGAGGAGCCGGCGTCCGCCGGCCAGCGCTTGGGCGATGACGGCCTTGGCCATCGGAATATCGGCGGTGAACTCCTCCGGCAGCGAGGGTGGCGTTTCCATCAGCAGCGACTGATTGCGTTTGTATTGCACGATCCGCATGAACGCCTGCACCGCGTCGCCGGCGGTTTCGTAGGTCGGTATCTTCCGCCCCAGCCGCCGGCGGGCTTCCGCGCCGGTTTGCGGCCCTGGAAAACTGGCGATGACGCAGCGGTTGGTGGTGGGGCGCTGGAGCAGGGTGTCGGCGACCGCCGTGGTGTCGGTGAAGGCGCTGGGGGTTTTGATCACCAACACGCCGTCCACCCCCGGATCGGCCAGCAACAGATCGAGGGCTTGGCCGTAGGCTTTTTCGTTGGCCTGATCGCCGACATCCAGGGGATTGGGTTGCGCGCTCGGTTCGAGCAGGGTTTCCAGACCTTGTTGGGTCGCCTCGGAAAATTGCGCCAGCCGCCCGCCGAAATCGTAAAGCACGTCGGTGGCCATCAGGCTCATGCTGGAGCTGTTGCTGAGAATCGCCAGTCGGTCGTTATTGACCAGCTTGGCGGCTTTCAGCACTTCGACCATTTGAAACAGTTCGTCGCTCGTATCCACGCGCAGCAGGCCGGCGCGGCGGAACGCGGCGGCGAACACCGCATCGTCAGGCTGGTCGGGAAAGCGGCGCGGCTTCAAGATGATCACCGGTTTGACGCGCGCCGCGCGCCGCGCCGCCGACATGAATTTGCGGGCGTCGCCGATATTTTCCAGATACAGCAAAATCGCCCGAACCCGGTAATCGCCCGCCAGATAATCGAGAATGTCGGCCAGATCGATGTCGAGGCCATCGCCCAAATGGACCAGATGGCTGAATCCGAAGCTGTAATGGTTGCCGATGTCGACGGCGGTCTGGCCGATGGTGCCGGATTCAGAGACGAACGCGATCTGGCCGGGCAGCAGCGGTTGGCGGTTGAGGCTGGCGTTCAAGTGGGTGATCGGGACGTTGAAACCCTGGGAGCCCGGTCCCATCACCCGCAGCAGATACGGTTTGGCGGCGTCGAGAATGGCTTGATAAAGACGCGCTCGCTCGCCCTCCGGAATACCGCGCGCGTCGCTGTAGAGCACGGCCGCCCGCGCGCCGCGTTCGCCCAGCTGTTTGATCAACGTCGGCGCTTGAGCGAGCGGTCGGGTGATGATCGCCAGGGCGGGGGCGACCGGCAGGTCGGCGATGTCGCGGTAAGCGAGCGCGCCCTCTAGCGCGCCGCGCTTGGAATCGACCGGCATGATCGGCCCCTTGAAGCCGCTTTTCATCAAGTTGCGGGCGATCAAAATTTCGCTCTCGCCGCCATCGGCGATCAACGCGATGGCGTCGGGTTTGAAAAGGTAATCCAGATTTCGAATGGTCATGGACAAGCGCGGCTTTCGGTCGTGGCGGGTGCGCTAGAGCGTTCGCGGGGCGCGCTCGAAGGGGAATAACCATCATCCGAGCGATTGAGGATCAGCTTGTGGAACTTGCGAGTTTTAGGGCTTGCCATGCGTCTGAAAGGATTCGCTGAGTGGGCGGACGATACTATATCAGTCCTTGAAAAAGTCAGGGGATTTCCCGGTGGCCACCGCATCAGCGTCGGAGGCGACCGCTCGCGCACCGCGTGTTGATGCCGCCGCCAAATGGCTGGGAGCCGATAACAGTGGGCGCGGTCGGGGACTTCGCGCGGGCAGTCCGGCAATATTTCCCTTGGAGCGATGTTCAGCTAATGTTAATAGGATATTCCACAACATCGCCGTCGAGTCGGCCCTCGCGGTCGTTAAATGGCCGGCGTTTGTTAAGTTACGTTACATCCGAGATTTTAAGCGTTTGGAGGTTAATGATGAAACTGACCAAGACGATTTTGGCGTTGGGGGCCGTGGTGCTGGCCGGACAAGCGCCGCTGGCGCTGGCGCAAAAATGCAACGACGAGAACCAGGTCTGCCGCGACAAATCTGGACCCAATGTCGAACAGACCCGCCAGCGTTACGGCGATGATGCCGCCCGGCGCTTGGAGCGGCGGCAATCGCGGGATGACGGCGGCGCGCAAGGCGGCGGCCGTCCGGGCGGCGGCCAGAATGCGGGCGGCAACCAAGGCGGCGGCCGTCCGGGCGCGGGACAGCCTCCGGGCCAGGGTCAAAACCCCGGCGGCGGCCATCAAGGCGGCGGTCGTCCGAACCCCGGTCAGAACTCCGGCGGCGGCAATCAGGCGGATACGTTCTCGCCTGGACCTGGCATCAGCTGCATCCGCTCGGCGCAGGTTTGCTACTCGGCCGGCATGCCCAACCCCTTCCATACCGCCAGGCATTTCGGACCGGCTGCCGCGGGCCGCATCAGTCAGTAACCACGGCGCTAAAACCGTCGTTGCTGCTTTCGTCGCGCCGTCGGTCGGGGCTTAATTCCAACGGGCGGCCCGATCAATTTCGAACGTCAGGGAGCGCGGTTCATGAGCGGCTGGGGTTGTCCGCACGAACTGAATGGAGCCTGCCAGCACGTCAAGGGACAGACCTGCGATCCGGGGATGAAAGGTTGCGTGCTGGCCGGGCGTTTTCGTTTTAGCAACGATACCAAGAACCGGCCGCCGCGCCCGCCGCGGCGCGATCCGCGCCGCCCGACAGGCGCTGGTTCCAAGGGCTGATCGCCGCGCCGGCCTTCGGCGTTGGCAACCGCTCGCGCCTGGTTTCCAAAAGCCCCGCTCCATGCCGGGCGGCTTGCTATCCGGCGTTTCTCGACCAATACTCTAGAGCGGCGACCTTCGGTCGCCCTCGCTTTTTATTGCCGCCGCGCCATCGCGCCATCGGACGCCTGATGGTCCGATCCAAGCCGCTTTTTAAATCCTTTGTGAGTTTTAAATGCTGATCGGCTTTCACCTCTAATGTCGATGGCTCCGTCATGAATTTAGCGCTCGTCATCCTCGCGCCCTTGTTCGGCGCGGCGCTCGTCGCCGGCCTGTCGCGGTTTGGCCGCGCGCTCGCCGCCTGGACAGCGGGAGCCGCAACCTTGGCGTCCTTGGCGTTGCTGTTGCCGCTGGCCGGCGAACCGTTCGCCGGTCGAACCGTGATCCAGCGCTTTGCCTGGGTGCCGTCCGCCGGCCTCGATTGGGCGTTCCGACTGGACGGTCTGGGGTTATTGTTCGCCCTGCTGATTCTCGGCATCGGCCTTTTAGTGGTGCTGTACGCCCGTTATTACCTGTCGGAACAGGATCGATTGGGGCGGTTTTACGCTTATTTGCTGGTGTTCATGAGTTCGATGCTCGGCATCGTGCTAGCCGAAAATCTGATCCAACTGCTGGTTTTCTGGGAGTTGACTAGCCTCTCGTCTTTCTTGCTGGTGGGCTATTGGTATTCGCGCGAGGAGGCGCGCAACGGCGCGCGCATGGCGCTGACCGTGACCGGCGCGGGCGGACTGGCCTTATTGGGCGGGTTTTTGCTGCTCGGGCAGATCGCTGGCGGCTACGAACTGTCGGTCATTTTAAAAGCGGGCGATGCGATCCGCGCTCACGCGCTTTATGTGCCCATGCTGGTTCTGGTGTTGCTCGGCGCGTTTACCAAATCCGCGCAGTTTCCATTTCATTTCTGGCTGCCCAACGCGATGGCGGCGCCCACGCCGGCGTCGGCCTACCTGCATTCGGCCACCATGGTCAAGGCCGGCATCTTCTTGCTGGCGCGGTTGTTTCCGGCGCTGTCTGGCACGCCGGAATGGGCGTGGTTGGTGGGCGGAGCCGGGTTCATCACGCTGTTGCTCGGAGCCTTTATTTCGCTATTTCAGCACGATCTCAAAGGCTTGCTGGCGTATTCGACCATCAGCCACTTGGGCTTGATCGTGCTGTTGTTCGGCATCGGCACGCCGCTGGCCGCCGTGGCCGGCGTGTTCCACATCATCAATCACGCCACCTTCAAGGCGTCGCTGTTCATGGCCGCCGGCATCATCGATCACGAAGCGGGCAGCCGCGACATGCGCCGCGTCAACGGCTTGTGGAAATACATGCCGTATACCGGCGTGCTGGCGATGGTGGCCTCGGCGGCCATGGCGGGCGTGCCGCTGTTGAACGGTTTTTTGTCCAAGGAAATGTTTTTCGCCGAGGCGTTCGGAGCGTCCACGCAGTTGCATTTGGGGTGGTGGCTGCCGGCGGGCGTGACGCTGGCCGGGGTGTTCGCGGTGGCCTATTCGCTGCGCTTTATCCACGACGTATTTTTCAACGGCGAGCCGATCGGCTTGTCCAAAACCCCGCACGAGCCGCCGCGCTGGATGAAGGTTCCGGTGGAGGTGTTGGTGGTGCTGTGCCTGCTGGTCGGCATTTTCCCGGCCCAGACCGTGGAGCCGATTCTGGCGGTGGCGAGCGTGGGGGTGTTGCAGGGACCGTTGCCGGATCACGATTTGGCGATCTGGCACGGTTTCAGTCCGGCCTTGGGAATGAGCGTGATCGCCTTGGTCGGCGGCGCTTTGCTCTACGTCGGCCGCCGGCCGTTGTTCGAATGGCACGACCGGCACGCCGAGCGCCTGGAAGCTAGAAGGCTGTATAACGCGCTGCTGGAAGGTTTGTTCGCGCTGGCCGGCCGGGTGACCGGCGCGCTCGATACCGGGTCGCTGCAACGCTTGTTGGCGGTCGTGATCGGCTCGGCCTTGCTGTTGGGCGCGGCGGGATTCGTCGGTTCCGAGGCGCCCTTGACCGGCGGGCGCGCCTTGTTGCCGGTGGACGGCGTCAGCGCGCTGGCGGCTTTGGGGTTGATGGCGGCGGCGGTGGGGGCGGCGGCGCTGCACCGGCAGCGCCTGAACGCGCTGATTTTGACCGGCGCGGTGGGGTTGGTGGTGGCGCTGGCGTTCGTCAAATTTTCCGCGCCCGATCTGGCTTTGACCCAACTTTCGGTCGAGATCGTGACGGTGGTGTTGCTGCTGTTGGCCCTGTATTTCCTGCCGCAGCGAACGCCGGTCGAGACGGCCGCGCTCCCGAGGGTCGGTCACGTCGCGCTGGCGCTCGCGGCGGGCGGCGGCGCGGCGGCGCTGACCTGGGCAATCATGACCCGACCTTACGACAGCATCGCCGGTTATTTTCTGGCCAACAGCGTCCCCGGCGGCGGTGGGGCCAACGTGGTGAACGTGATCCTGGTGGATTTTCGCGGCTACGACACCTTGGGCGAGATCAGCGTGTTGGCGCTGGCCGCTCTCGGCATTTACGCGATGCTGGATCGCTTGCGATTGGACGGTCCGACGCGGGACGACGAGGGGCGGCCTTGGGATCCGGACCTCCGTCCGGCGATCATGGCCTCGCTGACGCGCCTGCTGTTGCCGCTGGCGCTGTTGGTCGCCGTCTTCGTCTTATTGCGCGGCCACAACCTGCCGGGCGGCGGTTTCATCGCCGGCCTGATCACGGCGGTGGCGCTGATCATGCAGTATCTGGCCAACGGCGCGGCGTGGACGCAGGAGCGGCTGCGGTGGTCCATGGACGTTCCGATCGGCCTCGGCCTGCTGGTCGCCGCGCTGACCGGATTGGCGAGTTTCGCGTTCGATCACCCGTTCCTGACCTCGACCTTCACCCACTTGCATTGGCCGGTGGTGGGCGATTTCGAGCTGGCGTCCGCCATGGCCTTCGATCTGGGCGTGTATCTGGTGGTGGTGGGGGCGGTGTTGCTGATTCTGGTGCAACTGGGGTTGCTGCACGGCGATGCGGGTCGGCCCTCGAAGAAATGCGGCGACCGAAATCGGTCGGAATCGCTTGAGACGGACGGGAAGCGTTAATGGAGCTGTTGGTCGCGCTTTCGGTCGGGGTGTTGACGGCGTGCGGCGCGTATTTGGTCTTGCGCGCCCGGACGTTTCCAGTGGTGCTGGGCCTGACGTTTTTATCTTACGCGGTCAACCTGTTCTTGTTCGCCATGGGCCGCTTGGTCGTGGGCCGGCCGCCGGTGATCGCCGCCGGCGCGGCCGGTTACGCTGACCCGGTGCCGCAAGCCCTGGTGCTGACCGCCATCGTGATCAGCTTCGCCATGACCGCGTTCGTGATCGTGCTCGCGCTCAAGGCGAGGGCCGAACTGGGCAACGATCATGTCGATGGGACGCACGAACCGTGAGCCATTGGGCCATCATGCCGGTGCTGTTGCCGTGGTTGGCCGGCATCCTGTTGCTGTTGGTCGGCCGGAATCGTCTGGGTTGGCAGCGCGGCGCGAGCGTGGTCGCGACCCTCGTGCAACTCGGGCTGGCGCTGGCGCTGGCGGCGGAGGTCGGCGACGGCGACATTTTGGTTTACGCGCTGGGCGAATGGCCGGCCCCGTTCGGCATCGTGCTGGTGGCGGATCGGTTGGCGGCCTGGATGCTGGTGGTTACCGCCCTGCTGGCGCTGTTCGCGCTGCTGTACGCCATCCGGGGAGACGACGCCGCCGGGCCGCATTTTCATATCTTGTTCCAGCTTCAGCTTTTTGGTTTGAACGGGGCGTTTCTGACCGGCGACCTGTTCAATCTGTTCGTGTTTTTCGAGATTTTGCTGATCGCCTCCTACGGCTTGTTGCTGCACGGCGGCGGTCGAAAACGGACGCGGGCGGGCTTGCATTTCGTGGTCGTCAACCTGGTGGGCTCCAGTCTGTTCCTGTTCGCGGTGGGGACGCTGTACGGCGTGCTCGGCACGCTCAACATGGCCGATCTGGCGGCCAAGGTCGCCGCCGCGCCGGCGGAAAGCGCGCCGCTGGTCAGGGTGGCGGGCCTGTTGCTGTTCGCGGTGTTCGCGCTCAAAGCGGCGCTGCTGCCGTTTTATCTTTGGTTGCCCGCCGCCTATGGACACGCCAGCGCGCCGGTCGCCGCCTTGTTCGCGATCATGACCAAGGTCGGCGCGTACAGCATCCTGCGGGTGTATCCGCTGATGTTCGGCCCGGACGCCGGCGGGTCCGCCCGCTTGATCGAGCCCTGGCTGTTGCCGCTGGCCTTGGCCACCCTGACCGTCGGCGCGCTGGGGGCGCTGGCCAGCGTCCGGCTGCGCCAGCAGGTCGCTTATTTGGTGGTGGCCTCGGTCGGTTCGCTGCTGGCGGGATTCGGTCTCGGCAGCGCCGAGGGCGTCGCCGCCGGACTGTATTATCTGCCGCACAGCACCTTTGCCGCCGCCGCGCTGTTTTTGCTGGCGGATGTGATCGCCCGGCGGCGCGGCGCGCTGGACGACCGCCTCGACCCCGGCCCGGCGGTCGCGCCGGCGGGGGTGTTGGGCGGCCTGTTCTTCATCGCCGCCGTGGCGGTGGCGGGCCTGCCGCCCTTGTCCGGTTTTCTCGGCAAATTTTTGACCCTGCGCGCGGCGCTCGGCCATCCGCTGTTGCCGTGGATCATGGCGACGGTGCTGGCCGCCGGATTGTTCGGCCTGATCGCCCTGGCGCGCGCCGGCAGCTTGCTGTTCTTCCGGCCGCTCGCCTCGCGAGCCGATGTCGGGACGGAGAGACCGCCGGCCGTGGCGGAAGAGGCGCTGCCGGTCATCGGCCTGCTGCTGCTGGTGCTCATGCTGACGCTGTGGGCCGGACCGCTCGCCGACGCGGCGCGGGAAATCGCCGATCAGGTGCTGGAGCCCAGTCATTACCTTCGAGCCGTGCTCGAGCCGGGAGGGCGGCCCTGATGCGCCGGTGGTTGCCGCATCCGCTGATCGCCCTGGCCCTGGCGGCGGTTTGGTTGTTGCTGGCCAACCGCTTTTCCCCCGGCCATATCCTGCTGGGCTTGGTGTTGGGCGTGGCGATCTCGCGGTTTGGCGCTCGCTTTTGGCTGGAGATTCCGCGCGTCCACCGGCCGTTGCTGCTGTTGCGCTTCATCGGCGTGGTGCTGTCCGACATCGTGGTGGCGAATCTCGCGGTGGCGCGGCGGATTTTGGGCAGCCCCGAGCGGCTGCGGCCGGTTTTCGTGCGGGTGCCGCTGGCGCTGACCTCGGATTTGGCGATCAGCCTGCTGGCCAACACCATTTGTCTGACGCCCGGCACGGTGTCGTCGCGCCTGTCGCCCGATCGCGCGCATCTGTTGGTGCACGCGCTCGATGCGGCCGACGCCACCGAGCTGGCGGCCACTATCAAACGGCGCTACGAAGCGCCGCTGCGGGAGATTTTCGAGCCATGATGTCCAGCGTCGCCCTTCCCGTCGCCTTCGCTTTGGTCGCCGCCGCCTTCGCGCTCAGTTTCTGGCGGTTGCTGGTCGGACCGAGCGCGCCGGATCGCATCCTGGCGCTGGATACGCTGTATATCAACGCCATCGCGCTGTTGGTGCTGCTCGGCATTCACCTCTCCAGCGCGCTGTACTTCGAGGCCGCGCTGCTGATCGCGCTGATGGGCTTTATCGGCACCGTCGCCTTTTGCAAGTATCTGTTGCGCGGCGACATCATCGAGTGACCGCGATGCTGGACGCTCTCCTCTCTTTCCTGATCCTGACCGGCGCGATCTTCACCTTCATCGGCTCGCTCGGATTGGTCCGGCTGCGGGATTTTTACACCCGGCTGCACGGCCCGACCAAGGCCACCACCCTGGGCGTGGGCAGCCTGCTGATCGCTTCGTCGCTGTTTTTCAGCACCCGAGGCGAGGGCGTGAGCCTGCACGAGGTGCTGGTGACGCTGTTTTTGTTCATCACCGCGCCGGTGAGCGCGCATCTGCTGTCCAAGGCGGCGCTGCATCTCAAATTGCATTCGCTGGCCCCGCTGCCGCAGGGCGAGCGATCGGAATCAAGCGGCCCGAATCGCTCAACCGTAAGCCAGAATAGCGAGCGCGACGCCCAATAAAATGCCCGTCGCCAGCCAGCGCCGGGCGCTGAAGCGGAAGGGATCGACGGCGGGCGGCCGGTCGGCCCGCGCGATCTTCGGACGCCAGGGCGCGCCGTTGAAAACGTAAATCGAGGCCCTGGCCTTGCGCCGGGACGAACCGCTGGCATTGGCCCCAACGCGGGCTGATCGCCGTCTCCGCCTCCTCGACCAATTCGGGTCCAATGCGCGCGTTCCAGCGGTTGTCGCTATCGCGCCACCGCACGGGGCAAGCGCCTCGGCGAGAGCGGCTTAAGGGCGGCGGGACCATCGCGCTCGCTCCCGCGACGGGAGCGGCGGTCGAATTTCGCGTGGGGAGCGACGGGGGCTTGATGGGCCGACATTCGGTGGCGAGGGGGCGGGTTTGGGTATGGAAGCTTGGAAGTCCATACTATACCATCAACCCGTTTTGATTTAGGCCGCTTGCCGGCCGTGACGGAAAATGCTGGCCATCTCATCGGATTGTGATGAACGAACTCGATCACGACAAACTGTTGGAGTCGATCGCGCGGCTGACCGAGAAACGCAACCGGCTGTCGTTGGAAATCTGCCTCACCCAGACCATGTTCGACCTACTGGAAATCGAGGGCATCGCACTCTATCGCTTCGACGGCGAACAAGCCAATTTGCTGGTCCGCATCGACCGCGAGAGCTGCTGGATCCTGGACGGGGAAATCGACGACATGGAGGCGGCGGTTCCCGTGATTCACGACACCGGCCTGCGCGCCTGTTCGCACGGCCGCGAGATGGTGATCGAATCGGTGGCCGAGGGCCGGCGTTACACCTTTCCCATCCCGCGCCAGGATCAACTGATCGGTTTCTTGCGGCTGGTGTCCACCCGCGATTTGCGCGACGACCGCCGGCTGATCGAAGGCTTCCTGCAAATTTACTGGAACTATCTGAAGCTGATCGAGGATAACGAGCGCGATAAGCTGACCGGTTTGCTCAACCGCAAGACCTTCGACGATAAATTGATGGATATTCTGCAAGCCAGCCGGCGCGCCGCCCTGGCCAGGGCCAACGCGGCGGCCAGAGGGGAGCAAAAGCCCGCCTCGGAGCGGCGCGAGAGCGACGACGGCCAATACTATTGGCTGGCGGTGCTGGATATCGATCACTTCAAGCGGATCAACGATACCTACGGCCACCTGTACGGCGATGAAGTCCTGATCCTGATGGCCAATCTCCTGCGGCGTTCCTTCCGCCGTTCCGATCATTTGTTCCGTTACGGCGGCGAGGAATTTGTGGTGGTGTTCAGAACGCGCGCCTTGGAAGACGCCGAGATAGTCCTTGAGCGGTGCCGGCAGAACATCGAGCACTACCCTTTTCCGCAGGTCGGTCAAGTCACCGCCAGCATCGGTTACACCCAAATTCTCAATTCGGAAATGACCACGGTGGTGATCGCGCGAGCCGACAAGTCGCTGTATTACGCCAAGGGCAACGGACGCAATCAGAGCCAGTGCTACGAGACCTTGATCGCCGAGGGGACGATGGCCAAGTCCGAAGGCCGTTTTGGCGACGTTGAATTGTTTTAGCGCGCTCGGTTGCGTCCCGCTGGCTTTTTTTAGAACTCCTCATGCGATTTGTCCCATCGATCAGACTCCGGCGCGCTCGGGCTGCCGGCGGGCTGTTGGCTGTTTTGTTAATGGCCAGCTGCGCCAGCCCGCCGCCCGATCCGCCGCCCAACCCCAAACCGGCCGCCGCGCCGCCCGCCGCCGGCGCGTTGAGCGAGAAGGCCAAGCAGGAACAGCGCCAGTCGATCCTCAAGGTGCGCAACGGAACCTTAAACCAGCTTTACAAGCTCAAGCCGCCGACCCGGCTTGAAATCGAACAGGCTGCCGGTTACGGGGTGTTCGAGATCAACGGCCTGAACGCGGTGCTGGCCGGCAAGCACGGGCGCGGGGTCGTTCAAGAAAAAAGCGGCAAATTCACTTACATGCAGCTGGCGCGCACCGATATCGGACCCGGCGCAACCCTGAGGCCATACTGGCAGGTCTTGGTGTTTCGCGATGCCCAGCAATTGAGCCAGTTCATCAGCGCCGGATCGCCGGCGGATGCGGCGGGCATGAGCGGCGTGACGGTCTATCAAATCGACCAACTGGGCGTTTCCACGCCGTCAAATTGGAGCGCCCGGTATTTCCGGGACCCCAACCTGAATTAGGCGCGATTGCTGATTTAGCGCAGCAGCGCCAGGAACATCCCCGCCGCCACCGCCGAACCGATCACGCCGGCCACGTTAGGCCCCATGGCCGCCATCAGTGGGTTGACCCGTCCTTCGGTGTGATCGGACACGAACTTCTGCACCACCCGCGCCGACATCGGCACCGCCGACACCCCGGCCGCGCCGATGCAGGGGTTGATCCTCTTGCCCTCCGGGAGAAACAGGTTCAACAATTTGGCGAACAGCACCCCTCCTGCGGTGCTGAACGCAAACGCCACCGCGCCCAGAATCAGAATGAACAGGGTTTGCGGGCTGAGGAAGGTATCGCCCTGCATGGTCGAACCGACCACCAGCCCGAGGAAAATGGTGACGATGTTGATCAGCGCGCCGCCGGCGGTTTTGCTCAGCCGGTCGGTGACGCCGGACTCGCGCAGCAGGTTGCCGAACATCAACATGCCGATCAGCGGCGCGCTGGACGGAATCGCCAGGGCCGTCAGCACGGTGATGAAGATCGGAAAGATGATGACCGCCGTTTGCGACACCGGCCGCGCTTGCGGCATGTTGATGGCGCGCTCCGCGTCGGTGGTCAGCAGCCGCATGATCGGCGGTTGGATCACCGGCACCAGCGCCATATAGCTGTAGGCGGCCACCGCCACCGCGCCGAGCAGGTGCGGGGCGAGAATGGCGGTGAGATAAATCGATGTCGGGCCGTCCGCGCCGCCGATGATGCCGATGGAGGCGGCTTCCTCGGCGGTGAAACCGAACAGGTAGAACGCGCCGAGCGCGGCGACGAAGATCCCCAGCTGGGCCGCCGCGCCGAGCATCAGAGTGACGGGCCGGCTGAGCAGCGGCCGGAAATCGGTCAGCGCCCCCACGCCGAGAAAAATCACCGGCGGCAGCAATTGGGTTTTGATCCCCATGTTGTAGATGAGCTGCAACAGCGGGACGGTTTGGCCCGGTTCGGCGTGATAGCCGCTCGAGGCGTCGAGCATGGCGGCCGGCAAGTTGGCCAGCATCGCGCCGAAGCCGATGGGAATCAGCAGCAGCGGCTCGTAGTTTTTCTTCACCGCCAGATAAACCAGCAGTCCGGCCACGAAAAACATGACCAGATTGCGCCAGCCCAGGTTGTGAAAGCCGCTCTGGGCGATCAGTTCCAGCAAGGTGTCCATGTCATCCGCCGAGGGTCAGGATAGGCTTGCCGGCGGAGACCTCGGAACCGAGATCGGCGTTGATTTCCACCACCGCGCCGGCGCAGGGCGCGCGCACGTCGTGTTTGGCTTTCATCGCTTCGACCGCCGCGACCACTTGCCCCTTTTGCACCGCGTCGCCGACCTTGACGTTGATTTCCACCAGCTCGACCTTGCCCTCGAACGGTGAAAAGACCGGCGTGCGCTGGCCGGTTGCGGCAGGCGCGGGCGCGGCTGTGAAAGGCTGGGGCGAAGCCGAGGCCGGCGCGGCGCCGGCGGGTGGTTCGATGGTGACCCGGAAGGTGCGGGTGACGTTGCCTTCGACCACCGTGCATTGGGTGGTCACCGGCGCGGTGAAAGCGGCGGCCGGCGCGGCCGTCGGAACCGCTGCGGGCGAAGTTTGAGCCGAGGGAGATGGCGGGGGCGCGGCGGCTTGATCCTTCGCCTTGAGCGGCAGGTTGACCTTGGCCTTGCCGGTCAGCAACCGGATGCCTTCGTTCAGTTCCATGTTCTTGCCGGGCACGATGGCGGCGGCGACCAAAAAGATGTTTTCCTCGGTCAGCGGCAGGTTGCGCTCGCGCAGCGCGTCCTCGGCCAGGGCGATGCTGTCGGGGGCTTTTTCCAGCGGGTCGCCGGCGAACGGCTCCAGTTTGAGCTGTTCGCCGGCGATCTTGATCACCTCTGGGTCCGGCGGCTCCGGGGTGCGGCCGAAGTAGCCGAGCACCGAGCGGCCGTAGCCGGGGTCGATCTTCTTCCAGCGGCCGTGCAGCACGTTGTTGAAGGCTTGCAGCCAGTATTGCTGGCTGCCCGGCGTCACGCTGGTCCACGCGCCGCCGGCGCGCACCACTTCGGGGAATTCGGCCAGCACTTCGCCGTAGCGGTGCAGGATGCGGGCCTCGGCCATCATTTGCACGTTGGGGCCGATCGCGCCGCCCGGCATCGGGAAGTTGACCACGCGGGCGTCGGCGGACGTGGTGACCGGATTGAAGGAATACTCCTTCAGGCCCTCGTCGAGCGTTTTCTCCAATTCGTCCATTTTGCCGGCGTCGATGTCCAGCGAATAGCCGGTGCCCTTGAGCGCGTGCCACATCGAGCGCACGTCCGGTTGGGAGGTGCCGGACGCCAGCGGTCGCACCGACAGGTCGATGCGGTCCACGCCGCCGGCGATGCCCGCCATGTAGCAAGCCACCGCCATCGAAGCGGTGTCGTGGGTGTGCATGGCCAGCGGCACTTCCGGGGGCAGGATTTTCTTCAGGCCCTTGGCGGTTTCGTAGCAGGTGCGGGGGTCAGTGGTGCCGGAGGAGTCCTTCATGCAGACCGAATCGAAATGCAGTCCGGCGTCCAGCAACTTTTGAATGACCCGCACGTAGAAGTCCGGCGTGTGGACCTGCTCCGATTTGTACGGCAGCCCCATCAGCGCCACGCACACCTGATGGTGCATCCCGGCGTCCACGATGGGCTTGCCGGTCTTGATCAGGTTGTCGGTGTCGTTCATGAAATCGAAATTGCGGTCGATGGTGGTGCCGTGCTTCTTCATCAGCCGCGCCTGCATTTCCAGCGCCTTGAGCCGTTGGGTGGTCAAGGTCACGCCGGACACCGAGCGGGTTAGAATTTGGAGATCGGCGCCCGCGCCCGCCGCGTCGCGCATCTTGTCCATACACATGAACGGGTCTTCGCCCGCATAGAAATAGGGGGCTTGATAGCGGGCGCCACCGCCGAACTCGAAATGGCGGACGCCCATGCCGGCGGCGGCCTGCATCGCCGGCAGCACGTCGTTGACGCGCACGTTGCCGCCGAACACGCTTTGTAGGCCATCGCGGAACGCGGTCAGCATGACGTTAATTTTTTTGGGGCTAGCAGCGTAAATCATGAGAGCTCCACAAGTTAACGGATTTCTTCGATACGGGTGACGCGGGCGCCGGGGACGACGGCGTTGGCGGCGGAGGCGATGGCGACCGCGAGGGCGGCGTCCGCCGCCGCCTCGGTCGGGGCCGGCGGTTTTTCGGGAAACAGTTCGATCAAGCCGCGCAGCGCCAAAGCCAGCACCCAGAGCAGGCCCAGCACCGCCGCAAAGGCGTTCAAACAGACTAGAAAAAGATTGGGCTCCTCCACGACATCTCCTCAAGAAACACTAGGTAAAATTTAAAATTTTGTTTCACTAAATTGTACCATGATGAGCCGACGGGGTTTCCGATCGTCCGCGAGGTGTCGGAAGCAGGGCCAGACGGGCGTTGCGCACCGGTTCGGTCCGGCCTTCGAGCACCAAGGAAAGATCGGGCAACAGATCCCTGACGCGACCTTGAGCCAGCGGCGGCGAACGCTCCAGATCGTCGCAGGCGCAAGGCCACAGCGCGACCTCGCGCCCGATGCAGGCGGACCGAGCGCGATAGCGCGGGTACAGATCGGTCGCGCCCGGCTGACGCAGGCTCTCAACCTCGAAATCCAAAACTGCCATCAGCGCCGCGAACAATTCCGGCAGCTTGCCGCGCAGCGTCGGATCGATCTCGGTCAACGCGGCGGCGCGGGGGGCGAACGCCGTCGCGGGCAGGCATGGCGCTCGTTCCAGATTGACGCCGATGCCAAACAGCGCGCGGACGATCCGTTCGTCTTCGATCTGGGTCGAGGTCAACACCCCGGCGACCTTGCCGGCGGGCAGAATCAGATCGTTGACCCATTTGATGGCCGGCGCGCAGCGGCCTTCGCTGACCCGTTCGATGCTCTCGATGGCCGCCACCGCCGGCAGCATGATCGCGGCGGCTTCGGTTGCGGCGGCCGGCAGATCGAGCCGGTAATGGGCGACGAGGTGAAGGTTGCCGCGCGCGGCAGTCCAGCCGCGCTGGCGCTGGCCGCGAAACCGGCTTCCGGTCAAGGCCAAGGCGATCGAACCGTCTGGGAGGTCGATCCCCGAACGTAGGGCGGTTTGCAGGATTTCGAATTGCGAGGCGGGCGCGTCGTCGATCAGGATCGCGCACCGCTCCAAAGCGGTGTCAGGGAAGTCCTGAAACCGCCAGCATCGCGCTCCAGCGCCCAGCAAGCCCCAGGCGGCGCGCGGGCCCGGAGGCAGATCGCCCGCCCACGCGGGCGACCATAGCCCGCCGGGGGGTAGAAACGCGGCTGTAGTATCGGGGCGGTCGGTCAGCCATAACATGAGCTAGCGAATCCTGATGCGCCGCGAGCGCTGTTAGACGTTGGCGGAAAGGTGGCGCGGCCGCCCGACTTGCATCCGGCGTTGGCTCAACTATTATCAACCTAAACTCGGTTGGTCGGCGATAACTAGAAACGCTGACCCAAATCAATAAGGGAGAGCCGCTTGCTGCATGCGCTGTTGTTGTGGGTGTTCTGCTTTGGCTTGTGGCTGTTGCTGTCCGGCTATTTCGACGCTCCCTTGCTGTTGGCCTTCGGCGCTCTCTCCTGCGCGCTGGTCGTTTTCGTCGGCTGGCGCGCCGAGGTGATCGACCCGGAGGAAAAACCGTTGCGGCTGCGGCTCAATCCGTCCTTCATCGCTTATTGGCCTTGGCTGCTGTGGCAAATCGTGCTGGCCAACCTCGATGTCGCCAAGCGCATCATCGACCCCAAATTGCCGATCAGCCCGACCCTGATCACCTTGAAACCGAGCCAGCGCGGCGATTTGGGCCGGGTCATCTACGCCAATTCCATCACCCTGACGCCGGGAACGGTGACCACCGCCTTGAAGGGCGACACCTTGCAGGTGCACGCCTTGACCCGCGAGGGGGCCGACGCCTTGCTGGAAGGCGACATGGACCGGCGCGTGAGCCGCTTGGAAGGGGGCGGCTGATGTTCGTGGCGGCGGCGCTCGGCGCGTTGGTTTGCATGATACTGGCGATGGCCCGCGCCGTATTGGGTCCGACGGTTTACGACCGGATCATGGCGGTCAATTCCTTCGGCACCCTGACCGTGCTGCTCATCGCGGTCTTGGGGTTCGTGAGCGGCCGACCCGATTTTCTCGACATCGCGCTGGTTTACGCCTTCATCAGTTTCATCGGCACCATCGCCGTGCTCAAATTTATCCGCTACGGCGACATGGGCTGGCCGGGCAACATCGCCGAGGAACCGCAGGACGATTTGTGATAGACGCGCTGCTCGATCTGCTCAGCGGATTGTCGTTGCTGGCCGGCGTGGCCTTCGCTGTGATCGGCGGGGTGGGGTTACTGCGGATGCCGGATTTTTATACCCGCCTGCACGCGGCCAGCATCACCGATACGCTCGGCGTGGGCTTGATCGTGTTGGGGTTGATCTTGCAGGCCGGTTGGACCTTGGTGACCGTGAAGCTGCTGTTGATCCTGGCGTTTCTGTGGTTCACTGGCCCGGTCGCCACGCACGCGCTGGCGCGGGCGGCGCTGGCCGATCCCGACCAGCCCGATCCGTTGTTGCACCGGGAGCCGCCGCCATCGAAACCTTAGTCGATCTGTTTCTCCTCACGCTGTTGGTGGTCGTGGCCGTGGCCGCTATCCGCCTGCGGGATTTGTTCGCGGTGGTGATGCTGTTCGGCATTTACAGCTTCGTGTCGGCCAGCTTGTTCGTGGTGCTGGACGCCGTGGACGTGGCCTTTACCGAGGCATCGGTGGGCGCGGGGGTTTCGACGGTGTTCATGCTGGGCGCGCTGGCGCTGACCACGAGCAAGGAAAAGCCCAAAAGCGCGCGAAAAACGCTGCTGCCGTTGCTGGCGGTGACCATCACCGGCTTGGCGCTGGTCTACGGCACTTGGGACATTCCCGCTTACGGCGATCCGGCCAATCCCATCCACCACCATGTGGTGCAGCGTTTTATCGAGGATTCGCCGCGGGAAATCGGCATTCCCAACATCGTGACCTCGGTGTTGGCCAGCTATCGGGGGTATGACACGCTCGGTGAAACCACCGTGGTTTTTACCGCCGCCATCGGCGTGCTGCTGCTGATCGGCGGCGCGCGCCGTCCGTCTTCCGGCCGGGACAATGCGGGATGAAGCACTACACCATTCCGCGCGTCGTAACCAAGCTGCTGTTGCCACTCATTTTGTTGTTCGCGCTTTACGTTCAATTTCACGGCGATTACGGGCCGGGCGGCGGATTTCAAGCCGGGGTGATTTTCGGCGCGGGATTCATTTTGTACGCGCTGATCTACGGCCTGGACAAGGCGCGCCGGCTGATGCCGCCGCAGGTGCTGCGCGTCGGCGTTTCGCTGGGTGTGTTGATCTACGCCGGGGTGGGCCTTTTGGGGCTGCTGTTGGGCGGGCAGTATCTGGATTACAACGTGCTGGATTCGCACGACCCGGCGCACGGCCAGCATCTGGGGATTCTCTTGGTGGAGCTGGGCGTGGGGATCACCGTGTCGTCGGTAATGGTGACGATTTTCTACGCCTTCGCCGGCCGGGGACGGTAAAAGCGCCGCGCCGCGCGCGTTAAAACGGGCCGAAGGGGGAACCGTGCAGATCCTGGGACATTTTAATTACTGGATTTTCATCATCTTGATGATGTGCGGTTTTTACATGGTCATCGCCAGCGACAACCTGATCAAGAAGCTGGTCGGCTTGGGCATTTTCCAGACCTCGGTGTTCATCCTCTACATTAGCATGGGCAAGATCACCGGCGGCACCGCCCCCATCGTGATCGACAAGGCGGTGGTCTACAGCAACCCGCTGCCCCACGTCCTGATCCTGACCGCCATCGTGGTCGGCGTCGCCACCACCTCGCTCGGTCTGGCGTTGGTGGTTCGCATTCAAGAAGCCTACGGCACCATCGAAGCCGACGAGATTCTCGCCCAGGATCGGGACGATTCGCTGTGATCGCCCATCTGCCGGCGCTGCAAGTCGTCATCCCGCTGGTCTCGGCGCCGCTGTGCGCCTTGCTGCCGGCCGGCCGGCCGGCGTGGCTGGCGGCGATGACGGCGAGCTGGCTGGCGTTTCTGATCGCGGCGTTGCTGCTGTATCAGGTGTTGGCTCACGGGCCGATTTCCTATCTGATGGGCGGCTGGCCGGTCCCGTGGGGCATCGAATACCGGGTGGACGCGCTCAACGCCTATATGTTGTTGATCGTCGCGGCCATCGGCGCGATCGTCGCGAGTTTTGGGCGAACCGTCGTCGAGCAACGGCTGAGTTTGCCGGTCAACAAGCATCCCTGGTTCTACACCGCCTATCTGTTGTGCCTGACCGGGTTGTTGGGCATCACGGTCACCGGCGACGCCTTTAACGTCTTCGTGTTCTTGGAGATCTCGGCGCTGTCCAGCTACGCGCTGATCAGCGTCGGCCGCGACCGCCGCGCGCTGGTCGCCGCCTATCAATACTTGGTCATGGGCACCGTGGGCGCGACCTTTATTCTGATCGGGATCGGTCTTTTGTACGTGATGACCGGCACCCTGAACATGGGCGATCTGGCCGCGCGCTTGCCGGCGGTGTCGGGAACCCGCACGGTGCGGGCCGCGTTCGCGTTTCTGACCGTCGGCACCGCGATCAAGCTGGCGCTGTTTCCGCTGCATCTTTGGCTGCCCAACGCCTACGCCTACGCGCCGTCGCCCGTCGCGGCTTTTTTGGCGGCCACGGCCACCAAGGTGGCTATTTATGTGATGTTGCGCTTTTTCTTTACCGTGTTCGGGGTGCAATTCTCATTCGAAACCATGCAGTTGGATAAAATCCTGTTGCCTTTGTCCCTGGTGGGGATCGTCAGTGCGTCGCTGGTGGCGATTTTTCAGACCAACGTCAAACGGATGCTGGCGTATTCCAGCGTCGCTCAGATCGGCTACATGATGTTGGGCGTCAGCTTGGTGTCGGTGGCCGGCTTGACCGCCAGCATCAGCCATCTGTTCAATCACGCGCTGATAAAGGGGTCGCTGTTCATGGCGTTGGGCTGCGTGTCCTACCGGGTCGGCGCGGCCCGACTGGAGCGGATGGCCGGGGTCGGGCGGTCGATGCCCTGGACCATGGGGGCGTTTGTGATCGGGGGCTTGAGCCTGATCGGCGTCCCCTTGACCGCCGGTTTCGTCAGCAAGTGGTATTTGATCGTGGGCGCGCTGGAAAAAGGCTGGTGGCCGGTGGCGGTGCTGGTGCTGGCGACGTCCTTGCTGGCGGTGGTCTATATCTGGCGGGTGGTCGAGGTGGCGTATTTCAAACCGGCTCCCGAAGGGCTGAAGGTTCGGGAAGCGCCGCTGGCCTTGTTGATTCCGACGTGGGCGCTGGCGCTGGCCAACCTCTATTTCGGTTTGGATACCTCCTTGAACGCGGGCGTCGCGCGCTTGGCGGCGCAAGGGCTGTTGGGGGGGGCGCCGTGACCCCTGAAAGCTTGATCGTGCTCGCGCTGTCGATCCCGCTGCTGGGCGCGTTATTCATCGCCCTCAACGACCGGCGGCCCGACTGGCGAGAGGGGGTGACGCTGCTGGCGTCGCTGTTGCTGCTCGGCGCGGTACTGTCGTTGCTGCCGGTGGTGGCGGCCGGCGCGCGGCCCTCGGTGGATCTGTTCGAGTTCGTCCCAGGATTCCCGCTGCGGTTGACCGTGGAGCCGCTGGGAATGACCTTCGCCTGCGTGGCGGCCCTGCTGTGGCCGCTTAATTCGCTGTATTCCATCGGCTACATGCGCGGCAACCAAGAGTCGCACCAAACCCGCTTTTACGTCTGTTTCGCCGTCGCCATCGCGGGCACCGTCGGCATCGCTTTCGCCGGCAATTTGCTGACATTGTTCATTTTTTATGAGGCGTTGACGCTATCGACCTACCCCTTGGTCACCCACAAGGGCACCGAGGACGCCATGCGCGCCGGCCGGCTGTATCTCGGCATCTTGATCGGCACCTCGATCGGTTTTCTGCTGTTGGCCATCGTCTGGACTTGGGCCGTCGCCGGTACCTTGGAATTTGCGCCGGGCGGGATTTTGGCGGGTAAGGTGGAAGGCCCGCTGGTGAGCGTGCTCCTGGCCTTGTACATGTTCGGTATCGGCAAGGCGGCCTTGATGCCGTTTCATCGCTGGCTGCCGGCGGCGATGGTCGCGCCGACTCCGGTCAGCGCCCTGCTGCACGCGGTGGCGGTGGTAAAGGCGGGCGTGTTTTCGGTGCTGAAAGTCATCGTCTACGTGTTTGGCATCGATTTTCTGCGGGATACCGGCGCGTCGGTTTGGTTGATGTGGGCGGCGGCGCTGACCGTGTTGCTGGCCTCGTTCGTGGCCTTGACCCAGGACAACCTCAAGGCGCGGCTGGCGTATTCGACCGTCAGCCAGTTGGGGTACGTGGTGCTGGGCGCGGCGCTGGCGACCTCGATGGGGGTGATCGGCGGCTCGATGCAGATCGTCATGCACGCCCTGGGCAAAATCACCTTGTTTTTTTGCGCCGGGGCAATTTACACCGTCACCCACAAGACCGAAATCAACCAATTGGACGGTTTGGGCCGGGTGATGCCCTTCACTTTCGGCGCGTTTCTGATCGGCGCGCTCAGCATTATCGGCCTGCCGCCGCTGGGCGGATCGTGGAGCAAGTGGTATTTGCTGGCGGGTGCCGCCGACGCCGGTCAATGGGCGCTGATGGGGGTGTTGCTGCTGAGTTCGCTGCTGAACGTGGCCTATCTGTTGCCGGTGGCGGCGCGAGGGTTTTTCGTGGCGGCTCCGTCCGACGCGCTGGCGGTCGGCGGCCCGCCGCTGGCCGTGCGCGAAGCGCCGCTGGCCTGCGTGATCCCCTTGTGTCTGACCGCGTTCGGTTGCCTGTTGCTGTTTTTCCACGCCGATTCCTTGTACGCGCTGCTCGCGCCCATCACCGATCGTTGAGAGGCCTTGATGATCGATCCCTCGCCCTCCGCCGACCGACCGGAAAAGCGTTATTGGTTGGACGAGCCGCGCAATGTCGACAAGATCTTTTACGGGCTGATCGGCGTTTGCGCGGCGCTGTTGTTGAGCGATTTGGCCTATCACAAGCACGCGACCTTCGGTTTTGAAAGCTGGTTTGGCTTTTTCGCCTGGTACGGCTTTCTTTGTTGCGTCGCTTTGGTGCTGTTGGCCAAGCAGATGCGCAAGCTGGTGAAGCGAAACGAGGATTATTACGGTGATTGACGGCCTCAATCCGGCGCTGATCCTGATCTGCGGGTCGTTGCTGGCGCTGCTCGCGCCGCAGGGCTCGATCCGCAACACGTTCATGCTGGCGTTGCCCATCCTCGGCGCGCTGCAATTGTGGGGCTTGCCGTACGGTCAGTACGCGCGGATCGAAGCTTTCGACCTGACGCTGACCACGTTGCGGCTCGACGGTCTGAGCTTCGCCTTCGCCCTGGTGTTTCACATCGCCGCGCTGCTGGCGGTCGTATACGCCTGGGGGCTGCGCGATCCCGTCCAGCAAGTGGCGGGGCTGTTGTATCCGGGCGCGGCGGTGGGCGCGGTGCTGGCGGGCGATCTGGTGAGCTTGTTCGTTTGCTGGGAATTGGCTGCCGTGTCCTCGGTGTTTTTGATTTGGGCGCGGCGCACGCCGCGGGCCTACCGCGCCGGCTTGCGCTATCTGCTGGTTCAGATCGCCTCGGGTCTACTGTTGCTGGCCGGGGTAATTTTGCACCTGCGCGCCGCCGGCTCGATCGCCTTCGAGCATCTGGGGCTAAACAGCGCCGGCGGGACGCTGATCTTCGTCGCCTTCGGGATCAAAGCCGCGTTCCCGCTGCTGCACAACTGGTTGCAGGACGCTTACCCCGAAGCGACGGTGACCGGTACCGTGGTGCTGTCCGCCTTCACCACCAAGATGGCGGTCTACGCCCTGGCGCGCGGCTTCGCCGGAACCGAGGCGCTGATCGCCATCGGCACGCTCATGGCGATGTTTCCGATTTTCTACGCGGTGATCGAAAACGACCTGCGCCGGGTGCTGGCCTACAGCATGAACAACCAGCTCGGCTTCATGGTGGTGGGCGTCGGCATCGGCACGCCGCTGGCCTTGGACGGCGCGGTGGCGCACGCCTTCGCCGACATTCTGTTCAAGGCGCTGCTGTTCATGAGCATGGGCGCGGTGCTGCTGCGCGCCGGCACGGTCAACGGTTCGGAATTGGGCGGGCTGTACAAATCCATGCCGCTGACCGCCGGGTTTTGCATCGTCGGCGCGGCTTCCATCTCCGCGTTCCCGCTGTTTAGCGCGTTCGCCACCAAATCGCTCATTTTGGAAGCGGCGGCGCGGGAAGGCCATTGGATTCCTTTTCTGTTTTTGCTGTTCGCCTCGGCCGGCGTGTTCCACCACGCGGGGATCAAGATTCCTTATTTTGCGTTCTTCGCCCACGACAGCGGCATCCGCTGTCAGGAAGCGCCCCGCCACATGCTGGTCGCGATGGGGCTGGCGGCGGCGCTGTGCGTGGGGATCGGGGTCTTTCCGGGTGCGCTGTACGCCATTCTGCCTTACCCGGTGGCCTTCGATCCGTATACCGCGACCCATGTGATTACCCAACTGCAATTGCTCGCTTGGTCGGCCTTGGCGTTCGCGCTGTTGGTGCGCACCGGCGTTTATCCGCCGGAACTGCGCTCGGTCAACCTGGATTTCGATTGGCTTTATCGCAAGCTGTTGCCCGCCGCCGCCGCCGGTGTTTGGGGGGCGGCGCTAGGCGCGTGGGAAGGCTTCAACCGCTTGTTGGAAGGGGGCGTGGGGCGGCTGATCGCGGCGCTGGCCCTGCATCACGGCCAACAGGGAATCATGGCCGCGACTTGGCCCACCACCCGCATGGTGTTGTGGGCGGTATTCCTGTTGGGCGCTTGTCTGGTGTTTTATTACCTGTAACGGACCGAAAAATCACCGCTCGGGCGCGGAGCGCGAGGCCGAGTTCGTTCACAGCTCCACCTGCGTGTCCAACTCCACCACGCGACCGTAAGGGATGCGGAAAAAGTGGGTCAGCGGTAGAAAGGAAGAATAGTGTTGCGAAGCGGGAGCGGAATCGGTTTGTGCGTTCATTGCGAGAGGATTCGCCGAGGCTGGCGCTCTAACCGAAGGTGCCGCTGTCCCAGCCCCAATTTTCGGCGCTGACGTTGCTGAAACCGAGATAAACCCGATCCGGCGAGATGCCGAGTTGATCGTGAAGCAGCGTGCAAATCCGTTCCGACAGCTTGCGGTTGACCGCGCCGTTGAGGCCGCCGATGCTGCGGATGTCGGCGTAAGCCGCCGGCGTTTCCGCGCCGCCCATCAGCATGGCGGCTTCGCTGACGGCGACCATGACGAAGCGTTCGGGTTTGCCGATGCACTCGGCGACGATTTTCGACAGCGGGGCAACCAGGTTATAGCGCTCCTGATTGGACAAGCGCAGCGATGTTTGCAGGATGAGTAGCGGCATGGTCTAAACCTCGGTTGGCGTTCTCGCCCGGCGGTTCCAGACGAGAACGCGCCAAGCGAGAGTTGAACGGACGGCGGCGGCAAAAGGCCGGACGCAAGGTCCGGCGCGGGTCCGATGAGGCGGCCCTACAGCCGGTCGCCCAATAGCGCCTTGGCTTCGCCCAAGTGCCAGGCGACATCGTCCAGGTCGCTGTGGGATTTATGCACCCAAGCTTCTCCCCAGTAAAAATTACAACTGGTTTCGGCGCGCAGCAGGTGCCAATGCGCTTCGTTGATAATCCGCGCCAGATCCGGACCGGAATCATGAGCGCGCATCGCCGCGCCCGCCACCCGATGGTATTCCCGGCTGAGATCGTGAACCCGGACCATGGTGTCGCGCTGGATCCACGACCCTTGCCATTGATGGAAATCCCACCCGTGATGGGTATCGGTGTTCCAAGCGCCGCGCCGCACGGTGACCTGTCCGTGCGCGCCGAAGCGGTTCAGATAATCGCTGATAAAAGTCGGCCGCATCGCCGAGCGCTCGGCCCGGATTTCCTCCAGCGCTTCGTGGTAGAAATAATTCCAGAAGTTGGCTTTCTCGGACACATTGCGAAACCAGCCGCCGTTGTCGCCGTCGGTGGCGGTCGCAACCAGCGGCGGGAAATCGCACCATTTGGTGCGCTCTTGCAGTTCGTGATGAAACCACCCGTAATTCATCCCCGACAGCTGCGCGTCCGACAGTTCGCGGTCGCGGACCACGATCACGATTTGCTCGCCGTCGTATTCGGCGATGTGCGGCCGGTAGCGCAACTCTTGCCAGTTCATCGGCGTCACCGGATCGACGTACTCGCAGTCCACCATCACATAGCGGTAACCCGCCTTGCGCAAATGCGGGATCATCCGCATGTCGAAACCCATTTCGGGCGGCCAGAAGCCGTTGAATTGCGTCCGCCACAGCAAATGGCCGGCGATGGCTTGCCAGCGCGCGATGTGATCGTCCCAATCATCTTCCGGAATCAGGGCGAATACCGGATGGTAGTAGCCGGTGCCGAGAATTTCGAACAATTGCTGGTTTTGTAAATGCCACAACAGTTTGCCGCAGTCCACGGAGCCGTAGACCCGGCCTTGGAAATCGGGGTTGGACAGGGTTTCCAGCAAGGTTCCAGACAGTGAAAGATGGATGCGAGCGATATCTTGATAGGCCCACAACGCGCGCGGCATTCGGTCGTAGGCAAATAAAATTTCCTTGACCTCCCACTCGTTGGTATCGAGCAAATTTTCGAGATTGCGGGGAGGCTGGTGCATGTTCAGCACCAGGGCGTGATAAATCTCTCGCATCATGCGTCTCCTCGTGAGTGATGGGATCAGCGTTGGCCCAAGGGCCTTAATGGCGTTGTTTTTAGAAAGAGTCTGAACGGTCTGGCGCTGAATCCGGCGTTGTGCTCGCCGGTGGGGCGGCCGGTCGGTGCTAAAACGCGCTTGAAGGCCGTTGCTGTCAAGGAACGGCGCGCCGTTTAGATCCGAACCGCTCGAAAATCTTGAAAAACCAAGCGGTTCCCAATCCCCAAGCGCCGTTGATCAAAAGTGCCGCGACCAGCAAGGGCGGATGCCAGCCGCCTCCCAGGGGACGGCCTTTCAAGGGCAAGACCACGAACCACGCCACCAAGGAAGGCGCCAGCGCCCCGAACAAAAAAGCCGCAAGCCAATAACCGCCGCGCGGCGGAAAACGGCGCTCGATCATCGCCAGGACAATGCCCCACACCCCGCCCCAAAACGCCAGCGAAAGCACCGCCGGCACGCCGAGCGGCGGCGTCGGGGCCAGCGAAAATGGCGCGAAAGGCGCAAGGCCCAGCGCCCACAGCGCCGCCAGTGTCAGCTGATGGAAAACCAAGGTCGCCAAAAAGCCGGCCGCGAAGCCAAACAGCGCGCGTTCGGGTTTCATCAGGATTCTCCGCGAGAGACCCCGGCATTCATGTCGGGGAGGGATAGCAAACCGTCCGCAGGACGGTCAGTTTTTAAGTGTCCATTTGAGAAATAGGTTATAATTCTCAAATGGTTAAGGTGTTCCGTTACCGCGTTAAATCCCTGAACGGCTTGTTGAATAAGCAAAGCCGTGCGGTGAACTTCGTTTGGAATTTCTGCAACGACACCCAGAAGTTTGCCCTGAAGTGGCATAAGCGTTGGCCGACTGGCTTTGACCTGAATAAGCTCACGACCGGCAGCGGCAAAGAATTGGGGCTTCACGCGGGGACGATTAACGCGACGTGCGAGCAATACGCGAAGTCCAGGGCGCAAAAGAAACGCCCCTACCTTCGCTATCGCGGTAAAAAATCCTTGGGGTGGGTGCCGTTCAAGGGGCGCGACCTGAAGCCCGAAGGCAATGCCTTCCGATTCCACGGCAACACCTTTCGCGCTTTCTACTCCCGCCCGCTGCCGGAGGGGAAAATCAAGGACGGTTCCTGTTTCGCCAGAGACGCGCGAGGCCGCTGGTTTTTGAACGTGGTGATCGAGGTGGCCGATACAGCACCGCGTGAGATTAAAACCGGCGTCGGCATTGACCTCGGCCTGAAAGACTTCGCCGCCCTGTCTACGGGCCAGAAGATTGCCAATCCGCGCCCCTATCGAACACTGGAAGCCAAACTTGGCCAAGCCCAACGCGCCCGCAAGCGCCGCCAAGTCACGGCCCTTCACGCCAAGATCGCGAATCAACGCACGGACTTTTTGCACAAGGAAGCGCTGAAGCTCGTTCAACAGTTCGATTACATCGCCGTGGGCAATGTAAACGCTTCTAGATTGGCCAAAACCCACCTGGCCAAGTCCGTTTTGGATGCCGGTTGGTCGTCGTTTCGTCAAATGCTCCGCTATAAAGCTATCGAGCGCGGGGCCTGGTGTGGGGAAGTGGACGAAAGACGGTCTACCACAGGCTGTTGGGCGT
>DJIW01000143.1:28235-31985 GCA_002433805.1 Competibacteraceae bacterium UBA6584 | reverse complement strand
GTCTATAATATCGACGATTATACAATCTAAAGGAATTTCGTATGGCGAATAGCCCTAAGTCTGTATCAATTAATGAACATAAATGGCGATTTTTCCGCTCTGGTGGGTTCGACCAAGTCCGGTTGGAAAGCGCGGCTGACTTAAAAGCATTGGAACAACTCGATCCCAAGCTGTGGGCGAGTCTCAGCTGTCCGACCGGCGGTCTGGAGTTCGACGATAAAACGCTGGAGCTGATCGACAGCGACGGGGATGGCCGAATCCGAGTTCCGGAGATCCTCGGAGCGGTTAATTGGGCCACGTCGGTTTTGAAAAACCCCGAGGAGATGACCAAGAACGCGGAAGTCTTGCCGCTGGAGTCTATCGACGACAGTACCCCAGAAGGTTTGGAGGTGCTGATCTCGGCCAAGCAGATTCTGGCTCACCTCGGCAAGGCTGAGGAAACGAGCATCAGCGTCGAGGATACCGCCGATACCGCCAATATTTTCGCGGACACTAAATTCAATCCCGACGGCGTGCTGACCGCCGATATTATCGAAGACGAAGAACTGAAAGGCGCGGTCGAGGATATCCTGGCCAGCGTGGGGGCGGTCGCGGACGACAAGGGCGTTCTGAGTCTGTCCGAGGAACAGATCGAGCAATTTTTCACCGAAGCGCAAGCCTATTCCGATTGGTGGCGGGAGACCGAGCGCGATGCCGCCAACTTGTTGCCGTTCGGCGACAAGACCGAGGCCGCAACCGCCGCGTTCGATGCCGTCAAGAACAAGGTCGACGATTATTTCACCCGCTGCCGGCTGGCGGCTTTCGACACCCGCGCCGCCGAACCGCTGAATCCGGCCTTGACCGAATATGAATCCTTCGCCGGGAAGAATTTGTCGACGAGCACCGAGGAAGTCGCCGCCCTGCCGCTGGCGAAGATCGAGGCGGGCAAGCCGCTGCCGCTGGAATCGGGCCTCAATCCGGCCTGGAGCGCGGCGATGGCGGATTTTCGCGCCAAGATCATGCCGCCTGGCTTCAATGAGAAAACCAGCATCAGTGTTCAGGAATGGGACGCTTTGTGCGCGCGGTTTGCCGCCCACAAAAAATGGTTGAGCAACAAAAAAGGCGCCTCGGTCGAAGGGTTGGGCCTGACGCGAGTCCGCACGCTGCTAAACGACGGCTATAAGGACAAGCTGAAGGGATTGATCGAAAACTACAAGTCGCTGGCGGCCGAAATGGATGCCGTGACCGCCGTGGACCGGCTGGTGCGCTATTACCGGCATCTGTTCCGGCTGCTCAACAACTTCGTATCCTTCCGCGACTTCTATACGCCCGGCTACACCGCGATTTTCCAGGCTGGAACCTTATTTATCGACGGTCGCAGTTGCGATTTGTGCCTGCGGATCGACGATATGGCCAAGCACGCCGAGATGGCCAACCTGGGCGGGATTTATCTGGCGTATTGCGAATGCCGGCGGCGGGGCGGAACCGAGACCATGACCATCGCCGCCGCCTTCACCAACGGCGATTCAGACAATTTGATGGTCGGGCGCAACGGCGTGTTCTTCGACCGGCGCGGCCGCGACTGGGACGCCACCATCGTCAAGATCATCGAACACCCGATCAGCGTCCGGCAGGCGTTTTGGTATCCCTATAAGCGCATCGGTCGGATGATCGGCGAGCAGATCGAGAAGATGGCCGCCGCGCGCGACAAGGCGGCGGCCGACAAAGCGGCGGCGGGCGTCACGGCGGCGGCGCAAGGCGCTGAGGCCGGAAAGGCCCCGGCCGCGCCGTTCGACGTCGGCAAGTTCGCCGGTATTTTCGCCGCCATCGGCTTGGCCGTCGGCGCGATCGGCACCGCCATCGCCTCGGTGCTGACCGGTTTCCTGGGGTTGAAGCTCTGGCAAATGCCGCTCGCCATTGTCGGATTGATCCTGTTGATCTCCGGTCCGTCCATGGTGATTGCCTTCCTCAAGCTGCGCAAGCGCAATCTCGCGCCGCTGCTCGACGGCAACGGTTGGGCGGTCAACACCCACGCCACCATCAACATCCCCTTTGGAACTTCGCTCACTCGGGTTGCCGCGTTGCCGCCGGGCGCGCAACGCTCGTTTAAGGACCCGTTCGAAGAAAAGAAACAGCCGTGGAAGACCTACTTGTTCTTGTTGGCCTTGCTGGTCGCCGCGGGTTATTTATGGCAAAAGGGCTACCTGAACGAATGGTGGACGCAATGGGCCGCCAGGAGCACGGCGGCGGTGGGAAGCGCCGCCAAGCCGGCTGCCCCGGCTCCAGCGCCGGCTCCGGCAGCGGCTCCAGCCGCGCCTGCGGCGGCTCCGGCTCCCGCGCCCGCCGAACCCGCGCCTGCGGCGGCACCGGCTCCGGCAGCGGCTCCCGCGCCAGCTCCCGCGCCGGCAGCGGCTCCCGCAGCGACGCCGAAAAAGTAGCGCAGGTTTATCGCGCTTCTCAGCGGATCGGTGGATGACCGATGACGGCGGGAATTCTCGCCGTCATCGCCAGCGAGATCTAACGCCTGCCGCCAAAGCGGAGTCGCTCTGGAGCGATCACCCGCCGAGCAGCAGGCGTATTTTTTTGCCTAAATCGGCTTTGCGGTACGGCTTGAGCAAGACATCCACGCCTTCGACCTGATGGCCGTTGCCGATCAGGGCATGTTCGGTATAGCCCGAGGTGTACAACACCGGCAAGTCAGGGTAACGGCGTTGGGCTTCGGTCGCCAGTTTGACGCCATCCATTTGGCCGGGCATCACGATATCGGTGAACAGCAACGCGATTTCAGGAGTGGTTTCAAGAAGCTGTAGCGCGATGGCCGCATCGGCCGCCTGTACCGTTTGATAGCCCAACCCCCGCAAGGCGTTGACCGCGAACAAGCGGACTTCGGCGTCATCTTCGACCACCAGGATCGTCTCGCCCTGGCCTTGGATCGAACCGTCGGCGGGATGCGGTTCGGCCATCGCCGGAACCGGCCCTTTGACCATGGGCAGGTAAAGCTTGATCTGAGTGCCTTGACCGGGTTGGCTTTGGATGACGATATGGCCGCCGGATTGTTTGACCAGACCGTACACCATGCTGAGGCCGAGGCCGCTGCCCTTGCCGGTTTCCTTGGTGGTGAAAAACGGTTCGAAGGCGCGCTCCAGCACTTGGGGCGTCATTCCTAGGCCGGTATCGCCGACGACCAGCATGACGTAGCGTCCGGGCTGCATATCGGCCTGTTGGGCGGCGTATTCCTCCTCGATCAGAACGTCAGCGGTTTTTAAGGTGAGTTCCCCGCCGCGCGGCATGGCGTCGCGCGCGTTGATCACCAGATTGAGCAAGGCGCTCTCCAGTTGATCAGGATCCACCAGGGTCGGCGGCAGTTCCTCGGCCAGCGCCGTGTGGATGTGAATGGTGGCGCCGAGCGTGCGCCGCATCAACTCCAACATTCCAAACACCAGTTTGTTTAAGTCGGTCGATTGCGCCAGCAGCGGCTGATGGCGTGAAAACGCCAGCAACCGACGGGTGAGATGGGTGCCGCGATCCACGGCTTTCAAGGCTTGTTGAGCCAGTTCGTGCAACCGGGGTTGCGCGGTCAGTTGCTCGTGCAGCAACTCCAGATTGCCCATGATCACGGCGAGCAGATTGTTAAAATCGTGGGCGATGCCGCCGGTCAACTGGCCGATGGCTTGCATTTTCTGCGCTTGCCGCAGCTGGGCCTCGCTCGATTTGCGCTTGGTGATATCGTGCGCCACCACGATCGCGGCGGCCTTGGCTGTAGAACGACAC
>DJIW01000143.1:0-28153 GCA_002433805.1 Competibacteraceae bacterium UBA6584 | reverse complement strand
GATGCCGCCGGTCAACTGGCCGATGGCTTGCATTTTCTGCGCTTGCCGCAGCTGGGCCTCGCTCGATTTGCGCTTGGTGATATCGTGCGCCACCACGATCGCGGCGGCCTTGGCGTCGAACTTGACATCCAAGGGCGCGGTGCGGGATTCGAACCAGCGCGCGCCCGAAGCGGTTTGCAATTCGTATTCCGCGATCTGGATTTGCTGGGTGGCGATGGCGCGCCGGATGATGTCGTGAAAAAATTCCGCTTTTTCCGCCGAATGGACTTCTCGCAACAGGCGGTCGCGGATGGGCGTGATGCCGATGGCGGCTTGCTTGGGCTCCGCGCCGGCCGTTTCGCGCTCGGATGCGATCTCCGCCAAGCCCAGCGCACTGAAAGGCGGCTCGCGGGCCGACGCGAGGCTCGCATCGCCGCGCGTTCGGCCCGCCGCCAGGATCTCGCGGTAGCGGCCGTCTTCATCGACCACGAACACCAGATCGGGAATGGCGCGGGTCATCGCCCGCAGCCGCGCCTCGCTCTCCCGCAGCGCGGTTTCGGTTCGATTGCGCACGCCGATTTCGTAGGTGAGCACCTGATTGAGCGTGGCCAAATCGGTGGTGCGCTCGATGACGCGCTGTTCGAGCAAGGTATTGGCGTCGCGCAGCTTCTCCTGGGCCCGCTGCAGGGAAGCCCGCAGTCCGTTGAACGAGCGGGTCAGTTCGCCGATCTCGTCATGATCGACGGGGATATCGGCGCGCAGGGTCCCCGCGGCCAGTTGCCGGGTGGCTTCGACCAGCGAGGCGATCCGCCGGCCCAAAGCGGCGGCGCGTTTCTTGGAAACGCTATAACCGGTAACCAGCATCGCCCCGATCATCAAGGCCAGCGCCCAAGCGGTGATGGCGCTCGCCTGGTGCGCGGCCAGCATGGTGGCCTCCAGGTGCGCGCGGGTTTGCCCCGCCATGGCGTTGGTCAGCGCGACGATCCGGCCGCTCAGCGGATGGACCTCGCGCGTTATGGTTTGCAAAACGTGGCTTCGATCCGAGGATTGACCCTTCTCCTGGAGCCGTTCCTGAGCCGACTTCAACTCGGCGAGCAAGGACTCCAGTTCCGCGATCCGTTCGGGAGTGCAATGGCCATCCGACAGTCGCGGACAGTTTTTCAGCAATGCAAAGGCCGGCTCAATTTCATCCCGCCAAGCCGTCTGCCAACCCATCAGAAACATCGGTTCATCGAGATTGGCCCAGCCGTACAAATTGGCGAGCGAGTTGCTGACTCCGCTGACCAATTGCACCGAGGCCTGCGCGAGCGGTCCGTTTTCCTTCGCCAAGAGGATGACCCGGCCGCGCAAGTCATAAGTGGCGATCAAGGCGATGCCGAGCATCCCCAAAGCCATCAACACGACCGACAAATACGGTAGAAGAAACTGGCGGATTAACGAAGGACTTTGTTTGACGGACGGAACAGTCACGGTTGTCCCCGCTCGTAAAGTCGGGTTCGAAAATTTAGGGACTTGGGATCGGTGGCGAGAAGACGTTCAAACCGTTACGGTCGGTGGAGGCTCCGGCTGCCCGCTGGCGCTCGAAGCGGCCGAGGGTTGATGAAAACCGAATCGGCACTCCGGCGGACTCGCGCTTTAACTGCCGAGCGTGGAGCGAAGCCGGGCCAGAGAGACGGGTTTGACCATGATGGTAACTTTCTTCATGCCTTTGAATTCAGCGAGAATTTTAGCCTCGCGGGCGTAATCGGGATTAAAGCCGGTGGTGATGATCAACTCCGCGGTGTAGCCCTGCGCCAACAGCCAAAGGAGCAATTCGTTGCCGTCGATATCGGGTATGACCATATCGAGAATGACCAAGGTGGGCTGGAATCCGGCATAGCTTTTCTGAAAATCCGAGCCGGTGGTGGTCGCCAGAACCTCGTAGCCGAGGTCGGTGGCGACCCGACGGATAAAGTCGCCAAAATCGGCTTCGTCATCCACAATCAGCAGGCGTTTGTCGCTCATCGAGTAGGGTCCATGAGTTGAGGGTCGTTCGCATGCTTCCCAGATCGCCGACCGCTTGACGATGCATTGCATCGACTTTAGCAAGCCGATCTTGCAGCCCAATCGCGCCATCCGCCTCGACACGCTATTTCGCAAAACAGGGTCCGAGCCGACCGCTTTCCGTCAGTTTAGCATCGGCGCGCTCGGGCGCTGAATGATTTTGGGGCCGCCGGGGGTCGTCCTCCGGTTGACGGTATCGGCAAGGGGGCGTTAGCATCCCACCCATCCGCTATCGGTTCCCGTCGAAGGCTTTAGGGCCGGAGGGAATAATAAGGGAATCTGGTGCCGCGACCGTCCGGTCGCCCATTCCAGAGCTGCCCCCGCAACTGTAAACAGCGAGTCGCGCCCCCCGCGCGCCACTGGCCGAAAAGGCTGGGAAGGCTGGGCGAGCGACGAGGACCTGTGAGCCAGGAGACCTGCCGATGTCGGTCAGTTGGATTCCGGGCGGGGTGTTCCGGGGTTGCGAACCGTCTCCAGCCAGCGGGTTACCGCCGCGCCGTTCGTGGCGACCGCTCTCCCAGGACAACCTCCCCGATGCTTTGCCTTTGACGCGGAGAGGTTGGTCATGCACATCGCCGAAGGTTTCCTGCCCCCGTTGCACGCCGCGCTTTGGACCGCGCTGGCCGCGCCGTTCGTCGCCGCCGGCGTCCGCCGGGCCAACCGATTGGCGCGCGAAAAACCGCAGGCTAAATTATTGCTGGCCGCTTCGGGAGCCTTCGCCTTCCTGCTATCGGCGCTCAAGCTGCCGTCCGTCACCGGCAGCAGCTCCCACGCCACCGGAGTGGGATTGGGCGCGCTACTGTTCGGACCGTCGGTGATGGCGTTGTTGGGCGCTATCGTGTTGGGCTTTCAAGCGTTGCTGCTGGCGCACGGCGGTTTGACGACCTTGGGGGCCAATGTGTTTGCGATGGCCGTGGTCGGCCCGTGGGTCGCTTTTGGGGTAGCGCGCGGCGCGCGATGGCTGGGCGCCCCCCTGGCCGTCGGCGCTTTTGCGGCGGCGTTGTCGGGCAATCTGGCGACGTATCTCACAACTGCGGGCCAACTGGCGCTGGCTTTCCCCGATCCGGCCAGCGGCGTTGCGGGATCGTGGCTGAAGTTCGCCGCTGTCTTCGCGCCGACCCAGTTGCCGCTGGCGGTAATCGAGGGTCTGCTGACGGTGACAATCGTCAATTTCCTGCGTGAATACAGCGGGGATGAGTTACGGGCGCTGGAGTTGTGGCCGGAATCACCCGCCGTGGAGGCCCGCTGATGAAAGGGCGCGGTGTCGGTTGGTTGGTTCTGGCGTTGCTGGTGGCGCTCGGCTCGGCGTTGCTCGGCGGCCTGCGCGAAGGGGCTCAATTCGCAGGCTCCGATGTTCGAGCGATGGCCGTGGTGAATGCGGTCCAACCTGACTACCGACCTTGGACCGGCTTGCTTTGGCAGCCGCCCCCGGAGATCGCCAGCGGCTTGTTCGCGCTACAGGCGGCGCTGGGGGCGGGCGTGCTGGGTTATTACCTGGGGTTCAAACGCGGGCAGGCGCGCCGGCGGCGGGAACGCGCCGATGATGGCGATTGACCGTCACGCCTGGACCAACCGTTGGCGCGACTGGCACCCGGCCGAGAAACTGCTTCCGGCGTTCGGATTGTTGTGGGTGGCGGTGGTGCTGCCGCCGCTGACCACCGCGCCGCTGGTCCTGATCGTCGCGGCCTCGGCGGTCGTGTGGGGGGCCGGCGTGCCGTTGCGGGCGTTGCTGGCTTTCATGGCCGCGCCGGCGGCGTTTTTGGTGGTGGGCGCGCCGTTTCTGGCGTTGTCTTTGGATCTGAGCGCGGGTCTGACGCCGCGGTTCTCGCCGCAAGGCGCGGGTGTGGCGTTGACCTCGACGCTGCGGGCGCTGGCGGCGCTGAGCTGTTTGGCCTTTGTGGCGCTGACCACGCCGGTGGTGGATTGGGCGGCGCTGTTGCGGCGGGCGGGCGTTCCCTCGGGCGTGGTCGAATTGATTTTGCTGATGTATCGGCTGATTTTTGGTTTCGTCGAACGGGCGTTGGCCGGACGGCGGGCGCAGGCGGCGCGGCTGGGCTATTCCCGTTTCGACCGGGCGTTGCGGTCCTCGGGCTTATTGGCGGGCAACCTGTTCCAACGCGGTTTGACGCGGGCGCGCTGGCTTGAAATCGGCTTGGCGGCGCGGGGCTATCGCGGCGAATTGCGGGTGCTGCGCGAGGAACGGCCGCTTTCGCGGGCCCGGCTCGCCGTGGCGATGCTGGGGGTGGGTCTGACCGGACTGGCGGGCGGCTTGCTGGCGCGCGCGCTTTCATGAGCGTTCCCCTGCTGGCCGCGCGTGGGCTTGATTACCGCTATTCGGGCGGAATCAGCGCCTTGCGCGATCTCAATCTGACGGTCGAGCGTGGGCGGAAGTTGGCTGTGCTGGGCGCCAACGGCTCCGGCAAGACCACTCTGTTGCTGCATCTCAACGGAACGTTTCGACCCACGCGGGGCGAACTTCGCTTGGACGGCGATCCGGTCGCTTACGACCGGCGTTCGCTCGACCGGTGGCGCGGTCGGGTCGGTTTGGTGTTGCAGGAGCCGGACGATCAGATTTTCGCCGCGACGGTGGAGCAGGATGTCTCGTTCGGACCGCTGAATCTGGGCTTGGCTGACAGCGTGGTCCGCGAGCGGGTCAACGGGGCGTTGGACGCGCTGCAAATCGCCGATTTGGCCGCTCGCGCCACCCACAGCCTCAGTTTCGGACAAAAGAAGCGGGTGGCCATCGCCGGCGTGCTGGCGATGCGACCGGAACTGCTGGTGTTGGACGAACCGACCGCCGGCCTCGACGGTCAGGGGGTGGTCCGCCTGCTAGATGCCTTGCAGCGCTTGCATGAGAGCGGCGCGACGCTGGTGTTTTCGACCCACGATGTCGAGTTGGCTTACGCCTGGGCCGACGATGTCGCGCTGTTTCATGAGGGCACGGTGCTCGGTCAGGGCGAGGCGCTTGCCGTGTTGCGGGATCACGAGCTGATGCGAGCGGCGCGTCTGGCTCCGCCGCTGCTGCTGGAAGTCGCCGGAGCGCTCGGAGTGAATTGGAGCGCCGCGCCGCCGCGCGCTCGTGACGATGTGCTGAGCCTGTTAAGAAAACGGTTGGGCGCTCAAGTCATCTCCGGCGAGCGGGCAGCGGAGCAGGCGGCGCCCGCGACAGCGCCCATTGAGGGCGGGACCTAAGCGCCTCAGTGCTCGTGGCGGTGGTGGCTGTCGGGATAATGCGGGTGCGCGTGTTCGAGGCGTTGGTGTTGGTGGGCGTGAGCGTGGGGTTCGCCGGGAGGATCGTCCGGCCCGTGGTGGTGGCGGTGGTGCTCATCGTGCCGGTGGCGGTGGTTGTGAGCGATGACGGGATGAATATGAAGGTGATCGTGGCGCTCGGTCAGGTGCAAGTAGACGCCGACCAGCATCAGCGCGCCGGCCGCGATCGACGACGGGGTTAACGGTTCGCCCAAAAAGACGGCGGCCATCGCCGCCGCCACGAACGGCGCGGTGGCGAAGTAAGCGCCGGTGCGAGCGGCGCCGAGATGGCGCAGCGCCAGCACGAAGGCGATCAAGCTGCCGCCGTAACCGATGGCTCCAATCACGCCCGCCGTCAGCGCAAGGTCCAGGCCGGGAAACGGCTCGCCCAGGGCAGCCGCCAAAATCAGGGTCACGGGACCGGCGACCAAGCCTTTTACCGTCACGATCATCAGCGGATCAGCCAGCGCCAGCTTGCGGGTTAAATTGTTGTCGATGGCCCACGCCAGACAAGCGCCGGCCACCGCCAGCGCGCCCGGCTGCGAAAGGCTGAACCCGCCTTGCCAGGATAAAACCACCGCGCCGGCCAGGATGGCCAAGGCACCCGCGGCGACGCGGCGGTCCACGTTCTCGTGAAAGACGAACCAAGCGATCAGCAGCGTGAAAAGGTTTTCAAGATTGAGCAACAGCGCCGCGTGGGTGGCGGGCGTGGTCCGCAAGCCCAGCATCAGCAGGATCGGCCCGACCAGTCCGCCGGCGACGACGACAGCCGACAGCCATAAGCCATCGGCGGCGAGCAGGGGCGCATCCGTGGGGTGGCCGGCGAAGCGGGCGCGCGTCAGCCGCAACAGGCCGACCCCGACGCCCGCCCCCAGGTAAAGCAAGCCCGCGAGGGTGGTGGGGCCGATTGCGCCGAGCAGCCACTTGGCCGACGGAACGCTGGCTCCAAACAAAACGGCCGCCAGCAAGGCCCACGCGACGCTACGTTGTCGATCCGCCATGCCGGTCCGTCAGGTTCGAGCGAAGGGAAAGCGGCGGGCCGTCAACGAAATCGCCGCGACGCCCGCTCGCAAATCTCGCCAAGGCAGGCCGAGCCGGCAAGCGCGGGTTGGCGGGAATGATGCGCGCGCCGTCATGCCGGCGCCTACCCAGCGCCGGAGTTGAGGCGGCCCCTAACAGAAGCTGCGGCCTCGCTCTTGGATGGTGATATAATTCCCAATTTCTCGGGTCCCAGGTCCGGGCGGCGCGGCTTTCGTGGCCGCCTTTCCGTTATCGCTCAGTGAGTGGCAGTATGGCAGAGAATCGATATCTCCTGAACGCCCAGTTGGCGCAAATGCTCAAGGGCGGCGTCATCATGGACGTCGTCAACGTGGAACAAGCCCAGATCGCCCAGGAAGCCGGCGCGGTGGCGGTCATGGCCTTGGAGCGCGTCCCCGCCGATATCCGCAAGCAAGGCGGCGTCGCCCGCATGTCCGATCCCGGCCTCATTAAAGCCATCAAGGAGGCGGTGACCATTCCGGTCATGGCCAAGGCGCGGATCGGCCATTTCGTCGAAGCCCAGATTTTGCAAGCGCTCAAGATCGACTACATCGATGAAAGCGAAGTCTTGACCCCCGCCGATGAAGAATGCCACATCGACAAGACCCAATTCGCCATCCCCTTCGTCTGCGGCGCGCGCAATCTGGGTGAGGCGGCGCGCCGGATCGCCGAGGGCGCGGCGATGATTCGGACCAAGGGCGAGGCCGGCACCGGCGATGTCGTGGAGGCGGTGCGCCACATGCGGACCATGAACCGCGAAATTCGCCAGCTGGCCAATATGCCGGCCGAGGAGGTCGTGGGTTTTGCCAAGACTAACGGCATTCCCTACGAACTGGCGCTGGAGGTCAAGCGATTGGGCCGCTTGCCGGTGGTCAATTTTGCCGCCGGCGGCATCGCCACGCCGGCCGACGCCGCGTTGATGATGCAATTGGGTTGCGACGGAGTATTCGTGGGCTCCGGCATCTTCAAGTCTTCCGATCCGGTGCGCCGGGCCAGCGCCATCGTCAAGGCGGCGGCGTTTTACAACGATCCCGAGAAGCTGCTCGAAGTCTCGATGGACTTGGGCGATCCGATGTCCGGCATCAGCGTGGCGAGCCTGACGGGCGAGAATCGGTTGGCGGGGCGGGGCTGGTAATGAACGCCGAGGCCGGGGCGCTCGGCGTCCTGGATCTGCAAGGGGGGGTGCAGGAGCATCTCGACCACCTGCAGCGGATCGGGGTGCCGGCGCGGACCGTCAAGCGCGCCGCCGAACTGGACGGTTTGGCGGGGCTGATCATCCCCGGCGGCGAAAGCACTTGTCTGTCGCGGCTGCTGCGGATCTTCGAATTGGATCAGGCGATCCGCCGGGCCGTTGACGGCGGATTGAAGCTGTGGGGCACCTGCGCCGGCGCGATTTTGCTGGCGGCGGAAAATCGCGGCGAAGCGCCGGCGCTCGGCCTGATCGACATCGCAATCAGCCGCAACGCCTTCGGCAGCCAACTGGACAGCTTCAACCGTCAGGTGCGAGTGCCGATGGTGGCGGAGGAACCGATCCCGGTGACCTTCATCCGCGCGCCCAAGATCGTGCGGGCCGGTGCTGGCGTGCGGGTGTTGCTGGAGTTGGACGACTACATCGCCGCCGCCGAGGACGACCGGATTCTCGTCACCGTTTTCCATCCGGAACTGACCCCCAGCCTAGCCTTCCACCGCTATTTCGCCCGCAAGTGCGGCGTGCGGTCCGACGGGACTGAAGCAGCGAGCCGCGATCCCGGCTGGACCCCGCAAAGCTGGATGCGTTTTTCCCATCACGCCTGAATCCCGATAGACCTCAAACCTCGCTCGTTCGCGGGTGAAGGGAACCGTATCGCTCATGTCCGTCGCCAATCATGACCACGCCCGCCTGACCGCCCGCCGCAAAGCCGGCTACGAGCGCAAGCAAGCGCGCGCCCCGCGCGAGAAAGGCTTGTTGATCGTCTACACCGGTCCCGGCAAGGGTAAAACCACCGCCGCGTTTGGGATGGCGTTGCGCGCCGTCGGCCACGGGATGCGGGTCGGCATCGTGCAATTTATCAAGGGCCAGCAGGATAGCGCCGAGCGGACGGTATTGAGCCGGTTCGACACGGTCGATTTTCAGGTCGTCGGCGATGGATTCACCTGGCTGACGCAAGACCGCGAGCGCGACATCGCCACCGCCGAGCGGGCTTGGCTCGAAGCCGAACGGATGATTCAGGATCCGAGTTGCCAGCTGGTGATCTTGGACGAACTCAACGCGGTATTGAAATACCAGTACCTCGATCTGGGGCGGGTGTTGGAAACCTTCGGCAAGCGCCGGCTGGACCTGCATGTGGTCGTCACCGGCCGCCACGCCCCGCAGCCGTTGCTGGAACTGGCGGATTTGGTCAGCGATGTCCGCAACGTCAAGCACCCTTATCAGGAACAAGGCATCAAAGCCCAGCGGGGCATCGAATTCTGAACGCTCCGCCGGTCAAGAGACCCGCCGCGACGGGCGGACGACCGGCGGCCCCATCAACCGCGCGTTCGAGCCGATGGCCGATCCGGCGATCATGGGAAGCAACAATCGCCGCGCCCGAACCGGCAAAACTTGGGCCGACACAGCTTTAGGGCCGGATTTCAATCGGGGTTCCGTCGGGCACCGCGCGCCAGATTTCTTCGATTTCGGCGTTGGTCACCGCGATGCAGCCCGCGGTCCAATCGCGCAGCCGGTGGGCCGAGTCCAACCAATCCATGCCCTTGGGCAGACCGTGAATCATGATGTCGCCGCCGGCCGAACGGTGTTGCTTCGCGGCGAAGGCGACATCCGCCGGACTGGGATAGGAAATGCGCAAGGCGCGATGGTATTCGCTGTTTTTCTTGCGAAAGCTGATCTGGTAGAGACCCTCGGGCGTTTTGTTGTCGTTCTGAAAACGCTTGGGTCCCTCCGGTTGGCGGCCCAGGGCGATCTCGTAGCTTTTAAGCGGCTTATCGTTGCGAAACAGCGTCAGCCGGCGCGCCTTTTTCTCCACCAGAATCCGGTTTGCCAAACTGTTGGGCGACAGAGTTTCGCCCGGCAGCGGGGGAAGCTGGCGCGGTTTTTTATCCAGCATCGCCACCCGGTCGGGAGGCGGCTTGGCCGGCGTCCCAGGTTCCGGCGCGCGGGCCGCCGGAGTTGAAACCTGCGCGGGCTCCGAGGCGGGAAGCGGCGGGCTTGCGGGCCCCGTCGGAGCGCCGGAAGGGATTGGAACTTTCTCGGTCGTCGCGACGGTGGGAGCCGTTGGCGGCGGTTGGCGCAGCGAGCGGTAAGCCACGATAGCGCCGTTGATGGCGGTTAGGGCGAGCAGCACGATTAAGGGCGTCCGAACGTTCATGGCCGATCTTTAAATCGATCAGGGAAAACCCAGTTTGCGGTTGCAGGGGGCAAGCGGCAAGGTCTCAAGATTATCCGCCCGTCAGCCGTTCGAGCCAATGCCGGTCGAGATGCTCGGCGATGGCGTCCGCCAGTCGATTGATGCCGTCTTCTCGAAGCTGGCGATAATCAGGCGTTTCCCGCGCCGCCAAACCCGCCCAGCGCAACAGGGCGTCGCGGGCTGAGGCGGCGTCGAACAGGCCGTGTAAATACGTGCCGAGCAGTTGTCCGTCCTCCGACAGCGCGCCGTCGGGCCGACCGTCGCTCAAACGGATGGCCGGATGTGCGAGCGCGGGGCCGGCGCTGACGCCCGCGTGAATTTCATAGCCGGTCACGACCGCCTGTTCCAGCCGCAAATGTCCTTCGACCCGCTCCAGGTGTTTTTCCCGTTTCAGGGTCGTTTCAAAATCGAGAAAGCCGAGGCCGGCGCTGCTTCCCGCTTCACCCTCCAAGCCGGTCGGATCGTGAACCTGTCGCCCCAACATTTGGAATCCCCCGCAAATGCCGATCAACTTGCCGCCGTAGCGCACATGGCGGTGAATGGCCTTGTCCCACCCTTGTTCGCGCAGGCGGTGGAGGTCGGCGCGCGTGCTTTTACTGCCGGGTAGGATGATGAGATCGCTCGGAGGGATGGCCTCTCCGGCTTGAACCCAGCGCACCGCTACTTGCGGGTGCAGGCGCAGGGGATCGAGGTCGGTATGATTGCTGATCCGCGCCAGCACCGGAACCGCCACCCGCAGCCGGTCCGAATCCTCATCGGCGCGCGAATCGCGCGGCAGGGCGTCCTCGGCTTCCAAATGCAAGCCTTGCAAGTAGGGCAGCACGCCCAACACCGGCTTGCCGGTCTCCCGCGTCAACCACTCCAAGCCCGGCGCCAGCAGGCTGACATCGCCCCGAAAGCGGTTGATGATCAGGCCGGTGATGCGGCCCCGCTCGCCGGGCGCGAGCAGGGCGAGGGTGCCGTACAGATGGGCGAACACGCCGCCCCGGTCTATGTCGCCGATCAGCCAGACCGGGCAATCCACCGCCTCGGCGAAGCCCATGTTGGCGATGTCCTTGTCGCGCAGGTTAATTTCCGCCGGACTGCCCGCGCCTTCCACCAGCACCAGGTCGTAGGCCGCGCGCAGCCGCTGGTAGGATTCGAGCACCGCCTGCATCGCCACCGGCTTGTAATCGTGATAGCGGCGGGCGTCCATGTTGGCCACGGCGCGTCCGTGGATGATGACCTGAGCGCCGATGTCGGTATTCGGTTTCAACAGCACCGGGTTCATGTCGGTGCGCGGGTCCAGGAAAGCCGCCTGAGCTTGCACCGCCTGAGCGCGGCCGATTTCGCCGCCGTCCGCGGTGACGGCGCTGTTGAGCGCCATGTTCTGAGGTTTGAAGGGCGTCACGCGCACGCCGCGCCGCGCCAGCAACCGGCACAAGCCGGCGACCATGACGCTTTTGCCGGCATCGGAGGTCGTCCCTTGAATCATGAGAGTCTTGGAAGCCATCACCGGATTTTGACTGAAAGACGCGGATTTTGGCTACACTACCCGGCCGAAAGCTTTCTCCTTGATAAAGTCGGCCGGCTTGGCAGTGGCCGAAAAGACCCCATGGCTTGGTTTCGCGTCTTGAACGATCATCTTTCCCGCCGACTTTTTCTTGAAGAAATCAAAGGGCTTTTATGCTGACCGCGCTGATGTGCATCGGCGCGGTATTGTTGGACCGTGGGTTGGGCGAACCGCGCCGTTGGCATCCCTTGGTGGGATTCGGCGGACTGGCGAGACGGGTGGAAGCCTTCGCGTATGGTCCGCCCGAAACCACCGCCCGCGTCCGACGCGGCCGTGGCGTCGGCGCGGTCGTCGTTCTGCTGGTTCCCTTCGCGCTGGCGGCCTGGCAAGTGTCCGCGCTTCCGCTGGTGGGCTCGGCCGCCGCCTTGGGCCTGCTGTATCTGGCCATCGGCGCGCGCAGCTTGGCCGAACATGCCGAGGCGGTCGCGGCGGCGCTTAAAGCCGGAGATCTGCCGCTGGCGCGCGAGCGGGTCGGCCTGATCGTCAGCCGCGACACCGAGGAACTCGATGAAGAACACATCAGTCGGGCGACGGTGGAATCGGTTTTGGAAAACGGTTGCGATGCGATTTTCGGCGCGCTGTTTTGGTTCGTGCTGGCCGGGGCTCCGGGCGTGGTTTTATACCGGCTGGCCAATACCTTGGATGCGATGTGGGGCTATCGAACCGCGCGCTACCGGGATTACGGGTGGGCGGCGGCGCGGCTGGACGATCTGTTGAATGGGTTGCCGGCCCGCTTGACGGCGTTGAGTTATCTGGCGGTCGGGAGCCATCCGGCCTTGGCGTGGCGCTGCTGGCGGACGCAAGCGCCTGTGTGGAAAAGCCCCAACGCCGGCCCGGTGATGGCGGCGGGCGCGGGCGCTTTGGGTTTGGCGTTGGGCGGGCCGGCCCGCTATCACGGCGAGTGGCAACCGCGTCCGGCGCTGGGCGAGGGCTTGGCTCCGCGCGCCGATGACATCGGCCGGGCAGTCGCATTGGTGCGGCGGGCGCTGGGGTTGTGGCTGGCGGTGATTCTGGTCGGAGGGTGGCTGTTTGCTTGAGCACGGCGGCGGTTTGCGGGCGGCGGCGGCGCGTTACGGCATTCCGTTAAGCGACTGGCTGGATTTATCCACCGGCATCAACCCGAACGGCTGGCCGGTTCCGCCGGTTCCGCCGCGCGTTTGGCTGCGGTTGCCGGAGTCGGACGACGGCCTGGAGCGCGCGGCGGCGGCGTATTACGGCACCGCCGATTTGGTGGCGGTGGCCGGTTCCCAAGCGGCCATTCAAGCCTTGCCGCAGTTACGGCCGCGCGGTCGGGTCGGCGTGCTGAATCCGAGTTACGCCGAACACGCTCAGGCTTGGCGTCGGGCGGGCCATCAGGTCGAATTGTTGGACGCCGGCGGATTGGCGACGGCGCTGGAGCGGTTGGAGACTCTGGTGCTGGTCAATCCCAACAATCCGACCGGCGTGGATTTCTCGGCCGAGGTTCTGCTGGATTGGCGACAGCGTTTGGCGCGGCGGGACGGTTGGCTGGTGGTGGATGAAGCGTTCGCGGACGCGATGCCGGCGGCCAGCATGGCCGTTCACGCCGGATTGCCGGGGCTCGTCATCTTGCGCTCGCTCGGCAAATTTTTCGGATTGGCGGGCGCGCGAGTCGGTTTCGTTTTAGCGGAAGCGGCATTGCGAGCGCGATTGCAGGACTGCTTGGGGCCGTGGACGCTGACCGGTCCCAGTCGGTGGGCGGCGACGCAAGCCTTGGCGGATCGAAGCTGGCAAGCGCGGGCGCGTCTCGAGTTGCCGGAAGCCGGCCAGCGCTTGGCGGCGCTGCTCGATTGCCACGGTTTGACGGCGGCCGGCGGCGCGGCGCTGTTTCAATGGGTTCCGACGAACGATGCCGAATCCTGGCGCGATGCGCTGGCCCGGCGCGGTATTTTAGTCCGGTGTTTTAGCGAGCCTTCGGGATTGCGGTTCGGCTTGCCGGGGACCGAAAGCGCCTGGCGGCGGTTGGAGCGGGCCTTGATGGAACTGTGCGCCGGACGGTCGCCAGGGTAGCGTTGTTTTGCTTGTAATGGGGAGACAGTGAACATGAAAACTAGACGGTTTGTCATCCAAGATCGAGATCGATCCAACTTATGCGCCCATTAGTGCCTGAAGGCCCGGCCCGTCCGGCGCGCGGGGAAGTATTTCTGGTCGGCGCGGGTCCCGGCGATCCGGAGTTGCTGACCTTGAAAGCGCTGCGCTTGCTCAAGCAAGCCGATGTCGCGGTGTACGACCGGCTGATCAGCCCGGCGGTTTTGGACTTGTTGGAGCCGCGCACCGAGCGGATTTTCGTCGGCAAGAAGCCGGAGCACCACGTCTTGCCGCAAAACGACATCAACCGCTTGCTGGTGGATTTAGCGCTGCAAGGCAAGCGGGTGTTGCGGCTCAAAGGCGGCGATCCGTTCATTTTCGGACGGGGCGGGGAGGAAATCGAGACTTTGATGGCGGCGGGGATTCCCTTTCAGGTGGTGCCGGGCGTCACCGCCGCCGCCGGATGCGCCGCCTACGCCGGCATCCCGCTCACCCATCGCGATCACGCCCAAGCCTGCGTGTTCGTCACCGGCCATCTCAAGGAGGGCGCGCTGGATTTAAACTGGCCCGCGCTGGCGCAACCCCGCCAGACGGTGGTGTTTTACATGGGGCTTAAAAGCGTCCATCACATCTGCGAAAAGCTGCGCGAACACGGCGTGCCGGGCGAGATGCCGGCGGCGTTGATCGAGCGGGGGACGACGCCCGACCAACGGGTGCATTGCGCGACGCTCGCCACCCTCTCGGAAGTGCTCCGACCGCTTAAAGTACATTCGCCGGCGTTATTGATCGTCGGCGATGTCGTCGGGTTGCGTTCGCGCTTGGCGTGGTTTGAATCGACCCTGAACGCATAAGCCGCGCGCCAGCCGGTCCTGTTAGCTCCGCGTTCGCGCTCACCAAAAAGCGCCGCGCGTTCTCAAATCGACCCCGGCCGGCTTTGGATTGAACGGTGGATGGGGCTTGGACACCGGTGGCCTGGGCGGTTGCACGGGCGGCGGGGGATGCGGCCGACGGCAATCCGGCCAGGGTTCGCAGGGCGGCGGATAAGGGGAAGGCGGATAAGGGGAAGGCGGATAGAGCGGGGGGTAAACGTAGGGCGGCGGATAACCGAGGATAATCTCGTCCTTGGGCTGTTTTGCTTCCTGTTCTTGCTGGAGTTGCTCGGTCAGCAAGTCCTTTTGCAGCTGCTGGTTTTGGCGCTCCAAATCGCGGATCGCCTGTTGCTGGCGCGCTTGTTCCAGCGCTTGCCGCTCGCTGGCCATTTGCTCTGATAGCGCTTTGATCCGGGCGATCTCGGCCGCCGAGTCGTTCGAAGCCGGCGGCGCGGGCGACCCGCCGATATCGAGTTCGTAAGCTTGGGGCGCGTTTTCGGGTTTCTTGGCGCCGTAGTGCACCCGACCGCTCTCATCGGTCCACTTATAAACCTGCGCCGATAAAGGACCGGATAGCCAGGGGAGCAAAGGGACGATAGCGCATGCTAAAACCCGCCGAATCAATCGCATGACCGTCTCCATCTAACGGATAAATCCAGAGATTTAGATCGTTAAAAGACAATAAGTTCAAACGGTTGGCTGAAAAGGGTCCGTTGCGGGCGGCCTGATGGTGAGCGCGGGGCGCGCTTGCTAGAATGACCGACTTATATTGAGCCTTAATCCAGCTTATCGGCAAGGAGTCATTTTGGATATTTTATTGATCTTAAAAGCCCTGATCATGGGTTTGGTCGAAGCGGCCTCGGAATTTCTTCCGATATCCAGTACCGGCCATTTAATTATTGCGGGCGATTTTCTGAATTTCACCGGGCCGAGAGCGGCGACTTTTGAGGTTTTCATCCAACTGGGCGCGATTCTGGCCGTGGTCTGGATCTACCGGCAACGCTTGCGCGATACCTTGTTGAATTGCAACCGCGATCCGCAAGCGCGACGCTTGATCTTGAATCTGGCCATCGCCTTCTTCCCGGCGGCGATATTGGGATTCATCTTGCACGATCAAATTACCCACTATTTATTCAATCCGACAACCGTGGCGATAGCGCTGGTGTTGGGGGGCATCGTGATTTTGTTGGTCGAGCGCTACGCCCGCACCGGACGGGTGCAAAGCGTATCGGAGATGACCTGGCGGGACGCACTGGTGGTCGGCCTCGCGCAAAGCGTATCGCTGATTCCCGGCGTCTCGCGCTCGGGCGCAACCATCATGGGCGGGATGCTGGGAGGTTTGTCCCGGTTCGCGGCCACCGAGTTTTCATTCTTTCTGGCGATTCCGATCATGTTCGCCGCGACGGGCTATAGCCTGTTAAAGGAATGGAGCCATCTGAACGCGACCGATATCCCGGTGTTCGCGGTCGGCTTTGTGGCGGCGTTCCTGGGAAGCTTGGCGGTCGTGCGGTTTTTGATCGCCTATGTCGGTCAGAACAGTTTCGCGCCGTTCGCCTGGTATCGGATCGTCTTCGGCGGCTTGCTGTTGGTGTATTTTCATTACCATCCCTGGATCGAGAAAGCGGGGTAGAACCGCGAGAGAGCGAGCGGCGTTAGGGTGACGGCCAGAAGACTCGCCACCAACGCCCAATCGCGCGCTTTGAAGCGGTAGTCGCCGAGGGGAGTGCGCCTCGGGCCGCCGAAGCCGCGCGCGTCCAGGGCTTCGGCCAAATCGTCGGCGAACCGCATCACATCAGCCAGCAGCGGGGCCAATAGCGCGGCGCCGTTGCGCAGCAAATAAAAACCGTCCAGCCGGATGCCCCGACTTTCCTGCGCTTCCTTCACCTCGCGCACCAACAGCGCCATGGCCGGGGTAAAGCGCAAGGTGCCTTCCAACAAAAACACGGCTTGCGGCGACAAGCCGCTGGCGAGTAAGGATTCACCCAGCCGCTCGGGCGGCGTGGTCGCGAAAAACAGCACGCTGATGGTGACCAAGGCCAGCAATCGCAATATCGCGCCGGCGGCGGCTGTAGCCCCCGCGCTGAAGCCGACGATGATTGCGAACATCAGCAATGTGGGCCAAAGCAGCAACAACACGCGCCGCCACGGCCGGCCGGCGCGCAACAACGCCACCGCGGCGAGGGCGGCGGCATCAAGCAGCAATAATGCCGCGATCTGGGTCGCTAACAGCGTCCAGCCAAACCCGAACAGGAAGGCGATCAACTTGGCGCGCGGGTCGAAACGCCCGCTCGGTTCGAACAAGGCCGCCGGCGATTCGGGCCGCGACGGCTCCATCACGCCGTTCCCACCGAGACGGCCAAACGGGCGCGATGCAACAGTTCGGGTCGGGCGAGCACCTCTGCGGGAGGGGCGTCGGCGGCGATGCGGCCTTCGCACAGCACCGCCCAACGAGGGCAGAGTGCGTGCGCCCAAGCGAGATGATGGGTCGCGACCAGAATCGCCAAACCTTCGCGGGCGCATTCGGCGAGTAGATCGCGCAGGATGGCGCGGGCGCGGGCGTCCTGACCGGCGGTCGGTTCGTCCAGCAGCAAGGCTCTCGGCCGTCCGGCCAACACCGCCGCGATGGCGACCCGGCGCTGCTCGCCGGCGCTGAGCAGTTGCGGCGGTCGATCCAGCAGGCTGTCGAGTCCGAAACGCTCGCTCAATCGGGCGCACCAAGCCGGATCGTGCCGTTGCAAGGCCCGAGGTCCGGCGGCCAGTTCGTCCCGCACCGTGGGCGCGAACAGCATCCGCGCCGGCTGTTGCATCACCAGTCCGACCGTCCGCGCCAGTTCCGCCACCGGACGGCGGTCGATGGTTTGTCCCGACACCCGCACCGCGCCGCGCTGCGGGCGCAGCAAACCGTTGCCGTGACGGAGCAGGGTGCTTTTGCCCGCGCCGTTCGCGCCCAGCACCGCAACGGCCTCTCCGGCGGCGACTTTCAAAGTGACGCCGCGCAGCACGGGACGGCCTTCGCGCGCGAATTCAACCGCCTCCCACCCCATGACGGTTGCGCCTGTCGCGGCGCTCGGTTGCGGCGGCGCTGACAACGGGCCATCCACCGCTTCCAAACCCCAGGCGGCGATATCGCCCGTCATGATCTGATCGGGCGAGCCGTCCGCCACAAGGCGGCCACGATCCAGCACCAACATTCGGTCGGCGAGATCGGCAAGCTGCTCGATGCGGTGTTCAGCGACGATCAAAGTCACCCCCGCGTCGCGCAACCGTCGTAGCAGCACGCGCAATTGGGCCGCGCCCGCCGCATCCAGAAACGCAAACGGTTCGTCCAATACCAGCAGGCGCGGTTGCATGGCCAGCACGCCGGCCAGCGCCACCCGCTGTTGTTCGCCGCCGGAAAGCGTGTGCGGCGCGCGTCCGAGCAGGTGAACGATCTCCAGCCATTCAGCGGTTTCCCGCACCCGGCGGACGATGGCGTCCCGATCTTGACCCTGGCCGGCGGGGCCGAAGGCGATATCGCGGGCCACGGTCGTCGCCAGACATTGAACATCGGGCCGTTGCAACAGCAAACCCACGACGTGACTCATTTGGTGGGGCGGCGTCACGCGCGGGTCCTGGCCGGCCACGCTCAAGACGCCGCCTATCTCGCCGCCGTGTAAATGAGGAATCAGGCCGTTCAGCAGCCGGCACAAAGTCGACTTGCCGGAACCGCTGGCGCCGGCCAGCAGAACGAATTCTCCAGCCGCGACACTGAAGCTCAGGTCTTGAAGAACCAACGCGCCCGCTGCCGGATAGCGGTAGCGGAGCGCTTGGCAGACGATCAAGCGCGTTCCAGCGCCGTCAGCGCAGATAACCCAACCGTTTGAGCATTTGAAGGCCGATAACGCCCAAAATCGCGCCCGTCACGGAAGACAGCAGGAACGGTAAGACGAGCAGAGCGAGCGCGATTTCCTTACCCATCAAATAAGGCGCGATGACCAGCGCGCCGACGACGGCTCCGATCAGGCCGGTGCCGATGATTTCACCCAGCGCGGTGAAATAGACATTGCGGGTGTGGCGGTAAGCCAGACCGGCCAGCACCACGCCGAAGATGCTGCCGGGAAACGCCAGCGGCGTGCCCAGACCCACCGCGTTGCGAACCAGTGACGTCACAACAGCCACCGCCAGCCCCCACCAGGGGCCGACCAGCGCGCCGGCGATGACATTGATGAAATGCTGGCTGGGAGAGACTTTGGCGATGCCGGTGGGAATGCTCAACGGCGACAGCGCGACCGCCAGCGCCGCCAGCGCCACGCTATAAGCGACCAATCGAGTCGGAGAGTTCGCGGCGGAAGCAATAGGATTGTTCATGGCGTTGGAAGCTTCGATCAGGGGAGCAACGGAGGACGGCCATAATAATGATTCTGATCGTGGCTGTCTTGCTGAAACCACCGGCCCCGCCGCGGGCGACAAACGCGCCGACACCCTGACCGGCACAGCCACGCTCGGAGGTCTCGGCCCCGAAGCCTAGCTGCGCGCCGTTTTTAGCGGTATCGCCGAGCGTCTGATCGACCGGATTGGCGAGCCAGTTTCCTGGAATCTCGCCGCGCCGGACACCCGGCCGCGTTCGCCCGCCCGCCTGGGGCGTCAAGAGCGCGCTTGGGTGGTGCTTTCCATGAGGCTCGCAGCCAGCTTGGCGACTGTTGCGATGGTGGCGTCTCTCGTTTCCTGCGACACCGAGGTGGTTTCGACATAAGCGCTCACCAACAGGGGCGCGCCATCGGGCGGCCACGCCACGCCGACATCATTAGCGCCCACGGAGGGGGCCGTGCCCGTTTTTTCGCCGATGCGCCATCCGAGTGGAAAGCCCGCGCGCAAGCGCTTTCCTCCCGTGGTGTTCGCCAGCAACCAATCCTGCAAAAGGCGGCGCGAGGAGGAGGATAAAACGTCGCCCACCACGAGCTTGCCTGTGGTTTCAGCGATGGCGCGGGGAGTGGTGGTGTCGGACGGTTGGTTTGGGTCGGACGTATTGAGATCTGGCTCATAACGGTCGTGACGGGTCGTCAAATCGCCCAGGCGACGTACAAACCGCGTCAACGCCGCCGGGCCGCCGTAGCTTTGGTGCATGAGGTTGGCGGCGGTGTTGTCGCTCGTGGTGATCGTCGCATGACACAACTCGGCCAACGTCAGGCCATCGCCGCCCACATGCTTTTCCGTGACGGGCGACCACTCCACCAAATCGGCGCGGGTATATCGAATGCGGCGATCGAGCGAGTCTTCACCGCGATCGTGACGGTCCAGCACGAATCCGGCGGCGAGCAGTTTGAACGAACTGAGCATCAAGAAGCGCTCGTCCGAGCGATGGCCGAAACGTTGGCCTGTACTGGTATCGATGACATGGACTCCGAGGCGACCCCGACAAGCCCGTTCCAGATTGACGAGTTCTTTTTCCGCTTCCATTATCTGTTGGCGCGAAGCTCCCCAAAAATTTCTTGGGGTGCTCTGGCAGCCGCTCAAATTCGGGGTAAAAGCGCTGAAGAGCGCTAGAAAGTTGAAAGATCGGCGGTTCATTGCATTATTCTCTTGTTGAGACCGCGCCAGTTTATTGGGGGTATCATCACGGTCTCAAACGAAATTAAGTGGTATTCGACCCTAGAAATTCTTTGGTTTCATCATGGATCTGCCTCTTAACGCACTACGCGCTTTTGAAGTCTCCGCGCGCCACCTCAGTTTCACGCGGGCCGCTGTCGAGCTGCATCTCACCCAGGCTGCGGTGAGCCAACATGTGAAGAACCTGGAAGGTCGGCTTGGAGTGCGGTTGTTTCGCCGAGTTCCCCGCGGATTGGCGCTTACGGACGAGGGGCTGGCGTTGCTGCCGATGTTGTCGGAAGCATTCGAGCACTTTTCAGCCGTATTGGACAGAGTCCGTGCCGGTCAGCGGCGGGAAGTGCTGTCGGTGGGAGTGGTGGGAACGTTTGCGGTGGGGTGGCTGTTGCCTCGGCTAGGAGAGTTTCACAAGCACTATCCGCTTGTCGATCTCCGGCTATTTTCCAATAACAATCGGGTCGATCTGGCCGGTGAAGGCCTCGATCTGGCAATCCGTTTCGGCGATGGGCGCTGGCATGGCACCCAGGTCATCCCCCTTTTGTCGGCCCCGTTAGCCCCCGCTTGCGCGCCCGCCATCGCCGCTCGAATCAAAAGACCGTCCGACCTGGGCCGCGAATCGCTGCTGCGTTCGTACCGCACCGACGAATGGCCGCGCTGGTTCGAGGCGGCAGGTATCGACGCGCCGTTATTAACCGGTTCCATGTTCGACTCGTCATTGGTGTTGGCCGCTGCCGCCGCTCAAGGTGCGGGGGTTGCGCTCCTGCCCACACGCTTGTTCGAACAAGAGTTTCAAACCCGTGCTTTGGTTAACCCTTTGGACGTTAAGGTGGTGACCGGACATTACTGGTTGGCGCGGCTTGGCACTCGCCGTTTAACTCAAGCTATGAGCGTATTTGAGGCATGGATTTTAGCGAGGACAGAAAGTGAGGATGCGGTTCGGCCGAAAGCCCTATAAGCGTGGTCGTCGTCCGGCTCGAGCATCTTGTTGACGAGTTCAAGGGATGCAGATGGTCAAGCCGCTTGCGAAAATTTCGCTGACGTGATGGAAGAGGCTGTCAAGATGGGATCGTACAGAGACGTTGATCGAGATCGAAATAGGCTAGGGCAAACCGTCAACCGAAAGGAGCGGCGGACATGCCGCAAGGAGTTACAGAAGGCGTTTCAAACAAGCCTCGGGCGCCTTGACGCCACCATCAGGCGGCGTCAGGCGGGACAATGCCGCTAGAGCAGCGCTATTTTTTGAATAGCTGTTGAAGTTGTTGGGAGGTCTTCGGTTTGAAGGCTCCATCTTCTAGCGCAAGCAGTTGTACGAAATCGGAACCCTGATTGTCGTTGGTGAAATCCAGCGGCAGGCCGCCCAGATCGAAGCTCCGACCGCGCGCGGCGTCGAGGAAGCTGGCTCGAGTGATTTCGCCCTTGACGTTGCGCAGGATAGTCACAAACATCTTGCCGACCATGTAACCCTCCAACGACGAGCTGTCGAAACGATCGCCCAGAGCTTTCCGCGCTTCCTCCACGATGGGGAGCGAGGAGTCCAAGGCGGGCACCGCTTGAGTCAACACGATCCTATCGAGGACCCTATTCTTCTTTAGATCATCCTTGAAAGTCGTCACTTCAACTTGCGAGGTGACGCTGACCGGCCAGGTCTCGCCCTTGTAGCGAGAGTAGCTGATGAAATTGGCCAGCGGAAGGTTGGTTCCCCCCACGGTCATGACCAGCTTGCAGCGCGTGTTGGCGGTTTTCTCCCATTGTTTCAGCGAGTCATAGCCCGGCCGCGCCTGCATTTGGGTATGGCGGGTGAAAAAGCCGACCGGGCCGACGCCGTTGCGGTTGGGTTCTTCTCCGGGCATCGCGATGATTTGTTCCAGCTTGCTGACGGTATCAGCCATGTTGGGCTGTTTGGCGAGTATTTTGGCAAGCGCCTTCAGATTCGAGATTCCGCCGGCGTCATTGGGTAAGTAGGCGCAAATTTCCTGAGGTTTGACGCCGGAGTTCAACGCGGCGTCCAGCACCAAGGCTGCTTCCTGAGCGAAGCTGGCGCGCAAGTTGATGATGTCGCCTTTGCCGTTGCGCAAAAAATCCACGCCGATCGGAAACCCGACAGCGGGGATTTTATTTTCCGCCAACAAAGGTAAGGCCGCCTTGACCGAAGGTCCGCCGGTGTTGCCCAGCATCGCAAAAGCGCCTTGATCGACAAGCTGCTGGGTGGCTTCGACGGCGGTCTTCGGATTGAAGGAGTCGTTTAGGGCGAGATATTCGATGGCGTGGCCCTGAACTTTCTCGTTCTTCAACGCGGTTTCGAGTCCCGCTTTGATGGCGCGGCCGCGCATCTTGGATTCGCCCTCTAAATCCAGAACCGACCCGACCCGAATGGCGGTCGGCGTCACTCCGGGTTCTTGTGCTTGAACAGCGGGCGCGGCCGCTAGCGCGGTCAACAGCGCCAAGGATAAACCGCAAAGTCCAAATCGAACGGAACCGCGAGCGGTTCTACCTTGCTTTTGTAATGCGTTATCGTTTTTTTTCATGCTCTTACCTTTCTAACAGTCGATTTTGAGAAAACGTTGTTGCAATAAAGACTTTAGCGACAGCGCCGATTTTCCGTCTTCAGAACAGTATAAAAAATAAGATGCAATTTGCGCTCCATTAAGTCAATAGATGTGGTTGTAATTCAACGCTGTTTTTCTAATAGGTGTAATAAAATAGATTCGATTAAGGCAGTATTAGTGCTTCGAGATGCATGGCGGGTGTGATCAATGAAGCAGCCGGAGAAACGGCGGTTGCCGCCGTTGTTAGAACGGTTATGCGTTTTGACGACAACAGCGCCGAGGGGATGGCGCTTTGAAGATGAGTCGAGACCGGTCAGGCCAGGATCATGGCGGGGGGGAATCGCGCAAGTCGGGTTCGCCGCAGCCGTTGAGAACCACCGCGCGAGCGGCTTCCTTCAGACGCACCACGGCCGTCCAGTCATCGCCGTCCGGCGCGATGGGAGTCTCGACGATGACCTCTAAAGCGCCCCGGCGCGGGAACCAGGACCCGGCCCGCAATATCGAACGCGCGCCGCGAATGATGGTCGGCGTCACTGGCGTTCCCGCTTGCGCCGCCGCCACGAACGCCCCCATCCGAAAGGGGAGCAGGCCGGGCATGCGGGTGAAGGTGCCTTCCGGGAAGAAAGCCAAGGATTTTCCGTTTTGAGCCGCCGTGACGATTTCGGCGGCTTCGGTGGCGCTGCGCTGCCAATCGAAACGCTCCACGAACAGCGTGCCGATCCGGGCCAAGGGTTTTCCGACCCAGGGATTGCTCAGTAATTCCCGCTTGGCGACGAAGTGAAACGGGCGCGGGAGCGCCGCTAGCAAAATATAGGCATCCAGGTAACTGGCATGGTTGGCGATCAGGATGCACGGTCCGGGCGGCAGGTGCTCCAGACCGCGCACGACCAACCCGGTTCCGGTCAAGCGGGCCAACAGCAAGGCCGCGCGACGAGTGAACCGCCAGCGCCATTGGGGTCGGGGAAGGATCATGACGCCGAGCCAAGTTCCAGGAACCAGCAGTCCGAACAGCATCCAGGCATAGGCGGCATACAGCCCGTCGCCGGTCTTGCGCCATAGCCGCCTCGCCTGAGCGCGCGCGCCGCCAAGCGCAATTCGGGCAAGTTGCAGCCAAAGCGCCCGCCCGCCGCGTCCCAGCAACTTTTTTTCGTACAATTCCCGCACGGCCGCCCGGCGGATTTTGCCGCTGGAGGTTTTCAAGACCGAATGCGGCGGGGCGAGCACCACGTCATCGGGCGGCGCGCCCAACAAATCGACGCTGGCGCTTTGAATATGTTGGCGCAGGGTGACTAAAACATCCGGTTGAGTAGCGCGGGTTTCCGCGACCACCACCAAACGTTCGCTGCCGGTGGCGGGGTCGGGGCTGGCGAACGCGGCCACGCAGCCCTTGCGAATCCCCGAAATTTCGCCCACGGCGTGCTCCAACTCGTAGGGATACAGATTCCGGCCGCCGCGAATGATCAAATCCTTGGCCCGGCCGGTCAGGTAGACATCGCCTCCAGCCAGGTAAGCATGGTCTCCGGAATCCAGCCAGGCATCGCCGTGCGGAAACAGGGCGCGGGTCGCGTCGGGGTTGCGGTAATAGCCGTCGGTCGCCGAGGGCCCCCTGAATTCCAGTCGGCCCTCGCGCCGTTCCGGCAGTTCCCGGCCGCGTTCGTCCACGATCCGGATTTCGTGTCCCGAAAGCGGTTGGCCGCACGCTGGAAACCGCAGCGCGGCCGTCAAATCGTCGGCTAAAGCCGGTAAAGCGAAGCCGTCGGCGATAAAGGCATCGCGTTGGATGCAGTCGAAGACCGGATTTCGTCCCGGAGACGGCAAGGCTAACCCTACCGAGCATTCAGCCAGGCCGTAGACCGGGGCGAGCGCTTCCGGCCGGAAGCCGTAGGGCCTGAATCGGGCGCTGAAGCGTTCTATCGTTCCTGGATTGACCGGTTCGGCGCCGTTGCAAAGCATCCGCAAGGAGCTGAGATCCAGACCCTCCAATTCGTGATCCTGGATCGTGCGCGCGCACAGTTCGAACGCAAAATTGGGCGCGGCCGACAGCGTGCCGCGATAGCGGTGGATCGCGCGCAGCCAGCCGACCGGCCGGGCGAGAAAACTGAGCGGCGACATGACGACCAAGGGAAAAGCATGATACAAGCCGCCCAAGCAAGCCCCGATCAAGCCCATGTCGTGATAAAGTGGCAACCAACTGACGAACACATCGCTGGAGCTGGCCATCACCCGTTGGCCCATGGCGCGCAGGTTGGCCAGCAGGTTGAGGTGACTGAGCATGACGCCTTTGGGATTGCCCGTGCTGCCCGAGGTGTATTGCAAAAAAGCCAAATCCCGATCGCGAACCGCAAGGGGAGTCCAGGCGGTCGGCGACTGCTGGAGTTCCGCCACGGTCGCGACGTGACGCAAGGTCTCGACCTGCGTTTGCAGCAGGCGCGCGACGAGTTTGGCTTCGGGAACGGTAATCAGCGCCACGGTTTGGGCATTGTCCAGGAGCCGCGCGTGACGGCGCAGGTGTTCCTCGATTTGCGAAGGTCGGACCGGGGGGTAAATCGGCACCGGCACGCCGCCGGCGAGTAAAATGCCGAAGAAACTGAGGAAATAGTCGCTGCCGGTCGGCAGCATGATGGCGACGGTTTGCAGCGGTTGCACGCCGCGTTCCCGCAGCCCGGCGGCCACCGCCGCCGCGCTCTGTTGCAGGCTGCCGTAGGTGAAAGCGGCCTCGACGCGGCCGTCATCGCCGAGTATTTGAATCGCTGTTCGGTCGGGGTGGCGCTGGACGTGCCAGTCCAGCATATCGAGTAAAGTTGTCGCGCGTTCCGGCGTTCCTAGGCTGGACGGTTCATCGGAGAGGGTTGGGAGGTTGATCGGTCGGCCTGATGCTTCGGCGTCGGCGGGTAATGGGATAGGTTGGCCTTTGGCCTGTAAGATCAGGCTCAACAACGCGCGCGGCGTTTCGGCCACCAACAGCCGTTGGTCTGAGGCGATCTGAAACGAGCGTTCGATGCGGCGCAATAATTCGGTGCGCGATAGGCTGTCTAAACCCAAATCCCGATCCAAATGGCTGTCTAAGCCCAGCAGCGCGGCCGCTCGCGCCGATTGATGGGTTTCGAGCAGCAATTCGCGCAGCAGGGCCAGCAACCGGTTTTGAGCGTCCTCATCGCCAGCGGAATTTGCAACCGTTGTTGCGAGAGCCGGTAGTCCATCATCTTCGAGCATGAGAGTCGTCTGGTGAAATGGAGATTGCAGGCGCGGGCCACGTTTGAGTGTCGTCAGTGAGCGCTTGTCATTCTAAAATTGCGCAATGCCAAAGCGGCTGGCGTAGGATCGTTTCCGAAGCCGCTTCCCGATCGTGAGGATTCGTTCATGTTCCGCAAATTGTTTCGCGGATGGCTGATTCTGCTGGCGCTGGGGCCCACCTGCGCCCTGGCTTTGGAGATCGGCGAAATCCAAGTCAATTCCTCCTTAAATCAGTTGTTCGACGCCAGAATTCCTTTGCCTGGCTTAAAACCCGAGGATTTGGAGAAAATCTCCATCAAATTGGCGCCGCCGCCGATGTTCAAAGAATTCAACCTCGAGCGAACCGCGCTGTTGAGCAAACTGGTTTTCTCAATTGAATACAATCCGGAGGGGGACGTTTACGTCAAGATTGTCTCGATCCAGCCCGTGCGCGAACCGTCCATCGGTTTGTTGTTAGAATTCGGTTGGCCGCGCGGAAAGACGTATCGTGAGTTTACTGTATTCCTCGATCCGGTAAAGCGCTTGGCCAAACAGCCCGGCGACCGCACCAAGACGATTTTGGACGAAGCCCCCGCTGTCGCCGCCGCCGCGCCGCCCGCCGCGGTTTCAGAAGGTCCGAAATCAGCTCAGGCAACCAGTCCGGCTCCAACTCCGCCGGCGGTTGTCGATGCCGGCTCCGCCCCCGCCCCGAAGAAGGCTGTGGAACCAGTGGCGTCAGCTTTGCCGTCCGCTTCGGTCCCGCCAACGTCAGCACCGACGGTAGCGCCCGTGGCGGCGGTTCCGACCCCGACACCCGCTCCAACTCCGGCGCCAACGCCAGCGGTGGCAGCGGTTTCGAAGCCAGGAGCCGCGCCGCCGGTGCAAGCGGCTCCAACGCCGATTGCTACCCCAGCGCCCAATCCGCCGCTACCGCCAGCGGTAGCAACGGTTTCGAAGCCAGAAGCCGCGCCGCCAGTGCAAGCGGCTCCAACGCCGATTGCTGCCCCCGCGCCCAATCCGCTGCCTAAGGCGGAGCCTACGCCAGTGGCGGCGGCACCGGTGCCGCCAGCGACGTCAGTCCCCGTGGTTCCGATTCCAGAACCAACCGCGCAAGTCGTTACGGAAACGGCTGAAGAAGCCCAAGCCGCCCTGGCAGCCCCGGCACCATCGGTGGAAACAGCGGGAGCAACGAGTTCAGCGCCCGCTCAAGTCAAGCAGTATAAAGCGGGAGATAGATACGGGCCGGTCGAACCGGGTGAGCGGTTATGGAACATTGCCCTGAAACTCAATCCCGATCCTGGCATTACGCCCGAGCAGATGATGAAAGCCTTGCATAAGGCTAATCCGAAAGCGTTTTCCAAGGCGGGCGTCGGCGGCTTGATTGCGGGCTCGACTCTGCGCGTCCCGACCTTGCGGGAAATTGCCGATTTCGGCGGTTCCGCCGCCGCCAGACGGTTGGCGGACGGCAAGCCGCCCGCGCCGCCCGCCAGCGAAGCGCCACCGACCAAATCAGAGGATCGGATAGAGTTGCTTCAGGTGGAGGTTGATGGCCTGAAAACCTATCCGTTACCGCCGCCGCCGTCCCTTGAGCCCATGCCCGTCGAAGGGATGGCGCTGGCGGCCGGATCGACGCTTGGTCCGTCGGCCGCCGAACCTTATTATGCGACCTTGCTCATGCCTGGGCCGACAGTCAGCGAAAAAACCAGCCAACTACCGGCCGATGCGACTGTCGAACCTGCCAAGAAAGAAAAAACGTCCTCGTCGGTCGGGACCATCGAAACGTCAAAGCGTCCGAAAGTTCCGTCGAGCGCTTCGGCTGAAACGGTTCAATCCGTAATAGCCTCGCCGCTGTTAGAACCGGTCTCGGCGACTCCGCTAATGTTCTCAGCCACCTCGGCGGTGTTGGCTTCGGCGATGAAGATCCCCGCGTTTGCGCTGCCGATCCAAATTGCTCCTGAAGCGATCATCGCTGAAGATCAGAATCTGTCCGAGGCTCGAACAGATCGTAAGCCCATCACCTTCTCGCTCGTTGCCTCTGAGCCGCGAAGGGCGCTCGCTTTCAAAACCGTTAGACCCGTCGATAGCGCTTCGATTATCTTATCGGCCAACACCGACGCCAAAGCAACGCAAAATATTGATAAAAATGATAAAATTGGCAAAATCTACGGTCCCGTGACCGCTAACGAGCGCCTTTGGGAAATTGCCGCTCGGGTACGGCCTGATCCGAGTATTAGCAAAGACGCGATGATGCGCGCGTTGTTTCTGGAAAATCCCAAAGCGTTTGCTAAATCGGGTATGGATCAAATGAAAGTAGGGGCGGTCTTACGGATCCCTGGTTTGGCGGAGATCGTGAAACACACGGGGTCCAAGGAGGCAAAACAGTTGTTGGAACAACGTAAGAATCTTGAGATTCAATCTCCTGTTTCATCTACTCCGACTATTGCCAATTAAAATCATTGGTCGATAGGCTTTGAATGAGAGTGTTATTGAAGGCGAGCAACAGCTTTAGGAATGCAAGCTAGCGGTTTGCTTTAGTAGTAAGAACAGAGAGTATGACTACACCAGAATTTATTGCAGACCGTGTGGGGTGATGGACTCTTTGACCGCTGCTACTACTAGCGGAGGACACCACGATGCCACCCTGGAAAGAAA
>DJIW01000121.1:1088-18039 GCA_002433805.1 Competibacteraceae bacterium UBA6584 | reverse complement strand
GCCGCGTGTCGCACCGCTGGGTCGGGGGTGTGCGACGGCGGGAAGCCGGTGCGGTGCCGCTCCCGCGCGCGCGGCGTATTCTGGCCGAAGTGGCCGACGGTTGCCGGGCCTTGCGCAATTTGACCGGCATCGTCACCGGTTCCCTGACGCTCGCCACCAGCCATCACATCGGCTTGCATCGGCTGCCGCCGGTGTTGCGCACCTTTACCACCCGTTATCCGCAGGTGCGGCTGGATATGCGGTTTATGGATTCGGAAGTGGCCTGCGGGGTGGTGCTGCGCGGCGAGGTCGAACTGGCCATCGTCACCTTGCCGCCCAACGTCGAACCGCCGTTGGAAGCGTTGCCGCTATGGACCGATCCGCTGGTGATCGTGGCGGCGCGGACGCATCCTTTGGCGCAAGTCACGCGCATCAACCCGCAACAACTCAGCGAACATTCCGCGATCTTGCCCAGCGAAGCGACCTTCACCCGCCGTATTTTCGAAGCACAACTCGCTCAATTAGGCGTGACGCTATCCGTGGCCTTCGCCACCAATTATCTGGAAACGATCAAGATGATGGTCGCGGTGGGTTTGGGTTGGAGCGTCCTGCCCCGCACTATGTTGGACGGAGACTTGGTGGAATTATCGATTGCCGGACTCGGCGTGGAGCGGACGCTAGGCGTGGTGCGGCATACCGGTCATACCCTGTCCAATGCGGCGGGCGCGTTGTCGGCCATCCTGCAACACCAATCCGCGACACCGGCGCACCCCTCATGACACCCATCCTCGCCGCCTCAACCCTGCAAGATCGGGTCGCGTTAATCACGGGTGGTGGCCGGGGTATCGGGGCCGCCACCGCCGAAAATTTGGCGCGCAAGGGCGCTCACGTCATTATCGCCAGCCGGACCGAACCCGAACTGACCGCCACGGTCGGCCTACTGAACGCCGCCGGGTTGAAAGCCTCGGCTCGGGTGCTGGATGTCGCCGACGATACCGCCGTTGAGGCCACTTTCGAACAGATCGCCGCCGACTTTGGCCGGCTCGATATTCTGGTCAACAACGCCGCCATTCTGTTCGGCGGCGCGTTCCCAGACATGGCGATGGCGGATTGGGATCGGCTGATGGCGGTCAACCTACGCGGCGCGGTCCTGTGCGCCCGGCAGGCCTTTCGGCTGATGCGAACGCGCGGCGGGAGCATCGTCAATGTTTCTTCACTCGGCGGAATACAAAACACCGAGAAATTTCCCGGCTATGCCGCTTACACGGTCAGCAAATTCGCCCTTACAGGCTTGACCGAAGCATTGGCCGCCGAAGGCAAGCCTTGCAACATCCGAGTAAATGGGGTCGCGCCAGGCGCGGTGGATACCGCTATGCTGCGCGATGCCGCGCCGCATCTGCGCACCCGGACCACGCCCGCCGACGTAGCGAAGGTCATCGCTTTTCTGTGCGATCCGGCCGAATCCGGCTGCATGACCGGGGCCACGCTGGCCATCAACAGCAATCTGTGACCATCAAAACGGATGCGCCGAGCCGATCAAAACTATTCTCTGAACCGGTATGGAAAAAACAGATCCCGCAGCCGCCGCGCCCGACACGTCCGCGACAACAGGAAACTCAGTGTGATCACGTTACCCAGTAGAAACAGCGCAATGATCCAGGCGCCGGCTCGCCAAGGGTTGGGTTCGACCAGCGCGATCCAAACCGCCACAAACAACAATCCCACGCTCAGATCCAGCAGCGTCACCAGACCCCAGGGCTGGGCGGCGAGATGGCGGAAGCCCTCCAGCAGGTTAACTTGATAGCTCGCCACCAGAATCGCCGTCACCAACACGCCAAGCAGAAGTCCGCAAACGATGACGGCGACGCGCAACATAGAGACTCTCCTGAGACTGAATGGGTCTATTCCTCCAGACCACGGCCGCGCCGGGAAGTGCGCTCAAAATCCGCTCGCGCTGCTTCCGTTTTGCCATGATCGATATAACTTAATAATAAATATTGAAAAAAGAACCCATCCCATGTTCAAAACCGCTCTCGCCCTTATCGAACGGGGCTATTCGCCCGATTGGCTGATTCGAGCCGGTCTCCGGCGGCTATTGACCGCCCGCTGGCGCGCGGGCGTCAAAGGCGAGGCGGAGACGGGCGCCGCCTGGACCGAGCGACTGATCGCGGGCTGGGGCGCCGTTCCCTTCAATTTTCAATCTCAAGCCCCCGGCGTTCGAACCGAGCAACTGCCGATCCGCTTTTTTCAGAACGTATTGGGACCGCGCTTGAAATACAGCGCTTGCTGGTGGCCGGATGAAGCCCGCGACCTTGAAACCGCCGAAGCGGCGATGCTGGCGTTGAGCTGCGAGCGCGCCGAACTCGGTTTTGACCAGGATATCTTAGTCTTGGATGGAGGCTGGGGCGCGTTGACTTTGTGGCTGGCCGAGTTCTACCCCGATTCGCGCATTGTCGCCGTGCCCGCATCCCGGATTCAGAACGACTTTATTCAGGACCGCTGCCGCGCGCGCGGTTTCGGCAACGTCCGCATCTTTCCCGCTGATCTGATCCCTATGATCGCCGACCAAGGTTTTGATCGAATTTTGGCGGTGGAAACACTCGGAGCTCTCCGCGACGATCCGAAACTCGCGGCGCGGATTCACGCTTGGCTGAAACCCGGCGGCAAGCTGTTCATTCAACTGATCAGCCACCGCCAACATGCTTATTCATTTGAGGCGGGCGATGATCTCTGGCTCCGACAGGCGATCCGCGACGCGGGGTCGTCGCCTTCAGGCGATCTGCTCGCTCGATTTCAGGACAGCCTGGCCTTGGAGCAGCAATGGCGCTTCGACGGCCGGCACTACCAGCGGACTCTAAACGCTTGGTTGGCGAATCAAGACCGGCGGCGGGACGCCATTCTGACGCTGTTCCGACAGTGCCACGGACCGGATCGCGCGGCGCGCGCCTTTCAACGCTGGCGGCTGTCGTTTATGGCGCGCGCCGAACTGTTCGGCTATCTCGATGGCGAGGAGTGGGGTATCGCCCAGTATCGATTCGGAAAGCCGGGCTGAATCCAGCCAAGACCTGTTCATGAAGAAAACGCCCGCATGAGTTTATTGCCGTTTGAAAGGCAGCATCCGGTTTAAAAAACGGTCTTGGTCGAAAAGGTGATGCTTGAGACCCAAGCCAACGTGCCAGGCGATGAACACCACGGCGGCATAGCCGAACACGATGTGCGTCACCAGCGCCAGCGCGGCCAGCGATTCCTGCTTGCCGATGGGATTCGGCAACGGGTGAAGCCCGAACAACTTAACCCCGAATCCGCCCGCCATCACGAATACATAACCGCTGACGGGCAACAACACCATGCAGCCGTACAGCAACATTTCATTGCGGTGCGAGATGACGCGCTCCGCTTGCGAAAGCGTCGGCGCCCAATCCGGCAACACCGTCATTTTGCGCCAGAGCCAGCGCAGCACCGCCAACCCTAACACGGTCAAGCCAATGGATTTATGCCAGTCGTAATAATGCCCCTGGGTCAGGCCGAACAAGGTTTTATCCCGCGCCAAATTGGTCATGATGTTGGCGCTGACATACTGGAAGACAAACAGTAAAAACACCGCCCAATGCAGGAAACGAGCAACCGTTCCGTACTGGGTGGCGGAATTCTTCAACATCGGCATCCCCTCGCAAAGCCAATCCGCCGGATAACCCTTTCACCGCGCGACGCGGCGGAGATCATGCCGCCGCAAGGTTCAATCGTGACCGTGGGCGATCGGCTTGTCGCTGAACAGATAATCCTTCAATTCCTCGTCGAATTTGGGATCTTTGCGGCGAATCCATTCCAGCAGCATGGCGGCATGTTCCTTTTCCTCATCCCGGTTGTGGGCGAGAATTTCCTTCAATCCGCTGTCGTGACACGCATCGACGCGCTGGTTGTACCAATCGACCGCTTCCAATTCCTCCATCAGCGAAACGATGGCCCGGTGCATGTCGCGCGTTGGCGCCGACAGTTGGTCGATGGGTTCGTGATAACCTTCGTGTGCCATTTCACCCTCCTGATTGATCGTGCGTGTTACTCGATTTGCGGCTGGGGTTCGCGCCGACTTAAAACTTGCGCCGCAGCAGCACGTACACCGCGCCGGTCCCGCCGTCGGTGGTTCGGGCCGAACAGAACGCCAGCACTTCATCGCGCTGGCGCAGCCAATGATTGATTTTTTGCTTGAGCACCGGCCCCCGGTGGCGGGACCGGTTGCCCTTGCCGTGGATGATCCGCACGCAGTGCGGGCTTTCGCGCCGGGCTCGCTGGAGAAAAGCACCGAGCGCGTCCTTGGCGGCGGCGACCGTCATGCCGTGCAGGTCCAATACCGCGCCGACCTGAAACTGGCCGCGCCGCAATTTACGCAGCACCGCCTGCTGCACCCCCTCTCGACGGTAGTACAATTCCTCGCCGGTTTCCAAATCCGCCGGCTCGAAATAATCCGAAAGCATGTCGTCTAACACTTGCCGTTCGTCGGCCAGGGTAAAGCGGGGAACCGGCGCGGGATGGCGCGCAACCGGTTCGACCCGATCGTAACGCAGCGGCTCGACCGCGCCGACGGTCTGTCGGAACAATTCTCGATCCCGGGGATCGAGCACGAACGGCTGAGTCATGGCGCGCCTCGCTAATACGCCGTCGGGGGCGGTCCGACCACAACGGCGAACCCCTGTCATTTTAGCGTCAGCATCGCCTGATAGGCTAATCAGCCGGATCGATCACCCAGGAGAACACGCATTGCCATGCATATCTTGATCAGCAACGATGACGGCTATCAGTCGCCGGGCCTGCTCCGCCTGGCCGCCGCCTTGAGCGAGTTGGCCGAGATCACCGTGGTCGCGCCCGACCGCGACCGCAGCGGCGCCAGCAACTCGCTCAGCCTCAAAAACCCGCTCTATGTCACCCGGCACGACAACGGCTTTTACAGCGTGGAGGGCACGCCGACCGATTGCGTGCACGTCGCCATCACCGGCTTGTTGCAACAGGAACCGGACATGGTGGTTTCGGGCATCAATCACGGGGCCAATCTGGGCGACGACGTGATTTATTCCGGCACGGTGGCGGCCGCGATGCAAGGCCGCTTTCTCGGATTGCCGGCGATTGCGATCTCGCAAGCCGCGCCGCAACCCGAGCATCTGGACACCGCCGCGCGGGTGGCGGTTTGGCTGGTGCGGCGCTTGCGCGAACGCACCCTGCCGCCCGACACCATCCTCAACGTCAACGTCCCAGATTTGCCCTGGGAGCAGTTGACCGGTTTTGAAGCGACCCGGCTCGGTCACCGCCACAAGGCCGAACCGGTCATCAAAACCACCGACCCGCGCGGCCGGCCGATTTATTGGGTCGGTCCGTCCGGCCCCGAACAGGACGCCGGACCGGGCACGGATTTTCATGCCCTGCGCGCCCGCCATGTTTCCGTGACTCCACTACAGGTCGATCTGACCCGTCATGCTGCGCTTTCCTCGATTGAGGGCTGGCTGGACGAGCCGACGACATAGCGCACAAATCGGACCGCGTCGGCCGTTTCGAGCGCCCATCACAAACTAGTAGACTCGGCCGCCACGGACAGCTTATCATCAGCGCTCGTCAGGAATCCGGAACTAATAGAGGGTCTTACGGCCGCTCTCCGGCTTTTCTGCCGACGGTCAAAGAGCGCGGCCACGCCAGGGCGGGTCCGGCGCGCCACGCCGCTTCAAGCAAACAACAGATAAATGACGCGGCAAGCACCCGCCCCAGCGTCACTATAACAATCCACCAAGCGAAGCAGGTCGAGGAGGTCATCAAATGTCCCGACGGATTAACGCCTGTCTGGAGGTCGCCGTTTGCGACGACGAGTTGCGCCTGGAAGATCCATTGTTGGACGACGATAAGCTGGAAGAGGATGTCGAGGACGAAGCGATCATCGAGGAAGACGATCTGGAGATCGAAATGCCTTGGCCGGCCCCGGTTGCGGCCGCTCGGGAAATCACTTTGGAGGAATTGGACGCAACCCGCATGTATCTGAGCGAGATCGGATTTTCGCCACTGCTGACCGCTCAGGAAGAAGTTTATTACGCCCGCCGGGTATTACAAGGCGACGCCAGCTCCCGCAACCGCATGGTCGAAAGCAACCTGCGCTTGGTGGTCAAGATCGCCCGCCGCTACATGAATCGAGGCCTCAGCTTGCTCGATCTGATCGAGGAAGGGAATCTCGGCCTGATCCACGCCGTCGAGAAATTCGATCCCGAGCGCGGTTTCCGCTTTTCGACCTACGCCACGTGGTGGATCCGTCAGACCATCGAGCGGGCGCTGATGAACCAGACCCGCACCATCCGCCTGCCGATTCACATCATCAAGGAAATCAACGGCTACTTGCGCACCGCCCGACACTTGGCGCAAACGCTGGATCATGAACCCACCGCCGAGGACATCGCGCAGGCGCTGGACCGGTCGGTGGGCGATGTGAAACGGATGCTGCAACTCAACGAGCGGGTCGCCTCGGTGGACACCCCGATCGGCAAGGATGAAGACCGTTCGCTGCTGGACGCCATCCCTGACGACAACAACCCCGATCCTTCGCAATTGCTGCAGGATGTCGATCTCAACGAAAAGCTGGATTTGTGGCTGGAGCAGTTGAACGACAAGCAGCGGATCGTGGTGAAGCGGCGTTTCGGTCTGGGGGGACAGGAAAAAGCCACCCTGGAGCAAGTCGGCAACGAAATCGGCGTGACCCGCGAGCGAGTGCGGCAAATTCAGATCGATGCGTTGCGCCGGTTGCGAAAAATTCTCGAAACCGAAGGGTTTTCGCAGGATTTTCTCTGAAACCCCATCCCCCACTTCCGTACTCTATTCGGAGGGAGCGCTCGATCCGAAGGGAAACGTGTCGGGGGATAGCCATCAAGTTTCGATCATCAACAAGGCCGCCGCAACCCGACGGCCTTCCAGCATGATGACGTTATAAGTCCGGCAAGCCGCCGCCGTGTCCATGATTTCCACGCCGATCCCCCGATCCAGCACCGGCCGCAACAGCTTCGGCGCGGGGAACCGCTGGCGCAGTCCGGTACCCAACACCACGATCTCGGGTTCCAAAGCGACCACCGCCGCGAAGTGCCCTTCCTCCAACTCCGCGAAGCTTTGGGGCGGCCAATCGCTTACCAACCGCTCCGGGGTAACGATCAGGCTCTGACGGATTTCCCGCTCGCTGACATTGACCCAGCCCGGACCATAACTTCTGATGAACTGGTGGTGGGCGTCGACCTCAAGATTGAAGCGCATGGGCAACCTCTCTGTATATCCGGCATTCGACCGCGAAAGCCCGCGCCGTCCGACGAGGCCACACTCGCCTTCCGCCGCGCCGGGCCAACGTCGATCCCCGAGCATTGCAAACGCCGCCGGGCGCCGCAGCTTGGCTGAACACCCGCCCGACACGACCATCGATCCATCGATTTCCAAACGGGAGAACGCGCGATGACCGACCATCCGCCCTACACCATCCACGCCTTGGAACTGGGCCAGATGAGCAATTTCATCTACTTGATCCACGACCGCGCCAGCAACCGCGTGGCGGTGGTGGACCCGGCCTGGGACGTTCCGAGCATCATCGCCTCGGCCGAACGGCACGGCATGAGAATCACCGATATTCTACTCACTCACAGTCATTTCGATCATATCAACGGCGTGGACGCCCTATTGAATCACAGCGACGCCCAACTGCATCTGCTCAAGGCCGAGGCGGCGTTTTGGAACCGCCATGCCGATCTGCCGACCCTGCATCAAGGCGGCGACCGCATCAAGCTGGGCGAGACCGATATCGAAATCCTCCACACGCCCGGCCACACGCCGGGCTCGGCCTGCTATCGCCTGGGCGATCAAGTCTTGACCGGCGATACGCTGTTCGTGTTCGGCTGCGGGCGCTGCGACTTGCGCGGCGGCGATCCGGAGCAGATGTATCATACCTTGCGCCGCCTGGGCGAGCGGCTGCCGGGCGGCGCCTCAATCCGACCGGGCCATAATTACGGCGTCACGCCCAGCTCCACCATGAGCGACCAGCTCGCCGGCAATCCGTTCCTGCACTTCGAGGATTGCGCGAGCTTCGTCGAGTACCGGACGCACCTGCACGACCGCCAGGAGCCGTACCAGCCGGAACCGCGACCGCGCCGCCATCCCGGCTGAGCGACGCCGCCAGCGAACGCCGCGCGGCTTCTGTGGTTCAACATTGAGGAAAGCCTCCGCCCATGATCGTCAACTGCACCGCTTACGCCGATGGCCGCAAGCTCGGCGCGATCACCCTGGACGACATCCCGACGCTGCGCGAGCGGCCGGACGTGTTTGTGTGGCTGGGGTTGTTCGAGCCCGACGAGGAATTGATGACGCGGGTCAAGGAGTTGTTCGGACTGCACGAACTGGCGGCCGAAGACGCCCATCACGCCCACCAGCGTCCCAAGGTGGAGCTGTACGGCGACTGTCTGTTCGTGGTGTTGCGCACCGCTCAAACCAAGGACGGTAAAGTTGAATTCGGCGAAACTCATTTATTCATCGGGCCGGGCTATCTGGTATCGGTGCGCCACGGTGCGTCACTGCCGTATGCCACGGTGCGCGCCCGCTGCGAGAGCAGTCCGAACCTGCTGCGCAAAGGGCCAGGTTTCGTCCTCTATGCCATCCTCGATTTTGTGGTGGATCAGTATTTTCCGGTGCTTAACGACATCGAGGACGCGGTGGACGATTTGGAAGAGCGCTTTTTCAAAGGCGATTTCGACCAAGGCGACATCGGCCGCCTGTACGAATTCAAGCGCGATTTGGTGGAGCTGCGCCGCGCCGCCGCGCCGCTGGTCGAGGTGTGTAATTATCTGCTGACCGATGTGTTCAACGGTTATATTGCCGACGACATCCGGCCCTACTTCCGCGACGTGTACGACCATACCCTGCGGATCAACGAAGCGGTGGAAGCCATTCGCGAAACCCTGGCGCTGGCCTTGCAAATCAGCCTTTCGCTCGGCGCGGCCCGTCAGAACGATGCGACCAAACGCTTGGCCGGCTGGGGGGCGCTGCTGACGATTCCGACGATGGTGTTCAGCATTTACGGCATGAACTTCGCCCACATGCCGGAACTGCAATGGCGATACGGCTATCCGGCCTTGATGGGAACCGTGCTGGCGGCCTGTCTGCTGCTGTATCGCCAGCTCAAGAAAACCGGGTGGTTATAGGTGTTTTCGTTTGCGCCCGTGGGCGTGATCCGATCCTGCTTTCGCGAAAAATTCGGCGTTCCCCGCCAGCCGGGACTGACCCCGGCGGCGCGGGCGACCTTGGACCTGCTGCCGCCCTATAACCAACCGGCGGCGGCGCGCGGCCTGGAGGATTTTTCGCACGTCTGGCTGATTTTCGTGTTCCACGGCATTCCGGCGGGACGCTGGCAGCCGACGGTGCGGCCGCCGCGCTTGGGCGGCAACCAGCGCATCGGGGTGTTCGCCACCCGCTCGACCTTCAGGCCCAACCCCATCGGGCTGTCGGCGGCGCGGCTGGAGCGCGTGGCCATCGAGCGAAGCGGCGTCGTCTTGCACCTGTCGGGCGTCGATCTGCTCGACGGAACCCCGGTACTGGACATCAAACCGTATCTGCCTTATGCCGACTCCATCCCGGCTGCGACCGGCGGATTTGCCGCCGACGCCCCCGCGCCGGTGCTGGCGGTGGACTTCAGCCCGGCGGCAGCGGCGGTCTGCGCCGCTTGGCCGCTTGGCGACCTGCGCGAGTTGATCGCGCAAGTCTTGGCTCAAGACCCGCGCCCGGCTTACCAGCGGAACAATCCGCATTCGCGGCGCTACGGAATGAAGCTGTATCAATACGACGTGCGTTGGGAGATGCGCGGCGGCGCGGCCTACGTGACCGATATCGCCTCGGACGCGCCCGCCCCGCCGGCGCTCACGCCAGCACCCGAACCGCCTCGCCCAACGGACAGGCCCGGATCGCCTCGCCCAATAGATCGATGACCCGCTGGCGCGGGAAACTCTTGCGCCAGGCCAGCGCCACCACCCGCGTCGGCGGCGGTTCGGCGAAGGGGCGGACGCTGAGCAGATCGCCGACTTGGGCGTAACCGCTGACCGAGGTATAAGGCAGCACGGTGATGCCCATGCCGGTCGCCACCATCAAGCGGATGGTTTCCAGCGAACTGCCCTCCAAAGTCCTTTGCATGTTGTCCGAGCCGACGGTCAGCCGGTTGCACTCCGGACAAAAGCGCAGCACTTGATCCCGAAAACAATGACCGGGGCCTAACAACAGCAAATCTTGCTGGGCCAAGGTGGCGCTATCGACCGATTCCGCCCGCTCCAAGGGATGGCCGGTCGGCACCAACACCACGAACGGTTCTTCGTAAACGGCCTGCGTCGCCACGCCCGGCTCCTCGAACGGCAACGACAGAATCAGCACGTCCAGCTCGCCGTCCTTGAGCCGCTCGTCCAACACCGCAGTATAGTTCTCCTCGATTTGCAACGGCATGTTGGGCGCGCGCCGGCGCAGCCTCGGAATCAGATGCGGCAACAGATACGGCCCGATGGTGTAGATCACCCCGAGGCGCAACCTGCCGGCCAGATCGTCCTGGCCCTGACTGGCGAGCTGCTTGACGGCGGCGGCTTCCTCCAGCACCCGCTGCGCCTGTTCCACGATCCGGCGGCCGACCGGCGTCACCGCGACCTCGCCCGGCGCGCGCTCGAACAAGGTTACTCCCAGTTCGTCCTCCAGCTTGCGCACCGCCACGCTCAAAGTCGGTTGGCTGATGTGGCACGCCTCGGCGGCGCGGCCGAAGTGCCGTTCGCGTGCGACGGCGACAATGTAGCGTAATTCGTTCAAAGTCATGGCGATAAGGCAAATCAGGCCGACGGAGGGCGGCGGCGTTCCCCGCTGAGCATCGTGGACAGCCACAGCGTTTGCGTGTAGCTTATTCGCGCTTTTTTCGCGTTCGCGCGCGGCATCTTCAAGCACCCACGCCCTTCAGCAATTCGTTGGAAATCCATAAGCGTCAGGAGGCTTCATGGCGTACAAGCATATCCGCATCCCTACCAGCGGTGAAAAAATTTCGATCAAGGACGGCAAGCTCAACGTTCCAGACCAACCCATCCTCGGTTATGTCGAGGGCGACGGCATCGGTCCCGACATCACCAAGGCGTCATTGCGCGTTTGGGACGCGGCGGTCGAGGAAGCCTACGGCGGTCAACGCAAGATTCACTGGTGCGAAATTTATTTGGGCGAAAAAGCCGCCGAACTCTACGACGGCAACTATTTCCCCGACGAAACCCTGGAAGCCATCAAGGATCTGGTCGTCGCCATCAAGGGTCCTCTGACCACGCCGGTCGGCGGCGGTTTTCGCTCCTTGAACGTGGCGCTGCGCCAGGATCTCGATCTTTACGCCTGCGTGCGTCCGGTGCGCTATTACCCCGGCGTGCCCTCGCCGATGCGCCATCCCGAAAAAGTGGACGTCATCATCTTTCGCGAGAACACCGAGGACGTCTACGCCGGCATCGAATACAAATCCGGCACCCCCGAGAACGCCAAGCTGGCGAAGTTCCTGCGCGAGGAGATGGGCGCGGAATTCTTCGACGACGCCGGCCTCGGGATCAAGCCGATTTCAGCTTACGGTTCCAAACGGCTGGTGCGCAAAGCCATTCAATACGCCATCGACCACGGCCGCGACAGCGTGACCTTGGTGCACAAGGGCAACATCATGAAGTTCACGGAAGGCGCGTTCCGGAACTGGGGCTACGAGCTGGCGCGGGACGAATTCCCGGATCAGACCATCACTGAAAACGAGCTGTACAGCGTCCACGGCGGCAAGCAGCCGGCCGGCAAGGTGGTGATCAAGGACCGCATCGCCGACATCATCTTCCAGTTGCTGCAACTGCGGCCGGAAGAGTTCTCGGTGCTGGCCACCATGAACCTGAACGGCGATTATCTGTCCGACGCGGTGGCGGCGGAAGTGGGCGGCATCGGCATCGCACCGGGGGCCAACATGGCCGATCACGTCGCCGTGTTCGAAGCGACCCACGGCACCGCGCCCAAGTACGCCAATCTGGATAAAGTCAATCCCGGCTCGCTGATGCTGTCGGGCGTGATGATGCTGCAATACATGGGCTGGACCGAAGCGGCCGAGCTGATCGAATCCGCGCTCGCCAAGGTCATCGCCGACAAGACCGTCACCTACGACTTCGCCCGGCAGATGGACGGCGCCACCGAGGTGCCGACCAGCAAATTCGCCGATCTTTTGATCGTCAAGATGCGGCAAGAAGGTCCGGCGCTGCGCCAGGAAATCGAACATCGCCGCCGCCATCAGGAGCAATCGCGCCGGGCGCTGGAAGACGCGCGCGTGGCCGATCCGGTGCAATCGATGATCGCTTCCGGCCGGATGCCGACCACGGTGGGCGGCATCATGTCGCCGGTGGTGACCGTCAAGAACGACGAGATGGTCAACGTCGCCATGCACACCATGATCGAAAACGGCGTCAACGCACTGATGGTCGAACCCGACGCCAGCGGTCAGTGGGGCATCATGACCGACCGCGACGTCCTGAAGAAGATCATCAGCGTCAACCGCTCGCCGGCGCGGGTCAAGGTCGGCGAAGTCACCAACCGGCCGCTGGTCACGATCAAGCGCGAGATGTCGCTGGCCGACGCCGCTCAAAAAATGTCGGAAGCCAACGTCCGGCGGGTGGTGGTCGAAATGGACGGCAAGCCGGTCGGCATGGTGACCGACAACGACCTGTTCCGAACCGTGGAAGTATTCGGTTGGGGTCCGGACGTTTGAGCTGAGCGCCGATCGAGCGCCGAGATCAAGGCGGCGTTTCCGCCACGGTTAGCGCCGGGCGGGAACGCCGCTTTTTTATGCCAGCCCCATGAAGGGAGCGCACTGACCCTCGTCCGTCTCAAGCTGGGCCTTGAGGCGGCGTTGGCGGCACGGGTCTTCGAGGACAATCCGGCGAGGTCGGTTCCGTCCGACGCGGGCTTAGCGCAGCCAGAAGCCGCTCCTCTCAGGCTTTAGGGGTCGACTTGGGCCTGACCGCGATCATTGGATCGGCCGCCGACACCGTGACCGTCGCCGTCGATTTTGCCAGCTCCGTTTCCAAATCCCGAACCGCGCCGTCGAACGAGGCCGCGCCGCCGGGTTCAATGTCCTTGATGGCGGTCGGCAAGCCGATGGTATCGAGCAGGGCGATAAACGGTTCCGGGTCGAGTTCCTCGACGTTCACCATGGTCTTGGGATCCCACACGCCCTTCGCGACCAGCACGGCCGCCGCGACCGGGGGAACGCCGGCGGTGTAGCTGATCCCTTGCGACTCAACCTCCTCGTAGCACTTTTTGTGATCGGAAACCTGATAAATGAACACCTCCCGCGCCTTGCCGTCCTTCTGACCCTTGACGAAGTTGCCGATGCAGGTCTTGCCGGTATAGCCCGGCGCGAGCGTCTGCGGGTCGGGCAGCAACGCCTTGACCACTTTCAGCGGCACGACCTCTTGCCCGGTGCTCAGCGTCACCGGCAGATGCGATAAAAAGCCGAGGGTGCGTAATACGGTAAAGACGTTGATGTAGTGATCGCCGAAGCCCATCCAGAACCGGATGCTGTCAGCGTCGATGTTCTTGGACAGCGAATGCAATTCATCGTGGCCGTTGAGATACACCGGACAAGGCCCGACCACCGGAAAGTCGTAAACGCGCTTGACGGAATGGGTGGGGTACTCCTTCCACTGGCGGTCGATCCAGGTCCAGACCTTGATGAATTCGCGGAAATTGATTTCGGGATCGAAGTTGGTGGCGAAGTATTTGCCGTGGCTGCCGGCGTTCACATCCAGAATGTCGATGGTGTCGATCCGGTCAAAATAGCGCTTGACCGCCAGCGCGCAATAGGCGTTGACCACGCCCGGATCGAAGCCCGCCCCCAGAATGGCGGTCAGCCCTTTTTCCGCGCAGCGATCCTTGCGTTTCCATTCGTAATTGGCATACCAAGGCGGGTTTTCGCAAACCTTGTCCGGCTCCTCGTGAATCGCCGTGTCGATGTAGACCGCCCCCGTCTCCAGACACGCTTCCAGAATCGACATGTTGAGGAACGCCTGCCCGAGGTTGATGACGATCTCGGAGCCGGTTTCCCGGATCAGCTTCACCATCGCCGGAATATCGAGCGCGTCGATCTGGCGCGAATACAGTTTGCGCTCGGGATTTTGGACGTGCTGCTTGCGATGCACGCTGGCGATAATCTCGTCGCATTTCGAAAGCGTGCGCGACGCAATGCAGATGTCGCCCAACACTTCGTTGTTCATCGCGGCTTTGTGGGCGGCCACGTGAGCCACCCCACCGGCGCCCACGATCAGCACGTTTTTCTTCATCTCGATCATTCTCCCAAGTCAGGACAAAGTACGTTTGAAATCCTTGTAGCGAAATTTCCGGACCACGTCCACGCGCCCGTCCAGCCGGCGAACCGCGATGGCCGGCATCGCCAAGCCGTTGAACCAGTTTTTCTTGACCATGGTATAGCCGGCGGCGTCGGCGATGCGGACTTCGCCGCCGACTTTGAGCTTGGTCTTCAGCTTATATTCCCCGAATACATCGCCCGCCAGACAGGTCCGACCGGCGATGATCACCCGGTACCGCCCCGGTTCGGGCGCGGCCAGCTTGGGGCTGGTGCGATAGATCAGGTGATCCAGCATGTGCGCCTCCACCGAGGCATCGACAATGGCGACCTCGATTTCATTGCGGATCACATCCACCACCGTGGTCACCAGTTCCGCGCATTGCGTGATGGCGGCTTCGCCCGGCTCCAGGTAAAGCTGCACGCCGAACTTTTCGGCGAAACTTTTCAATTTTTCGGCGAAGCGTTCCACCGGATAGCCGGCCTTGGTGAAATACAGCCCGCCGCCCAGGCTGACCCAATCCAAGCGCTCCAATAGCGCGCCGTAGTTTTCGCCGATCCGGTCGATGGCGGCGGCGATGTTGGCGAAATCGTCGTTTTCGCAATTGAAGTGAAACATCACCCCGCTCAAGAGCGGAGCCGCCTTCATCAGCTCGGATCGGTCGGTCACGCCCAAGCGCGAATAGCGTCTGGCCGGGTCGGCAAGGTCGAAATGCGAATAGCTGATGCCCGGATTGACCCGAAGCCCCAAGCGTAAATCTCGCACCAGATGATGATAATTTCTGAACTGCGACATCGAATTGAAAATCACCTTATCGGCGAATTTCCGGACGGCTTTGACTTCCTTTTCCGAGAATCCCACGCTGTAGGCGTGCACTTCCTTGCCGAATTTCTCATAACCCAACCGCGCTTCGAACAGCGAACTGCTGGTGGTTCCGTCCAGATAGTCCCGCATCAAATCGAATACGCCCCAAGTCGAAAAGCATTTGAGCGCCAGCACGAATTTTGCGCCGGAAAGATCGCGAATCCGTCGGATGATCTCCAGATTGTCCCGCAGCCGGTTTTCGTCAATCAGGTAATAGGGCGTGGTCAGCTTGGCCATGAAGGTTATCGCGGTTATCGGTTTTGAAAGGGTCCAAAGGGGCTACATCAATCGCGCAGGTCCAGGCTCACCTGAATCCCATCCGGATGGGATTCCGTTGCCATGGGCAATCCGCAGCGGGAAAAGACGGCCAGCATAGCCGCGTTTTCAGCTAACACATCCGCCGTGAACCGACGGATGCCCCGCTCGCGGGCAATCGGAATCAGAAGTTGCAGCAAGAGGCCGGCGATGCCTTGACCGTGATAGTCCTCCTCGACGGTAAAGGCAATCTCTGCGTTGCGCTGGCCGTTTCGATCTTGGTAAAGGCTATAGCGAGCGCCGCCGATGATGATTTCCTGGTCCCCCTGACCCAGGGTGACGACCAGAGCGACATCGTTTTCGAAATCCAGTTCCGTCGCGCCGCGCAGCTCTTGTTCGCTCAAGGCGTTTTTATGCTGGAAAAATCGCGCGTAGATCGACGCGGGCTCCAAGGCGCGGAAGGCGGCGACAATCCGATCCTTATCATCCGGACGGACGGCTCGAACCGTCACCGGCGTCCCGTCGCGCAGGCGCTCGACCCGGTTGAAGCTTCGTGGATCGGTCATGGCGGGCGAGCCTTTAAGCCGCGACTTTCGTCGAGGCCAGGGCCTTGCGCTGTGCTTCGGCGAGCAACACGGCGACCGCGCAAGAGGCCAGCCGGGCGCGGGCGCTGTCGGCGCGGCTGGTCAGCACCACCGGCACCCGCGCCCCGAGCACGATGCCAGCGGCCTCGGCGTCGGCCATGAAGGTCAGTTGCTTGGCCAGCATGTTGCCGGCTTCCAGGCCAGGCGCGACCAGAATGTCGGCCTTACCGGCAACCGGAGATAGGATGCCCTTGGTCTTCGCCGCCTGCTCGTCGATGGCGTTATCGAAAGCCAAGGGGCCGTCCAACAGACCGCCGCTAATTTGCCCGCGATCCGCCATTTTGCACAGCGCGCCGGCTTCCAAGGTGGATGGAATCTTGTTGGTGACCGTCTCCACGGCGGACAGGATCGCGACCTTGGGTTCGAGAATGCCGATGGCGTGAGCCAAGTCGATGGCGTTTTGGATAATGTCGCGCTTGTCTTCCAAGGTCGGCGCGATATTGATGGCGGCGTCGGTAATGGCGATCAAGCGCGGATAGGTCGGCACCGACAGCAGGAAACAATGGCTCAGCCGCCGTTCGGTGCGCAGCCCGCCGTCTTTTTTGACGATTTCCGCCAGCAGTTCGTCGGTGTGCAGGCTGCCCTTCATCAGCGTTTGCGCTTCGCCGGCATGAATCAGAGCAACCGCTCGCTCGGCGGAGTGGTGGCTGTGCTCGGCCGCCACCAACCGATAAGGGGAAATATCCAGCTGTTCCTGTTCGACCAGACGTTTGATCTTAGCTTCTGGGCCGACCAGAATCGGTTCGATCAGCCCGCGTTGGGCCGCCTCAATCGCGCCGCGCAGCGCATCGGGGCTACAAGGATGCACCACCGCGCACGCCAGCGCGGGCA
>DJIW01000121.1:0-909 GCA_002433805.1 Competibacteraceae bacterium UBA6584 | reverse complement strand
CACCGCGCACGCCAGCGCGGGCAAGCCGTCGCACGCCTGCAATAACGCCTCCAGCCGATCCTCATGCCGCAGTTGAACCCTCGGCATTCCCTTGGCTTCATAGCGCATTTTCTCTTTCGGAGCCAGCACTTCGAGCCGGCCGCTGGCGACCCGTTGGCCCGTCGGATTGAAGGCTTCACAGTCCAACAGCACCACTTGGGCGCCCGACTGTTTGTCCTTGACCGTGGCCTTGGCAATCACCGCTTCGCCGAGCACGACCGGTCGGTGCAGGTGGGCTTCCACCCGCTGGGCCACCGAACCCAATCCGGGCAGGTGAGTATCGGCCAGCGTGGCGAACAACGATGCGATCCAGGACGCCTGACCGCCGCCTTGTCCGAACATCGAGGTATCGGCCGGCCCCGCGTCCAAATCGATCAGATTGAAGTTACCGGTCACGCTCGCCAGCGCTTCGACGCCGTCTCGATCCAGCGTCTTGGTCAAACTGGCCTGATCGCCGATCTGAATTTCGTCAAAGGTCTTATTTTCGATGAAGTGGTTCATGGTTGTATTGAGTATTACGCCGGAGCCAGACGTTGAAAAAGCAGTGGATATCATAAAAAACGCGGAGAACCGCAAATCCATTACATCCAATTCCTAATCTTACCGTAGGAACACTTGCTAAATCCGAAACCCCCGCTGTTTGTACCCGGCAAATTCGACGAAAACGGCAAATGGACACCCTCGGGCCGGTATTTCTACCGCAACGGCTGGAATCCGACCGCCCTGATGGCGCTGTTCCCGGCGGTTATTTTGTCGGCGATCACCAGTTTGGTTCCCGACATCGAACATATCCTGGGACCTTTCAACCGGTTTATCATCGCTGCGTTCGCGGTGGTTCTGTACCGAGTGTTCAGCAAGTCTGTCTGAAGC
>DJIW01000123.1:697-23597 GCA_002433805.1 Competibacteraceae bacterium UBA6584 | reverse complement strand
GATTACGGACTATGTTAAGCGTCATTGCCCAAAGCAAATAGAATGCATCAAACGAAGCCGACGGACCGGGACGAATAACTATAATCTCCTTGGTCATAACAACCTGCTCTTGTCCTGGCATCAAAATGCAAAAATCACCGATGTTCTTAGACGTTCGTTCTGGGCAAACTAAATCGTACGGCTGAAGCCCTGAGGTCTCGCCCTTCCAGAATCGTTTGGCAACGGAAATAGGAATTCTATTTGTCGGATTGATGTTGACAAATCCGGCGCGCAAATCCGACACCTTAATATATGGAACTTCTCCAACTCTCTGATCATGCGATGGTGAACCGTGCCCCGCTCGAATTGTGATTAAATTGCTCTCAAGCAAACTTCCAAGCGTTGCATAGGTGTAACCGGCGAATCGCGCTGTGGACAGCTCCGCAAGGAATTGGCTATTTAGTCTTTGATTGTAGTACACGGGCACAGCGCAACTCATACCTACGTCGGATTTAGGAACAAACCTAAGGGTGTCCGTCGTTTCACCGTTGCGAAGCGCAATCATATCTTCTAATAGTGAATCATCTACAGCGTCAATACTCTCGCCCGTATCTGGATCATTAACTTGAATTCGGTGCCCAGTTTGCCGATCTATTTTAGAAAGAAGGCGACCTCCCTTTGTTAAACCACATGTCGGGGCAGTTGAAACCATAATTGTCTCGTCTGAAAACCAAGATGGCTTTTGAATTGCCATTATTCATTCTCCGTTTCTACGAAATTAGCGCCATCTAGGTCACCCCCTCCGATCTTTTCAAAAATATAGAAGTTTGTTTTCGCGCGGCAGAACTCCTCAAAAGCCTCCATTGCAATGTTCAACATTCCTCGCAACTCGAGGCGACCTTCTAGCCATTTAGGCAGCCATCTATATGAATGACTAAAAAAATACGTTTCAGGCAAAATTATGCCGACACGACCACCCATCCTTAAGAGCCTGTGTGCCAACTCGAGATATACAAGGCCAATTTCAAGATCAGCGTAATCTTCAGAGCCTCGCATAGCAGCAGCCACGGAAATCGAATATCCGGCCGCCTTGCAGTCAGCCGCCTTAACCTTTAACTCAGCACCAAATGGAGGATTCGTAACGACTACAGTAAATTGTTCATGTACGTATGGTGCCTCGGGTTTCCCTAGTTCTTGCCCAAGTTTGGGAAATTTCTTATACCACTGATTAACTCTGATCGCATCGCCAAGCAGTACATGTGTCGAGCCATCGCGCATCGCAACCATGATTGCTCGAGAAAGCTTGACCCCAATATCGTCTTTGTCTACTCCATATAGGTTGTCATTTGCCCACTTAATCAGATTCCATGCCTCATCCTCCGAAGGGAACTCGTTTTTTGCTACCTGCCTAAGGGCTTCAACCAGGAATGATCCGGTTCCGCAGGCGGGGTCGATTACTTTATCTTGTGAGGTGATTTCTAAGGCCATGACAGCTGGTCTGACCACTCTCAGTGGAGTCAAATACTGGCCTTCGCCACTTTTTAGAGCGGACGTTCTAAAAATTTGAAATGCTTTCGCAAGCAAATCAACATCATCTCCAAGTATTCGATAAGGGGTCAGCTGGGCGACCACTGCGAAGATTGTTTCATCAGTCAGGAGTATCTTTTCTCGATCATTCGGATGAAAAATTCTTGTCCTCTGCTTTTGAAAGTACTCCTGAAACTGCTCACGTATCGCTTTAGCCGTCACCGAGATTTTTGTTAGCTGATCACCGTATATCCTGAAATTAACCGGCTTTTCTCTGTTTGTTGATCTACTAGCAACGGCATCACTCTCCAATTTTACAAGCAAGACGTGGATCAGCTCCCTTAGTTGGTCCTCTCTTCGATTTACATTTGTGTCGCCAATTACAGTAGTGGCAACTAAGCGCCGTAGCGCACCAGCAAGTTCGGCCTCCGTAGGGGCGCGAAGCGTGTTCCATGTTGGTGGTGTATCCGGTGGCTGTGTTAGATCGTCACCCGGATGAGGTGGTGGCGCACCTTCAACGTATACCCAATCGGCTTGGTGTCGTTTATAGATGGCTAGGCTGCTTGAACCGTTTGTCCAATAGCCCATTTTGGCCATTGGCTCGTTGCTCAAGTATCGAATGAGCTGTGACTTTCCTTTGTCAATGTCGGGTGCTTTAAATTCGAAGATAATTTGTAAGGCATGCCATTCGCCGCTTTCGTCGGCGAATGCGACTAGGTCAGCGCTTCCGCACGTTGCATATTTCTGGTCGCGCTCGCGCTTTGTCAAATCATGCGGGGTGTCTGGAATGGGCCATTCTGGCTTCCAACGTAGCTGTCCTTCGCTCCAACCGAGCCTTTTTAAGTCGTTAATAACCTGCTGCCTCACTCCCTCTTCGGGCGGGAGATTCGAAGCCTGCTTATGAGGAGATTCAGTACTTACAAGTATTTGTTTTTTCGGTCTTGCCATGAAAACTCTCCCATACACCAACAGCCCTCCCACGATCAGAGGTGCACTGAAAGTTGATGAAAAATGAGTAGCTCATTTTGCCATGCCTGACAAGAAATGCGTAGCGCATTGTTCGTGGTGGGTGTGGGGAGAAGTGGCCTAACGGGGCGGCGGATAAGCCTCAAGGGCGGAAAAGCCGGAGGCTTTGACGGCCGATGTCGGCTTGATCCGCGTGGTTGTGCGGCGCTTCGCGCCGCGCAAGCAGCGGATCGTATCCGCCGCCCCGTTGTTGCAGACGCTTCGCGCCCGCAACAACAAGTAATTACACGGTTTCCGCATATCTGCTAAAGCACACCGAAAATCGTAAAACATATTGATTTAAAAGATCTTTTATCACTAAATATTACAACAAAAAATGGCGGGGTTAAATTCCCCGCCATCATCGCCCTAGCCTAACCTCGAAGGAATCCCGCTTTCTCCGAGGCTGATAAGCAAATCTATTTCTTCTTCATCGGCGGTAAATCGGTGCAGACGCCCTCGAACACCTCGGCTGCCATGCCGATGGATTCGCACAGGGTCGGATGCGGGTGGATGGTCTTGCCGATATCGACCGGATCGCAGCCCATTTCGACCGCCAAGCAGACCTCGCCGATTAAATCCCCGGCGTGGGTGCCGACGATGCCACCGCCGATCACCCGATGGGTCGCCTCGTCGAACAGCAGCTTGGTAAAGCCCTCATCGCGACCGTTGGCGATGGCGCGACCGGACGCCGCCCACGGGAACACCGACTTGCCGTATTTAATGCCCTCGGCCTTGCATTGCTCCTCGGTCTTACCGGCCCAGGCGACTTCGGGGTCGGTATAAGCGACCGAGGGAATCTGGCGGGCGTCGAAATAAGCTTTATGCCCGGCCGCGACTTCCGCCGCGACGTGCGCCTCGTGCACCGCTTTATGGGCCAGCATCGGCTGGCCGATGATGTCGCCGATGGCGAAGATATGCGGCACGTTAGTGCGCATCTGGTTGTCCGCTGGGATGAAGCCCCGATCCGTCACCGCCACGCCCGCTTTTTCGGCGTCGATCTTCTTACCGTTGGGGCTGCGGCCCACCGCCATCAACACCAGATCGTAGACCTGTGGCTCCGCCGGGGCTTTCTCGCCCTCAAAGCCGACCTTAATCCCCTCCGGCGTCGCTTCGGCGGAAACGGTCTTGGTCTTGAGCATCACCTGATCGAAGCGGGGCGCATTCATCTTCTCCCACACTTTGACCAAATCCTTATCCGCGCCCAGCATCAGCCCGTCCAGCATTTCCACCACGTCGATCCGCGCGCCGAGGGTGGAATAAACGGTCGCCATTTCCAGACCGATAATGCCGCCGCCCACCACCAGCATCCGCTTCGGCACGCCGGTCAATAGCAGCGCGCCGGTGGAATCCACCACGCGCGGGTCGTCGGGCATGAACGGCAGCTTCACCGCCTGCGATCCGGCGGCGATGATGGCTTTTTGGAAGCGCACCACTTGCTTCGCGCCGGTCTTGTCTTGACCCGCGCCGTCGGTCAGCTCGACTTCGAGATGGTGCGGATCGAGGAAGCGGCCGATCCCGCGCACCACCTCGACCTTGCGCGCCTTGGCCATCCCCGCCAGACCGCCGGTCAGCTTTTTGACCACGCCGTCCTTGAAACCGCGCAGCTTGTCGATGTTGATCTGGGGCGGGCCGTACTCGATGCCGTGATGGGCCAGCGCCTTGGCTTCGTCCATCACCGCCGCCGTGTGCAGCAGCGCCTTGGACGGAATGCAGCCGACGTTCAGGCAGACGCCGCCCAGCGTCGCGTAACGCTCCACCAGCACCGTTTTCATCCCGAGATCGGCGGAGCGGAACGCGGCGGAATAACCGCCCGGCCCCGCGCCCAGCACCAGCATTTCGCACTCGACATCGGCCTTGCCGCTATAGGATGCGGCGGAGGGCGCGGGTGCGGCCGGCGCGGCCGGCGTCGTCGGGGCAGCGGCGGCCGGCGGGGGAGCGGCCGCCGGCGCGACGGTTTGCGCCACGCCGGCGGCCGCGTCGAGCATCAAAATTAACGAGCCTTCCGACAGTTTGTCGCCGACCTTGACCTTAATCTCGGCGACCGTGCCGCCGTGCGGCGAAGGCACGTCCATGGTGGCCTTGTCCGATTCCAGCATGATCAGCGGGCTTTCGGGGTTGACCACATCGCCGGGCTTGACCAGCACTTCGATGACCGGCACGTCCTTGAAATCACCGATGTCGGGAACCTTTACTTCGATAAGCGCCATGAGCGACGGCCTCCTAAAGCAGCACGCGGCGGAAATCCGCCAGCAGTTGAGCCAGATAGACGTTGAAGCGCGTCGCCAAGGCCCCGTCGATCACGCGGTGGTCGGCGCTCAAGGACATCGGCAGGATCAATCGCGGCGCGAACTGTTTGCCGTCCCACGCCGGTTTGGTGATCGATTTGTTGACGCCCAGAATCGCCACCTCCGGGGCGTTGATGATCGGCGAGAAATAGGTGCCGCCGATGCCGCCCAGCGAGGAAATGGTAAAACAGGCCCCCTGCATGTCGGCCGGCCCCAGCTTGCCCTCCCGCGCCTTCTTGGCCAGCGCGCCGGTTTCGGCGGCGATATCGAACACGCCTTTCTTGTCGGCGTCCTTCACCACCGGCACCACCAGGCCGTTGGGCGTGTCGGCGGCGAAGGCGATGTGGAAGTATTGCTTGTAGATCAGATTTTCGCCGTCGAGCGAGGTGTTGAAACTGGGGAATTGCTGCAACGCGCGAACGCACGCCTTGATCAGGAACGCCAGCATGGTGAGCTTGCCGCCGCCGCTCTTTTCGCCTTCTTTGTTGATCTGCACCCGGAAGGCTTCCAGCTCGGTGATGTCGGCGTCTTCGTGATAAGTGACCGCCGGAATCATCACCCAATTGCGGTGCAGGTTCGCGCCGGAAATCTTCTGGATGCGCGACAGCGGCTTGCTTTCCACCGGCCCGAACTTGGCGAAATCGACTTGCGGCCAGGGCAACAAGCCCAGCGCCGCGCCGTCCGCCGCCGCGCCGGGCGCTTTGGCCTGAGCCGCCGCCCCGCCGCCCTTGGCGAAGGCTTCGATATCTTCCTTGAGGATGCGGCCGTTGTTGCCGCTGCCCTTGACCTTGCCCAGATCGACGCCCAATTCGCGCGCCAGCTTGCGCGCGCCCGGCCCGGCATAGGCCAGTTTGAACGCGCCTTCGTCGACGCCGCCCGCCGAGGTGGATGAGGCCGCTTGCGCGGGCGGCGGGGCGGGGGTGGTCGAGGGCGCGACGTTCGGCGGGGGCGGCGCGCTGGTGTCGCCGGTGATCAGGCTCAGGATGACCGTTCCTTCCGACACCTTGTCACCCACGTTGACCTTGATCTCGCCCACCACGCCGCCCAGCGGGGCCGGGACGTCCATGGTCGCCTTGTCCGATTCCAGAGTGATCAACGGCTGTTCGGCTTTGATCTCGTCGCCGGCTTTAACCAAAATCTCGATGATCGGCACCTCCTTGAAATCGCCGATGTCGGGGACCCGAACTTCCGCGACGCCGCCGCGCGAGTTGGTCGCGGCGGGCGGAGGCGGGGGTGGCGCTTTTTCGGAGGCGGCCGGCGCGGCGTCGCCGCTCTCCGCCAGCAACACCAAAGCGCCTTCCGACACCTTGTCGCCGATGTGAATCTTGATTTCCTTGACAGTCCCGTTGATCGGCGAGGGCACGTCCATGGTGGCCTTGTCCGACTCCAGCGTGATCAGCGGTTGCTCGGCCTTGATCGCGTCGCCGGGCTTGACCAGCACGTCGATGACCGGCACGTCTTTAAAGTCGCCGATATCGGGGACTTTGACTTCGATGGTTTGACTCATTGTGGTTCCTCGCGAGGCGTTGGGCTTTAAACGCGCGACGCCGCGAACGGCGGCGCGTCAGGGGCCTTCAGGGCTTCAAACCGTCCAGGGATCGGGCCGTTCGGTGTCGAGGCCGTATTTCTTGATGGCGTTCTCGACTGTATCGACCTCGATCTGACCCTCATCGGCCAGCGCCTTGAGCGCGGCGACCGCGACGTAATACCGGTTGACCTCGAAGAACCGCCGCAGGTTGACCCGATAATCGCTGCGGCCGAAACCGTCCGTACCCAGCGTGATGTAGCGGCGGGGAATGTAGTCCCGCACCTGATCGGCATAGATGCGCATGTAATCGGTCGACGCGATCACCGGCCCATCGTGGCCATCCAGACAGCGTTCGATGTGACTCTGGCGGCGGGGCTGGGTCGGATGCAGCAGGTTCCAGCGCTCCACGCTCATGCCGTCGCGGCGCAGCTCGTTGAAGCTGGTGGCGCTCCAGATATCGGCCGTCACGCCGAAGTCGTTTTTCAGCAGTTCCGCGCCGGCGATCACCTCGCGCAGAATGGTGCCGGAACCGAGCAGTTGCACCCGTGGGCCTTTCGCTTGGCCGCCGTCCGCGAGCAGATACATCCCCTTGATGATGCCGTCTTCCGCCCCTTCCGGCATGCCGGGGTGGGGGTAATTTTCGTTCATCACCGTGATGTAGTAATACACATCTTCCTGCTCCTGGAACATGCGGCGCAGGCCATCGCGGATGATGACCACCAGTTCGTAAGCGAAGGTGGGGTCATAGGTCACGCAGTTGGGGATGGTCGAGGCCAGGATATGGCTGTGGCCGTCTTCGTGCTGCAAGCCTTCGCCGTTGAGCGTGGTGCGTCCGGCGGTGCCGCCCAGCAGGAAGCCGCGCGCCCGCAAATCGCCCGCCGCCCAGGCCAGATCGCCGAAGCGCTGGAAGCCGAACATCGAGTAATAGATGTAGAACGGAATCATCGGCAGGTTGTTGCTGCTGTAGGAGGTCGCCGCCGCGATCCAAGACGACATCGCGCCTGCCTCGTTGATGCCCTCTTGCAACACCTGACCGGATTTATCCTCGCGGTAATACATCAGTTGATCGGCGTCCTGCGGCTTGTAAAGCTGGCCGACCGCGGAGTAAATGCCGAGCTGGCGGAACAGACCTTCCATGCCGAAGGTGCGCGATTCGTCGGGGACGATGGGCACGATGAACTTGCCGATGGTTTTATCGCGCAGCAGGGTGCCGAGCATCTGCACGAAGGCCATCGTGGTGGAAATCTGGCGCTCGCCGGACGCTTGCAGCAGCCGGTCGAAGGCCGACAGCGGCGGGATTTCCAGCGCGGTCGATTTGGGGCGGCGGCTCGGCAGATAACCGCCCAGCGCCTGGCGGCGTTCGTGCAGGTAGTTCTTTTCCGGACTGCCATCCGCCAGGGTCAGGAATGGGATCTTGCCCAGATCCTCATCGCTGACCGGAATCTGGAAGCGGTCGCGGAATTGGCGCAGCGCGTCGCTGGTCATCTTCTTGGCCTGATGGGCGATCATCTGGCCTTCGCCCGATTCGCCCATGCCGTAGCCCTTGACGGTCTTGGCCAGAATCAGGGTCGGCTGGCCCTGATGCTTGACCGCCGCCGCGTAGGCCGCGTACACCTTGGTGGAATCGTGGCCGCCCCGGCGCAGCGCCCAGATGTCGTCGTCGCTCATGTCCGCGACCAATTCCCGCAATTCCGGATACTTGCCGAAGAAGTGTTCGCGGATATAAGCGCCGTTCTTGGAGCGAAAATCCTGATACTCGCCATCCACGCATTCTTCCATCAGCCGCATCAGCAGGCCGGTCTGGTCTTTTTCCAGCAGCCGGTCCCAGCCCCGGCCCCAGACCACCTTGATCACGTTCCAGCCCGCGCCCCGGAACACCGATTCCAATTCCTGGATGATTTTGCCGTTGCCGCGCACCGGGCCATCCAGCCGCTGCAAGTTGCAGTTGATGACGAACACCAGATTGTCCAGATGCTCGCGCCCGGCCATCGAAATCGCGCCCAGCGATTCCGGCTCGTCGGTTTCGCCGTCGCCGAGGAAGGCCCATACCTTGCGGTTTTCGGTCTTGGCCAGACCGCGCCCCTCCAAATATTTCAGGAAGCGGGCCTGATAGATCGCCATCAGCGGCCCCAAGCCCATCGACACGGTGGGGAACTGCCAGAATTCGGGCATCAGCCACGGGTGCGGGTAGGAGGAAAGACCCTTGCCTTCGGTTTCCTGGCGGAACTTGAGCAGCTGTTCTTCGGTCAGCCTTCCTTCGAGAAAAGCGCGCGCGTAAAAGCCCGGCGCGGAGTGGCCTTGGAAGTAAATCAAATCGCCGCCGTGATTTTCAGAGGCGGCGTGCCAGAAGTGGCCGAAACCGATGTCGTAGAGCAGCGCCGAGGATTGGAAGCTGGCGATATGGCCGCCCAGTTCGGAGGATTCCTTGTTGGCGCGCAAGATCAGCGCCATCGCGTTCCAGCGGATCGCGGAGCGGATTTTATGCTCGATATCCCGGTTGCCCGGCGTGCGTTCCTCCTTGTCCACGGGGATGGTGTTGCAGTAGGCGGTGTTCAGCGACGCGGGGATGTAGATGCCTTCGCGACGCGCTTCCTGCACCAGCTGGTCCACCAGAAAATTCGCCCGTTCCGCGCCTTGGTGGTGTTGTACGGCTTTTAGGGCATCGAGCCATTCCTGGGTTTCCAGTGGGTCTAAATCGCGATTCGTTGCCACGGTTTCTCCTCCTCGTTAGCGGTGGTGATGCGCGGTGAGATCGCGCGCGGGGATCACGTCGCCGTGTTCGATACAATGATAGGTGATGATCGAAAGACCGTCGTCGGTCGCAAAATGGTGCGACGTTAAACGGCGCTGGCAACGCGGGCAGGGTTCGGCCGCGGTCGGCTTATCGTCCGCTTGGGTTGAAAGTGAAACGGACGGTTGCCCGTCGCGGTGTCGAGAGCCTGGGTGATCACTCTGAAACGCTGTGCGGAGGGTCATCATGGTCGTTGGTTGCCTTTAGTGAGCTCAATAGCAAAGCGTATTGCTCAACAGTCGTTCGAAGTTGCGGCTTCAGCGCCGGTACACTGCCGGCGGATTTGGCGCGCGATCACAATCGATGAGCTTCGCCATCAATGCGTCGCCCCATCATTGTAGATGAAGTCTTTTTAAAGATAAGGGAAGGGCGGTGGAGGCCATCCGCCCTGAAATCGGGTGCTGGATGTCCGGGACGATCCGGCGGACGCGGGCCGGGCTGGCGGGCCGCTCGCCGCTGGCGGTTCGCGAGGTCCGGGACCTTCGGCCGCGAACCGCCAGCGGCTGGCCTAATCAGCGGAACGGGCTTTCAGCGCGACGCGCCAAATCCACTGATCGACTTGATAAAAGATCACGTTGGGTTCTACCTCGAAGATCGTCGAATAGGTCGAGCCGGTTTGTCGCGCGATTTTATGGTTGACCCACGTTTGACCGTTATCCTCACTGATCGCGAGATTGGAGTCGCCTTCGCCGGGATAGTTAAAATAATACGGGTCGCCCTGCGGGGTGATTTTCGACCAACCCTCGCGGTAGCGCCGCCCCCAACCCAAGGCGATGCGTCCGTCGCGCAGGCGGATCAAGTTAGGATCGACGCCCCGGTCCAGGCCCGTATACATCGGCGAGGTCCAGGTTTTGCCCCCGTCCGCGCTCCAAGCGGCGTACAGGGGAAAATGATGGCCGGTCCGCATCACCGACAATAAGTGGCCGTTAGCCAAAAGGACGATGGCGGGTTCCACGAAACCTTCGCCGATGGGATCGCCTTCTCGGGGTACGGCGATGCTGGACAGGTAATGCCAAGTCCGGCCTTGATCGGTCGATTTGACGACGAAGGATCGCATCATGAAGCGGGTTTCGGTTTTGGCGTTTTGGTTATAAATCGGGAGATTGTCTTTTTCGAAATTGCCGTACAGAGTCATCAGCCACGAGCCGTCGGGCATTTCCAGAATGGTCCGGTAAACGTAAAGGCCATACCAAACGCCTTCCTCGGGTTCCTTGACGGGGCCTTCGGGCACGTAAAACGTGACTTTTTCGGAGCTGACGGTGTTTAAGTCGTCGGTCGAACGCCAGGCGTTCAGAGTGTAAACGCCCGGTTTTTCCAACGCCGCGCGCCCGCGCAGCGCGTAAAACATCCCTTTTTTCGCGAACACCGCGCTTTCGGGAACGGCGTTGACATCCTCCACATCGACCTTGGTTTGAGCTTCGACCGTCAGGCCGCCATCCGTGCTTTTGAGGTGCTTTCTCAGATAGATCGTACCGTCGGCCGCCCGAAAGCTGCGGATCCATTTGCCGTTGCTTAAGGCTTTAACCTCGGAGATGTTTTGGATCGACGATTCCCCGTTGGTGGCGAACAATTTAGGCGTCCGGACGGCAGTCGATTTTTCCAAATAGAAAGCAGCGGACATAAAAATCATAAAAATCAGTATGATAGTGATCAGTTTTGCTTTCACTTTCAAGCCTCATCTTAAAGGGACGGATTGCCGCGCTGTTTCAAAAAAGCCGGCGGCCGTTGACGGTTCGGGCACGGCTCAAATCGGCTTCGACAGCAGGCGGCGCGCGGGTGAGCTTCCTCACCATTGAATCAAGCGCTGGATTTCCTTGGCGCTCCAGCGTAGGGCGCTGCTTTGCTGGCGGCCGAGCGCCAGCAACAGGGCGATGGCGGCGTCAGGGCAGTGCAGTTGCAATTGATTGAAATCGGCGCGGTTGAGCACCAGCAGCTCGCTGCCGCGCACCGCCACCGCGTCGGCGGTGCGCGGGCCGGGATCGAGAAAAGCCACCGCGCCGAACACGGTGCCCGGTCCGTAGATGCCCAACCGCTTGAAATGGTTCTGGGCGGAGGGCAAGAGGATATCCACTTGACCCTGCAATACCAGATACAGTTCGGCGCCCGGATCGCCGGCCGAAAACAGCCGCTCCCCGCTGGCCAGTTCGCGGGATCTGAGCGCGGCGGCCAGCGCGTTCAGTTCCGCTGGTTCCATCTCGCGGCATAAGTCCATTTCCGCCAGTTCGAAACGGCGCTCGGGGCCGGCGTGCGCGACGCCCAGGGCGCTTAACAGCGCGTTCTCGGCATATTCCAAAGCCTGATCGGCGGGGCCGAAGGTCTTCACGTTCAAGCGGCCGGGTCGCAGGCTGATTTTGCGCAAGGTCAACTCGACATCCCGCCCCAATCCCAAATCCTCCCGCACCTCGCAAAACAGCAATTCGCCACCGTGCTTTTCCAGCCGCGCCGCGATCTGTTGGAACAGGCGGACGCTGGACAGATCGATTTGCAACACTTGGCGCAAATGCAAGATGACCCACGACGGCCGGTTGAGATCGGGCAACATCTCCTCGAACAGCTGTTCGGTTTTGGCGAAAAAGAGAATCCCGCGAAGCTGGTACATCACGATTCGGTCGCCGTGCAGGTCCAGCAAATCGCTCTGTTCGGCCGGCCGCTGGCGCACCGAATGGCGTTGCAGGCCCGTCTGGCGGGTGTGGATGATCGAAATTCGGCTTTGCGCCCGCACGAACTGCAAAATGGCGATGGCCAGCCCGACCAGAACCGCCACCATCAAGTCGTAACCGAGCGTCACCCCGATCACCAGCAGCGCGACCCCCGCGTCCAACCGAGTCCTAGAGCGGCGCGCCCAGGCGAGAATGTCCAATTCCAGCAAATTGAGGGCGGAGGCGATGATGATGCCGGACAACATGCTGGTCGGCAGCCAGCGGCCGACCGGCCCCAGGAACAGCAACAGCGCGAGCAGGATCAAGGCGGTGATCGGAGCGGCCCAGCGCCGCGCCCCGGCCTGACTGGCGGTGGCGGTGCCGCCCACGCTGGCCGCGCCCGCCATCCCGCCCACCAAACCGACCGCGATCTGGCCGAGGCTTTGCCCCAGCAAGGTGCGGCGGGGATCGTGGCGCAGGCCGGTGGCGGTGTCGGCCACCGCCGAGGTCAGCAAGGTGTTCAAGGAAGCCAGCACCGCCAGGGTGAAGGCCGCCTGCAAGATCAAGGGCCACGGTAGCGCCGCGCTTTGCGCCAAGGTTTGAAACGCCGGGCGAAATTCGGAAAACGCCGGCATCGCGCCGATCACCCAATGCGGCGGCGCGATTTCGGGACCGGCGGTGTGCATCAGGAGTTGAAACAGCGCCGTGCCGCCGATCAACCCGGCGATGGGGCCGGGAAAGCGGGGTAGCCGGCGCGGAAAGAAGCGCGCGATCAGAAATGTGCCGGCGGCGGTGGCGACCGGCAGCCAATGCCACCGCGACAGCGGAGCCTGATGGTCGATGCCCAGCAGAAACGGATACTGGGATTTGATCAACAGCAAGCCGGTGCCGGTGGTGAGGCCGGCGATGACCGGGTAGGGGATAAATTTCATCAGCCGAGCGCCGCCGGCCAAGGCGATCAGCAGTTGCGAGAGGCCGGCGAACGCGGTGACGATGAACAGCGCGGACGCGATGGCTTCGGGGTCGAGGCCGGCGGTGGCCAGCACGGCGGCTGTTCCGGCGAGCAGGGCCATGGTCGCGCCGGTCGGCCCGCTGATCAAACCGGCCGTGCCGCCGATGAACCCGGCGATCGCCAGCAGGCCGATGGCGCCGATCAAGCCCGCCAGCGCGCCGGGCGCAGTGCCCAGATACGGCGCGAACACCGTCATGCCGAACGCGCTCGCCTGCGGCAGCACCACGGCGGCTCCGACCAGCCCGCCGCGCAAATCGCCGGAAAAAGTGGCCGGACGCTTCATGAGGCGAGCGGCGTCGGGGCGCGAGGACGGAAAGCCAGAGTGGGGGTCGCCATGGGTGAAAAGTATAGAGAACTCCGATCCGGTCCGCGTTTCAAGCTTCTGGCGGCCTCAAGCGAGCGAATAGGAAGGGATATATCGGGTCAAAAAAAGATGAATTCCCCTTTCCAAATCGATTTGGATTGCTAAGATGAAGTTTGAGAGCGCCGCTTTCCCGCGTGTGAGGCGGAGTCGCCAACCGCGACCATCGCGAGCGTTACTCGGCGGGACCGCTCGAAACTTTGCGACCGATGTCTCGGCGCCGATTCACTGTCGAACGCAATCTACGCCAAACCAACGCCGCCCAGACAGGCGGTCCAGACGTCGGTACCGCGTTTCTCGTCTAAAGTGGCAACGGCGAAAGAAGGAGAATTCGTATGGCGGCTAATGTCATGGTCATCATCGAACGTCAGTTCGACTATCCGAGACCCATCGTTTTTCGAGCGTGGACGGCGCCAGAAGAGATGATGCAGTGGCGAGGTAGCCCAGGCTGGCACGTCGAAAAGGAAACCGTTAGCTCGGACCTGCGGGTGGGCGGGAAGCATCATCACGTCAAGGTGCGCGACAACGACCCCACGACCCGCGTGACGACAGATGCGGTGTTCACGGAGTATTTCGAGCCGGACGTGTTCGTCGCCCGCCAAAGGATCAGCGGGGATTCGGGGATCGACCCCGACAAGCCGCTGGAGCTGCGGGTCGAATTCAACAAGATGGGCCGCGACGGCACGCTGGTCCGCATCGTGCAGGGGCCGTATGAAGCCGGGGTCGCCGGCTTCCACAGCGAAGGCTGGGAGCGCGAGCTGACCCGGCTGCAAGACTACCTCGACCGCAACCGGGGAGGCGTCCGATGAGCGCACTAAACGCAACCGCAGACGGCGGCAACGCCGCGACCGGCGCCGCGCTGGCGCACACCACCATCGTCCGGCAGAAGCCGCTGATGGACATGCGGCAGATCCTGCTGATGAATTTCGGCTTTTTCGGCATCCAGTACAGCTTCGGGATGCAGCAGACCGCCATCAACCCGATCTTCCAGTTCATCGGCGCCAACGCCCACGACCTGCCGATCCTCAACCTGGCGGGACCGATGACCGGCCTGCTGATCCAACCGATCATCGGCGCCCTGTCCGACCGCACCTGGAGCGAGCGTTGGGGCCGGCGGAAACCGTTTTTCCTGATCGGCGCGATCGGGTGTTCGATCTGCCTGTTCCTGTTCCCTTTCGTGTCCGCGCTTTGGATGGCGGTGTTGCTGCTGTGGCTGCTCGACGCCAGCAACAACACCGCGATGGAGCCTTATCGGGCCTTCATCGCCGACAAGCTGCCGCCCTCTCAGTTGGGCAAGGGCTTCCTCGCCCAGAGCTTCTTCACCGGTTTCGGCATCACCCTGGCCAACATTTCCCTGTTCGTTTTCCAGAACTTGATCGAAGGGGCGACCGCAGCGGGCATCCCCTACTGGGTCGTCGGTTCGTTCATGCTCGGTTCGGTCTGCTCCATCGGGTCGGTGCTGATCTCGGTGTTGACCACGCCGGAGATCCCGCCGACCGAGGCGGAACTGAAGGCGATACGCGAGCACAAGGGGACCGCCTTCGGCTTCGTGAGGGAAATTTGGGACGCCATCGTCGAAATGCCGGTCGAGCTGCGCAAGCTGGCCCTCGTCTATCTGTTCCAGTGGTACGCGATGATGTGCTACTGGCAGTTCGTGACGCTGTCGATGGCGAAATCGGTCTGGGGCACCACCGACGTCCACGCCGAAGGGTTCAAGGAAGCGGTCGGGTGGACCGGTCTGATCAACGGCTGGTACAACATCGTGACCTTCTCCATCGCCTTCTCGCTGGTGGCTTTCGCCCGCCAGCGCGGCGCGAAATTCGTGCACATGGCCTGTTTGCTGCTCGCGGCGGCGGGTCTGGTGATGTTCCCGCACATCACCAACAAATATCTACTGTTTGTACCGATCATCGGTCTCGGAATCGCTTGGGCGTCGATCATGGGCGTGCCCTATATCATGGCGGTGCGCATGATCCCCTCGACCCGCTACGGCGTCTACATGGGGATTATCAACATGATGATCGTGATCCCGATGCTGATCCATTCGGTGACTTTCGGCTGGGTCTACACCAACGTGCTCGGCGACAATCCGAACAACGCCATCACCTTCGCCGGCGTTGGGCTCGCCGTCGCCGCGCTGGCGATGCTGTGGATCAAGGAGCCGCCGATCGTGCGCGATGTCGATGACGTCATGGCGATGCCGGCCGGCGGCCACTGAGCGTGGGGAGGATTTACCATGAGCATGACCGAGTACGATGTGATCGTCGTCGGGACCGACGGCTCCAGCTTGGCCAAACCGACGGTCGCCCGGGCCGCTTGGCTAGCCAAGCAGGATGACGCGGATCTGGTGATCGTTTGCGCCTACAGCAGCCTTTCGCGGCGCGACGAGGCCAAGAACGTCGCCACGCTCGGCGGCGATGCGCGGGGCGGCGAGGTGCTGGGACGCGCCGCCGCGAACGACGCGCTGACCAAGGCCGTTGCCGTGGCGGCCGAGAACGGCGCCACGGTGGCTGCGGCCCTGATGATCGAAGGCGACGCCGCCGCCGCGCTGATCGACACCGCGAAACAGCGGAACGCCGAGCTTCTGGTTCTCGGCGCTCGTTCCGATGTGAGCTTCGTCGAAAGGCTGCTGGGCACGGTGGCGCGCGAAGTCGTGGATCGAGCCGCGTGCGACGTCCTGATCATTCGCCCTCGCCAGTCGGGTGAAATCCCGGTGCCCGAGGACGCTGCAGGCTAGAGCACGTTTCCGGTCCGGGGGGCGCGGCCGGCCAGTGTGATCGGTTGCGCCCCTCTTCCCGCACCGCGAGTTCTTGCGCCGCTCAGCGCGAACGGGTCCGCACCGACGGCGCAATGGAATGACCCTCGACGTAGAGCGGAGAGATCGATTTCTGAAACGATCGCGAATTCTGACCGTTGATGGCGTCCGTCAGCCCATCGGCGATTTCGACCCAGGCATCGGAAAACGGCGAACGGGTTCCCGACAGGTCGGGCTTGATGCTTGATCGCGGATACCGCGTCAGAAGGTCGTCGTGCGCCACGACAGAAACGTCGGCAGGAACCGACAGGCCAAGTTCCCGCAAAGCCCGCATCACGCCGGTGGCGAGCACCATATTGCCGACGATGATCGCCGTCGGGGGGGGCTTGGAGCTTCGGAACAAACTTTTTGCGGCGCTCTGCCCGAAATGCTCGGTCATAATCCCGCGGTGAATAAATTCATCTTTTGGCTCGATCCGATATTCGGCAAGCACGTTGTATAGGCTCGACAAGCGCTCTTGCGCCGAATAGCTGTTTTCCGGGCCGTCGATAAAGGCGATGTCCTTGTGGCCGAGCGTAACCAGCCGTGACGCCATGAGGTTTCCGACCGCGCGGTTGTCGAGATCGACGAAAGAGTATTGAGGCTGTGCTCTGTCGCGGCCATGCGTTACGAACGGAACCTTGGCCCGCATCAGAAAATCGATTCCCATGGGGTCGGAGCTGGGACTGACAACCACAAATCCATCGACGGCCCCTTGCTGAAATAACCGCGTGTAGGAATCGACCGTCTTTCCGGTCTTGGGCATAACGTTCAGGACGACGAGCACGTCGCGTTTCCAAAATTCGGCGGCTAGACCGAGAAGAATCTCCAACAGAATATTGCTCTCTTCCTGTTCGGAATTCTCGGATACGACGAGCCCGACGATGCCAGAACGCCCGGATCGAAGCTTTAGCGCGGTCGGATTAGGGTGATAGCCGAGTTGTCGCACCGCGTCTTCGACGCGCTTTCGGGTCTCATCGCTGACGTCGGAATATCCCCCGAGCGCCCGGCTGACTTGAGTCACCGAAAGGCCCAGACGGCGGCCGATATCTTTCAAAGTCACCATGATGTGCGTTTATCAATCAAAAGCGATTTGTATCCGGACAGAGTGCGCAAATACTGTTAAAATATTTTATATTCAATTATTTATAAAATAAATCTGCCGTCGAATGCTTTATCGGAAGCGACGCACCGGCCCTGATCGCCGAATGTCGGATAGGAATGGAGGTCGCTCGCTTTCTCGCTGTAGGGTCGATTTTGCCAATACTAACGAGTTCACCCCCCCATCTAACGCAATAACTTTGTATGGTGCGTATTGTGCCGTTGGCGTTTTCGAGCTTATCCTATACTGAATTGATAATCTTGCGAAACAGTCGCAACACCAGGGAGCAAATCGCATGAACAAACCGATGGTCTGGCTGGCCGGGCTGGCCCTTTCCTTGACGCAAATCGCTTCTCCCAGCATGGCGAACGGCTTCACGGAACGCTTCACCCTCAAGCAGAACGAACGCTACGGCTGCTGCATCGTCAAGACCCTCAATAAAGCAGCCGATACCTGGGAATACGAAGACGATATTTCCTTCGGCACTTGCTATAAGTGGGCCCGGCTGACCGGCGACCCGCTGCAATTTCTCAACAACCGCAAATACGAATTTTACGCCAATACCAAGTGCTCCACCTTCAGCGGCCAACACGACCTGATCCGCGAAAAATGGAGCCCGACTTACCGCAGCAACTACTGAGCGACCGCGCGCCCGTCACCGACCAGCAGGCGGTGGGCGAGGTAAGCCGACAGCCCGCATCCGGCGATCACCGCCGCCATCGACAAGGCCGAACCGCCGCCGAGCAGGCCGACCAGCAGGCTCGAAACGGTCGCCAAGCCGAACTGTAGAGTGCCGATCAACGCCGAGGCGCTGCCCGCGCGCGCGCCTTGTTTCGCCAGCGCGCTGGCCAGCGCGTTCGGCGCGGTGAAACCGAGGCTGGCGAGATAGCCAAACAGCGGAACCAACAGCGCCGGCAAACCGCCGCGACCGCTCGCCGCGACCGCCAGCAGCGCCAAGCCCAACAGCACCGTCGCGCGGTTGGCGCGGCGCAAGATCGCATCGGCGCTGCGGCGCAGCAGCAACCGGCGGTTGATCTGCGAACTGGCGATCAGGCCCAGCGCATTCAGTCCAAACAGCCAACCGTACGCTTGCGCCGGCACGCCGTAGCCTTCGATAAAGACGTGCGGCGAGCCGGTGATGTAGGCGAACAGCCCGGCCTGGGCGAAGCCGCCGCTCAAGGTGTAACCCAAAAAAGCGCGATCCCGCAGCAAGTCGCCGTAGGTGCGCAAGGTCGCGCCGAGGCCGCCGCCGACAGTGCCGGGCGGCCGGGTTTCCGGCAGATAGCGCCAGGTCGCGAGCAGGCAGGCCAGACCGAACAGCGCCAGCACGATAAAAATCGCGCGCCAGCTCGCCAATATCAGCAACCAGCCGCCGAGCAGCGGGGCCAGAATTGGCGCAAGCCCCATCACCAGCATCAACAGCGAATAAATCCGCGCCGAGGTTTGCGCGTCGAACCGGTCTCTGACCACCGCGCGGGCGATCACCACCCCGGCGCATCCCCCCGCCGCCTGGAAAAACCGCAGCGCCGTCAGCGTCAGGATGTCGGGGGCCAGCGCGCAGCCGAGCGAGGCGGCCACGTAAAGCGACAAACCGGCGTACAGCGGCGGTTTGCGGCCGAAGCGGTCGGCCAATGGGCCATGAACGGCTTGACCGAGCGCCAAGCCGATAAAGAAACTCGATAGGGTGAATTGCGCGGCGGACGGCGCGGCCCCGAATTCGGCGGCGATGGCGGGCAGGCCCGGCAAATACATGTCGATCGACATCGGGGCGAAGGCGATCAACGCGCCGAGCAGCAGCAACCAGGAAAGGGGAGGATGGGTCAGCGCAAGGACTCCAGGGGTCGGCGGCGGAAAGCGGGAATGTCGGTGATTCTAACCGAGCAACACCAGATTCGAGCGCAGCATCAGCCAGGTTGCGAGCAGATAGAACCCTCCAAAGCCGTACAGCCAAAGTTGGATCAAGCGCCGGATCTCGCCGGGAATGACGGCTTGCAAGCTTTTAATGTCCCGCAGCGGCGCGATCGCGCCCGCGCCCAGGCCGGCGGCGGTCGCCACGAACAGCGGCGGATAAAGCGCGTAACCGAGGTAGCCGTAGCCCGACTTCAACAAACAAAACGGGCAATGATGGTTCGGATTTTCATACACATACAAGGAGATGACGGCGATGATGGCGGCGATGGCGACCCCGAAAGCCAGCGCGTTGCCGGCGGCGAACAGCGGCCCAGTTGGAGGCGACGCCGGAACGCCAAACCCAAGATCAACAGCCCCGCTCCCGTTCCATAAAACGCGACCAGCGTCGGTTTGGGCGGCAAACCGGCCAGCTCCGCCGCCGCGCCTCGACTGTCCGCGCTAAACAGCGAGCCGCAACACGAGGTGATGACATCGGGTTTCAGGCCCAGAAAAAACAGGGTTTGCACCGTCGCTTCGGCGGCGGTCAGCGGCGCGAGGGCCAGCAGCAGCGCGTATTTCAGCCGCACCAGCGGATAATCGTAAGCTCGGTTGTCGACCCGATTCAGCAGCAGCCACAACGCCGCCAGGAAAAACCAGCAAGCCCAGCACCTCGCGCGATAAACGGCTGTCGAGATTGGCGGTCGGTTCGTCGGCGACGAGCACCGCCGGATCGTTGATCAAGGCGCGGGCCAGGGCGGTTCGCTGCGCCTCGCCGCCGGACAACCATTCGACCTTGCTATCGGCTTTCGGCTCCAGATCGAAGCGCTCCAGCAGCGCCCGCGCGCCAGCCGTCAGCGCCCGATGGGGCCGGCCCAGCGGATAGGCCGGCAGCATCACGTTTTCCAACACCGTCAGACCCCGAATCAAATTGAATTGCTGGAACACGAAGCCGAAAGTGTGCCGCCGCACCTCGGTCAAAAACCGCTCCGGCAGGTTGGACAACAGTTGGCCGTCGAGCACGATTCGGCCGCTGGTCGGTCGGGCCAGACAGCCGATCAGGGTCAGCAGAGTAGTCTTTCCGGAGCCGCTGGGACCGGTGAACACGGTGACGCCGCCCCGTTCCAGCCGCAGGTCGATGTCCGCCAGCGCCCGACACTCGTTCGGCCGGCCTTGATTGAACCGCTTGCTGACGGCCCGCAGTTCGATCATCCGCGCATCGCCGCGTCGGGATCGGCAATCGCCGCCCGCCAGCCCGGAACCAGCGTGGCGATGATGTACGGCGCGACGGTCACCGCCAGCAACACCAGGATTTGACGCAACTCGACAGTCGGGGTCAGCCGAAAGTCGGGATACAGCACCGCCCAGCCTTTCAACACCGGCGCGAACAAGCGAGCGCCGCCGTGAAACACCTGCCACCAGGCCAGCAGATAGCCGAGCAAAAAGGCGGTCAGCGACAGCAGCGCGCCTTCCCACAGCTTCATCCGCAAGATGTCGCCGGTTTCCCAGCCGATGGCCTTGAGGATGCCGATTTCGCGTTTTTCCTCGGCGCTCAAGCCGGCGGCCTTGTCCCAAGCCAGGATCGCAAACGCCAGCAGCGGCGCGCCGAGCGCCAGAAAGGTCATGCTCTCGCGCCAGTCGAACACCGCATCGTAGGTGCGCAAAATTTCCGAGCGCAGGATCGGCCGGCTGGAAGGCAAGGACAGCGCGATTTTCTGGGCGATTGTGCCCGCCTCGCGCGGGTTGCGCACGGTCAGCACGGCGTCGGTGTAGCGCTCCGGCGGGAGCTGGAACAGCGCGCGAAAACCGGTTTCGGACAGCAGCAGCAAATCGGCGCTCAGCAGTTCCGAAGACGGCTCCAGGATTCCCGCCACCTTAAACAGCGCCGGCGGGCCGCCGGCGGCGCGCAGGCTGAACACGTCGCCGACCCCGATCCCACGGACCCGCGCCAGCGTCGCGCCGATCAGGATTTCGCCCTCGGCCAGCGGCCGTTCCGGAGCCGCCATCACGGTGTAATTGGCCTTGACCGCCGGATCGTAGTAATAGCCCCACAGTCGGCCGCGCGCCTCGCTGACGCCGCGAATTTGGCGCAAGTGATCGAGCCAATCCGCCGGCAGCAGGTCGTGCCGCCCCGCGACGGTTCGCTGCACGATCACCTCCGGCGCGTCTTGCAACAACGTTGCCGCTTCCCGCCGCAGGGCCTGGCCGAGCAGCAAGACCGAGGCGAATAAAAAGACCAGCAGGGTATAGACCAGCAGCAGGCCGAGATTGCGGGTTTTGCGCCGCAGCAGCGAGGCGAGGGTGTAGTCGATCAGATATTTTTGTCGTTCGAGCGAAGCGCGCATGGGCGATTCATTCAAGATTGGCAAGAGGTGCTGCGGCGACTGGTCGATGGCGAGTAAGATCGAACGCTTCCAACGAACTCATGGAGTGTCATGACGATGAAAACAATGCTGGGGTTGCTGCTGTTGTCGCTCGCCGGCTGCGCGGTCGCGCCGCCCGGCGGCGTGACGCCCGTTTCCGGCTTCGAGCTGAACCGCTATCTCGGCAAGTGGTACGAAATCGCGCGCTTGGACCATCCTTTCGAGCGCGGTCTGAGCGACATCAGCGCGACCTACAGCTTGCGCGACGACGGCGGGGTCCGGGTGTTGAACCGAGGATACAACGACCGCGCGGGCGCTTGGAAGGAAGCGGAGGGGCGCGCCTATTTCACCGGCGACCCGACGGTCGGTTCCTTGAAAGTATCTTTTTTCGGTCCGTTTTACGGAGGCTACCACATCATCGCTCTGGATAAGATCGAGTATTCCCATGTCATGATCAGCGGCCCCAACCGGGATTATCTGTGGATTCTAGCGCGGAGCCGGCGGCTGCCGCCCGCCGTGTTGGACGATTTGCTGAAGCAAGCCAAGGCGTTGGGCTTTGCCACCGAACAGCTGATCTGGGTGCGCCAAGATCGCGACGACGCCTGAATTCAACGCGGATCGGGCGCGAGATGGGGCGGCGGCGGGAGTAGCCCGCCAGAGGGAAAATGCTCCAGCGCCGCCGGATGGTCTTGAAAAGCGCTGTGCCGGTCGGCTTGGCTGAGGTGGCGGCCGTAGCGCGCCTCGGTGAACAGGCTAAGGTCCGTCAAGCCGAGTTCGCGGACCAGCGCCCGGTCTGCCGCCGCGCGATCGGCCTGTTGCGAGCGCCGCGCCGCGCCGGTCATCGTCAGCCCCAACAGCGCCAGCAGCACCGCAAGCAGGGTCAACACTATATTGGATGGGCGAAAACGAGGCGGCATTCGGGCGGACATGAGCGATTATTGCAAATGGACGACGCGGGCGACAGCGCTCGACAGCTTAAATCGACAGCAGTTTGTTCGGCTCAACCGCGATGCAGCCAATAGAGCAACGCTAAATTGACCAGCAGCGACACCAGCGCCACCGCCCGCCAAAAGCCGGTCGGATTGCGTTCCAACAAAGGCTGGCGGCGCTCGCTGAATTCGGCGCTGGGATGCGTCAAATCGTACAAAAATTCCGTTTCAACGGCATAGCGGCGGGCGGGATCGAAACGCACCGCTTTTTCCAACGCGCCATCCACCCACAGGGGTAAATCCGGTCGGGCGGCGCGGGCGGAGCGATAGGGCCGCCGGGCGAGCCGCTTGGCGTTGATTTGCGCATCAGAACTTTCGCGGTAGGGCAAGCCGCCGGTCAGCAGCTCGTAGGCGATGACGCCGAAGGCGAACAGATCGGAGACAGTGGTGGCGGGCTCGCCGCGCAATACCTCCGGGGCGGTGTAGTGGCGGGTGCCGAGCAGATCGGTTTGCGCGATGACCGAGGCGATTTCAGCGGCGCCGCCGATTTTCGCTGAACCGAAATCGATCAGCCGAACCGTACCGTGCCGGTCGATGTGGATATTCTCCGGCTTTAAATCCCGGTGCAGCATGTCTAGCCGATGGAAGGCGCGGATGCCTCGGGCGATCTGCTCCAAAATCGCCCGCGTTTCAGC
>DJIW01000123.1:0-458 GCA_002433805.1 Competibacteraceae bacterium UBA6584 | reverse complement strand
CAGGGTCCGCCCGTCCAGATACTCCAGAATATGATACAGAAACCGCCGTCGCTTGGGCTCGATCACCTTTAGCACATGCGGGCTGTCGATGCGGCGGCCGACCCATTCCTCTTGCCGGAACCGATCCAGATAGCCGGGATCGTCCTCGAAATTGACCGACGGCGTTTTCAGCGCCACCTGCTGGCCGGAGTCCGGGTCGAGCGCCAGATAAAGCTGGCTGGTGGGGCTGGCGTGGAGCTCCCGCACAATACGGTAGCCGTCCAAATTCATCCCCGGTTCCAGCGGCGGCGGCAGCGGCAGCTCGGTGAGTTCTTGAAATACCGATTCGGCGTCCGGCGTCGGCAGCGCATCGATCCGCAACAATTGGCAAGTCAGGTTGTCGGGGCTACCCGCGGCGCGGGCGGCGGCGGTTAGGGCGCGACAAGCCGCGTCGAGGGGGTCGCCCGCTTCGATGATGA
>DJIW01000122.1 GCA_002433805.1 Competibacteraceae bacterium UBA6584 | reverse complement strand
AGATGTGTATAAGAGACAGAGCTGGAACTGGTCAAAACCGCGTGGGATGACATTATTCCGTCACTGATCGCCGATAAATGCGACATCATCATGAGCGGCATGAGCGTCACCGAGGAACGCAGTCAAAAAATCAACTTCAGCAACGCCTATGTCGTAGTCGGCCAGACGGTTCTGCTCCGCAAGGAATTGGCGGGCCAAGTCAAATCTTATAACGACTTAAACGACCCTAAATACAAAGTCTTGTCGAAAAAAGGCACGACCGGCGAAACCGCGGTCAAAACCCACATGCCAAAAGCGCAGCACCTGTCCGCTCAATCCGAGGATGAGGCGCTTCCGGCATTGATCGGCGGTAAAGCCGATGCTTTTGTTTACGATGCTCCCTATAACGCAGTCGCCTTCGGACGGCACGGCGAAGGAAAAGTGGTCTTTCTGGATGCTCCCTTCACCGTGGAACCTGTCGGTTGGGGCGTCAGCAAGGACCACCCGGAATTTTTGCGTTGGCTTAACGAGTTTCTCGCCAAGATTCAAAAAGATGGTTCTCGCTATGCGTTGTATAAAAAGTGGTTTAAAACCACCGACTGGCTGAAGGATGTTCAGTAATCCCGCAATCAGCGCAAACTAGAAAATTTGTCATTTTTATGTGACCGCAATTGATTTAAACCGTTTCCTCTGTATCCGCGCATCAGCACTTGGGACTGAACGATCATTTGACGTCTCAATGACAGAATTTTGCGGTTAAAGTTGGAATTCGAAACGCGCCACCCCCTGAAATCTCCAAAAATGAATTTATAATGAAGGGACTCCAGCATTTTTAATGCCGGGCTCAGTTTGTCGGTTTATTTTTGTTTCTCACCCTTCACAAGGAGAATTCCCGCATGAAAAACCGCTTGGTCGCGCTTGCCGCATTCGCTGCCTTCAGCTTGGGGTGGTCGCCTGCCTGGGCCGGTAAATTGGACCAAATCAAGAAAGACGGTCTGCGGGTTTGCACGGAGCCGGCCTACATGCCCTTTGAAATGACCGACAAGCGCGGAAAAATCATCGGTTTCGATCCCGATCTTGCCGCGCTCATGGCCAAGGAACTCGGCGCGGCCAAGCTGGATTTAGTCAGCACGGCTTGGGATGGCATTATCCCGGCGCTGCTCACCAACAAATGCGACATCATCATGAGCGGGATGACCATCACCGACGAGCGCAAGGAGAAGGTGGATTTTTCCGAGCCTTACATGCTGATCGGTCAGACCGTCCTGTTGCGCAAGGCGCTGGCCGACAAGGTTAAATCCTACAAGGATCTCGACAACCCTGACTATAAAATCGCTTCCAAGCTGGGAACCACCGGCGAGATCGCCGCCAAGAAACATATCTCCAAGGCCAAATATTTTTCTTACGAAACCGAGGCCGAAGGTGTGATGGAAGTGGTCAACGGCAAGGTGGACGCCTTTATTTACGACGCTCCTTACAATCTGGTGGCCAACGTCCAACGCGGCGAAGGCAAACTGGTGTTTCTCGACCAACCCTTTACCGACGAACCGATCGGTTGGGCTATTGCCAAGGGCGATCCGGCGTTTTTAAAAGCGATCAACGACTTTCTGAGCAAGGTCAAACAGGACACCAGCCATCAAAAGTTACTTAACAAATGGTTTAAAAATACTGACTGGCTGAAAGACGTTCAGTAGCCGTGCCTCTCAAACGGCACCAGGCTCAGTGGCCTTGGCACGCGCTGCTGGGGCTCATCTTGCTGGCCATGGCGGTCGGACTTTGGATTGCGACCAAACGGGTCAACTACGAATGGCGCTGGGAGCGGGTACCACAATATTTCTTTTATCAGGACGAACGAGCCCAATCCGCCCCGCTCGCCGGCGTAGTCAGTCAAATCCGCCCTGATGGCGCTTATAGCCGCGTGGACATCAAGCCCGCCGACGGTGGAGCGCCGGCCGCCGTCGCGGTTGAAACCGAAACGCTCAAGGTCAAAGCGGGCGATACAGTCGCCGAGGGCGATGAGATCGGCGCGCAACGCCATTGGCAAATCGGCCCGCTGACGAAAGGCTTGTGGGTGACCATCTGGATCTCCTTCGTTTCCGGCTTTTTCGGGCTGGCCATCGGCTTGGTCGCCGGCCTGTGCCGCTTATCGCCCAACCCCACCCTGCGCGGTTTAGCGGTGTTTTATATCGAATTGATTCGCGGCACGCCGCTGCTGGTGCAGATTTTCATCTTCTATTTCTTCATCGGCACGGTCTTGAATCTGGATCGGATCGTCGCCGGCGTGGGGGCCTTGGCGCTGTTTGTCGGCGCGTACACCGCTGAAATCATTCGCGCCGGCATTCAATCCATCGCCAAGGGTCAGACCGAAGCCGCCCGGTCATTGGGGATGACGGCGGCTGAAACCATGCTCCATATCGTGCTGCCGCAGGCCCTCAAGCGGGTGTTGCCGCCGCTGGCGGGTCAATTCATCAGCCTGATCAAGGATTCCTCGCTGGTTTCGGTCATCGCCATCACTGACTTGACCAAAAGCGGACGAGAAATCATCACCTCCAGTTTTGCCACCTTCGAAATCTGGTTCACCGTCGCCCTGCTCTATCTGGTGGTGACCTCGCTGCTTTCACAGTTGCTGTTCTGGCTGGAACGGAGGTTCGCTCGCAGTGATTAAAGTCAACAATCTGACCAAGGTATTCGCTAGCCGCGGCAAGCCGGTGCGGGCGGTGGATGATGTCTCCACCCAGGTCAACAAGGGTGAGGTGGTGGTGATCATCGGTCCTTCGGGCTCGGGGAAATCCACGTTCTTGCGCTGCCTCAACGGCTTGGAAGCGTTCGACGACGGTCAGGTGATCATCGACGGCGTGGATTTGGGCGATAGCAAAACCAACATCAACACGGTGCGCCGCGAAGTCGGCATGGTGTTCCAGCACTTCAACTTATTCCCGCACAAGACCGTGCTGGAAAACGTGACCTTGGCGCAGCGGGTCGTGCGCAAGCGCAAGGCGGACGAGGCCGAGAACAAGGCGATGGCGCTGCTGACCAAGGTCGGCATCGCCGAAAAGGCGCACGAATATCCGTCGCGTTTATCCGGCGGCCAGCAACAGCGGGTCGCCATCGCCCGCGCCTTGGCGATGGATCCCAAAGTGATGCTGTTCGACGAACCCACCAGCGCGCTCGATCCGGAAATGGTCGGCGAGGTGTTGGAGGTGATGCAGCAATTGGCGCGGGAAGGCATGACCATGGCGGTGGTCACTCACGAAATGGGCTTTGCCCGCGAAGTGGCGCAGCGGGTGCTGTTCATGGACGCCGGCAAGATTTTGGAAGACGCCCCGCCCGCCGAGTTTTTCACCGCTCCCAGGGAACCCAGGGCGCAAACCTTCTTGAAGCAGGTGCTTTGATAGCGTCGGCGCTTCGGGCGCTGGCCCACCGCCCGACCGGCGCCTCGGCACCGCGCTAAAGGAGGCCGCAAGCGTAGTGAATCAGATCGGGCTTCTCCTTCGAAACCGCCTGACCCAGACAGATGATGCCGCGATCCTGCAAGGTAAATTCCTCGCGACGCACGAAGAAGCGCGATCCGTTCTCCAGCATCAGATAAGTGCCGTTGGTGCTGTGATCCACCAGGACAAATTTACCCTGACGGAACTCGATATTGGCGTGACTGCGGGACACCAGTTCGCGGTCGATCACCAAATCGTTCTGCGCGCCGCGCCCCATCCGAAAGGGTTGGCTGGCGGATTTGATTTCGATTTTGTAGCTGCCGTATTCCAAGGTCAGCCGCTGTTGCAGCAGCAGCCGCAGTTCTTCCTGCCGGTCGACGTTGAACAGCTGGGTGAGGCTCGCGCTTTCCTCCTGCCAGATCACCTCGCAGAGTTCGAGTTCTTCCTGCTTGCCCCGCACCCGAACCCGACCGAGGCTGCGGATCGTCTGGGCCCAATCATCCGCCAGCAAATCCACCGTTTCGCGGGTGGTGATGATCTGATCGGCCTTGGCTTGGGCGACCATGCGCGCCGCGATATTGACCGCGTCGCCAAACAGATCGCCCTGTTCGATCAACACCATGCCGTTATGCAAACCGATCCTGACCGCAATGTTCAACGCTTTCAATTTTGGATCGGCCTTGAGGGCCGCGTGCATGTCGCAGGCGGCGCTGACCCCGCTTTCCGGATTCGGAAAACGGCACATGATCTCATCACCGATGGTCTTGATGACCTTCCCGTCGAATTCGACGGTTTTGGCCGAGAGCACGGCCAACATCCGGCTTTCGATTTTCCGCGCTTGCCAATCGCCGTACTGTTCGAACAATCGGGTACTGCCGCACATATCGGCGAACAACACGGTCGCCGCCACTTGTTGGCCCGAGGCCGGCCGGTCGGTCAGCCCGGACATCAGATCGCTCAGCTTTTGCACCATGTTCTGAGCCTCTCAACTCGCATCGTCAGCCAGCACTATAACCGCGAGCGACTAAATTCTCGACCAAGCGTTGAAGGTTGGCGCGCGCCTTGGGTTCGTAGCGTTGCTGAAAATCGTCGGTATAAAAAAAGGTTTGCCGGCCTTGCAAGCCGCACAAAAACCGCAGAAGACCCGGATAGTATCGGCTGTCGGGCACCTCCGCGAACTCGGCGCGAAGCTGTCGGCCGTCGCGCTCGAACGCTTCCCAGGTCAACCCGAAACCGGCGAGATCGATATCCGCGATCAACCGCTCGTCACGCTGGTTCAGCGGCTTGCGGTGGGTCGTGGCCATGATCAGATCGCCTATCCGCCGTTGCAACGCCAGATCCTCACAGCCCGCCGAGCATTCTTGAAAGAGCTTGGCGCTGCGCCGCTCGTTATCGGGCGCGCCCGGCCGGTAGACGACATCGTGGAACCATAACGCGATCTCAACGCTATCGGGATCGTCCGCCAACAGAGCCGCCCGGTCGAATTCTTCCAGGCAACGCCCGATATGATCGAGGGTGTGATAGCGGCGATGGGATTCGCCATAGCGCTGGGTCAACCGTCCGTATACGACGCCCGCCGTCGCGGACGCGCCGCTCATGGCGCGGCTCCACAGCGCCGCGAAGCGCGCCGCATACAGGGCAGGATCGGCAAACGACACGGGCTCCCGTTGCAACCCCGATCACCCTCCTCTCGACGCGAAATCCTGAATCAGCCGCCAGGCCATGCTCATCGGGCTGGGCAAGCCCGGCAGGTCGGCGGGCGCGAACCAACCGGCATCGACGATTTCCCGACCGTCCGCGCGCAACTCCCCTCCCGCATAGTCGGCGGTGAAGGCGATCATCAAGGAATGCGGGAACGGCCAGGATTGACTGGCGAAATAGCGCAGGTTGCGGACTCGAACGTTCACTTCCTCTAAGACTTCGCGCTGGATGGCTTGTTCCAGCGTTTCCCCCGCCTCCACGAAGCCCGCCAGCACGCTGTAGACGCCGGGCGGGAAACGCGGCGCGCGGGCCAGCAGAATTTCGCCATCCCGCGCCACCCGCACCATCACCACCGGCGACAAGCGGGGATAGACCATCGCGTCGCAAGCGGGGCAATGGCGGGCGCGCTCGTCGGCCCGCCGCTCGGTCGGCGCGCCGCAACAGCCGCAAAACTGGTGGCTGCGGTCCCATTCGATCAGTTGCGCCGCATGGCTGGCCACGCCCAGCAGCTTCTCGTCCAGGCGCGTCCACAATGCGCGCAAGCTCTCGAAGCGCATCCCCGGCGGCGGCGCGGCGGCTTCGACCTCCGCGGCGTGGCACGGCCGGCCGTTCAGGGCGCCTAGATACAGCCGCCGCTTGGTCGGCAACTTGGCGAACGGCCAAATCGAGGCGAGCGGCAATTCGACGCCCTCGCCCACGGACCGCACCAACAAGTTGCCGCCAGCGAAGACAAACCATTGGATCGGCGCATCGGGATCATGCTCCGGCAACAAGGCCGGTTGGAAGTCATCGGGCAAGCGCAACATGGCTGGGGTTTTTCAAGCCGTTTGTAACAGCGCCAGCAAGCCTTGCAGCAAGCGCAGGGGATCGGGCGGACAACCGGCGATATGCAAATCGACCGGAATCACGGCGGACACGCCGCCGACGCAAGCGTAGCTACCGGCGAAGACGCCCCCGTCCCGCCCGCAATCGCCGACCGCCACCACCCACTTGGGATCGGGCGTGGCCTGATAGGTGCGCTCTAGCCCTTCCCGCATATTGGCCGTCACCGGACCGGTCACCAGCAGCACATCGGCATGACGGGGCGAGGCGACGAAGTGAAAGCCGAACCGCTCCAAATCGTAGAACGCATTATTGAGGGCGTGAATTTCCAGCTCGCAACCGTTGCAGGAACCGGCGTCCACCTCGCGGATCGACAAACTGCGGCCGAGCCGCCGCCGGGCGGCCCGATCAACTTTCGACGCCAGTTCGGCCAGCGCCGCTTCGGACGGCGCGGGCGCGGGAACCGTCAGCGGTACTTGCAGCAGACTTTGCAACAGGAGCTTGCGCATGGCGACGGCTATAGATCGTGGCCCGAATACGAGCAGTTGAAGGATTTATTGCAGAGCGGAAAATCCGCCACGATGTTGTTTTCGATGGCCGCTTCCAGCAGCGGCCACTGAAACCAGGAAGGATCGCGCGGATGGCAGCGCGCCACTTCGCCGCCGGCATTCAAGCGCAGCCAAACCAGGACATCGCCGCGAAAGCCTTCCACCAGCGCAACGCCCTCGCGGGTCTCGCCTGACTGAGAAAGCTCCGCGCGCGTCGGCCCCGCCGGCAAGCCATCGAGAATCTGATCGATCAGCCGCAGGCTTTGCTCGACTTCGCGGATGCGTATCCAGACGCGGGCGTTGACATCGCTGTCGCCGAGCACCGGCGTCTCGAACTCCAGCCGATCGTAGGGCGGATAACCGGGTTGGCGGCGGGCGTCGAAGGCGCGGCCTCCGGCCCGACCGATCACGCCGCCGCAACCGAATTGCTTGATCAAAGCCGGCCGCGTGAAACCGGTGGCGACGGTGCGATCTTGCAGCGAGGCGGTATTGTCATACAAATCGATCAGCGGCGGAAACCGGCGGCGGAATTCGGCGAGCAATTCGCGCAGCGCCTTCTCGCCCTCCACCGCCAGATCGCCCGAGACCCCGCCGGGAACGATGCCGTCCATCATCAACCGATGACCGAAACAGACGGCGCTGGCGCGCAGAACCTTTTCCCGCAACACTCCGCAATGGGCCAGCATCAGCGCAAAGGCCGCGTCGTTGCAAATCGCGCCGATATCGCCGCAATGGTTGGCCAACCGCTCCAGTTCGGCCATCAGCGCCCGCAACCAATGCGCGCGTTCGGGAACCTCGGTTTCGGTCGCGGCCTCCACCGCGCGGGCAAACGCTAATCCATAGGCGACGGTGCTGTCGCCCGACACCCGGCCCACCAGCCGCGCCGCCCGCTCCACGCTCGCGCCGCGCAATAGCGATTCAATGCCTTTATGCACATAACCCAGCCGTTGCTCCAAGCGGACCACGGCCTCGCCGTTGGCGGTGAAGCGGAAATGACCGGGTTCGATGATGCCGGCGTGCACCGGCCCCACCGGAATTTGGTGCAGGCTCTCCCCTTCCACCGGCAAGAACGCATAAGGCGGCAACGGGCGCGCGCGCGCGTTCGTTTCAGCGAGCGGATACGCCAGCGGCCAGCGGCCGTGATCCAACCACGGCCGATGATCCGGCGCATCGGTCGCTTGCAAGCCAAACAAATCGACGATGGCGCGCTCCAGGCGTTGCGCGGGCGGATGGCGGCGTCCCACCGAGGGAAACTGGCCGTCTTGGCAGGACAGGCTGGCGACGCCCACGGTTCCGCTCGATTCCTCCCACAACCCCAAATGCACCGCGTCCGGCTCGCCCCAAAAGCCGAGCAAGCTCCAAGCGCCACCGGCGAGCCCTTGAATCAGCTCGCGCCAAAGCTCGGGCGTCACCCGCGCGCGCGGCCAAGGCCGGTGGCCGCCGACAAACTCACCAGCGGCCAGCGCGGCGTGCAAGCGGGAACCGTCGCTCATGATTTCCCCCTCAGCCCAGCAGCACTGCCACGTGATGGAACCAGGCGACCAGCGGCCCCGGCAGCCAAATCCCCGCCAGCAGCACCAGGCCCAAGTGCGTCAGCATCGGCCAGACGCTCGCTTGCACCGGCGCGGCGGGCGCGTTGTCGGGCACTCCGAACGCCAGCCCGTGCACCCGCCACAGCAGGGTGCCAAAGGCGAGCAGCAAACCCAAAACCAGCGGCAAGGCCAACAGCGGCTGGCGGGCGAAGGTGGAGCTGACCACCAGAAACTCGCTCATGAACACCCCGAACGGCGGCATTCCAGCGATGGCGATCACGCCCGCGATCAAGCCCCAACCCAGCAGCGGATGACTGGCGGTCAGGCCGCGAATGGTCGAAATTCGCTGGGTGCCCTTGACTTGGGAGATATGGCCCACGGCGAAGAAAATGGCCGATTTGGTCAGGCTGTGCATGGTCATGTGCAAAAGACCGGCGAAATTGGCCAACGGTCCGCCCATGCCGAAGGCGAAGGTAATAATCCCCATGTGCTCGATGGACGAATAAGCGAACAGCCGCTTGATATCGCCGCGCCGGTACAGCATCAAGCCGGCGAACAGCAGCGACAGCAACCCGAGGCCGACCATCAACGGCCCCGGCGCCAAGGCCGCCGGGTTGGCGCTCATCAACATCTTGAAACGCAGCACCGCGTAGAGCGCGACATTCAGCAACAAACCCGACAGCACCGCCGAAATCGGCGTCGGGCCTTCGGCGTGGGCATCGGGCAGCCAGGCGTGCAGCGGCGCGAGTCCGGCTTTGGTGCCGTAGCCGAGCAGCAGGAACACGAACGCCAGATTGAGCAGCGCCGGGTCGAACTGGCCGGCGTGCGCCTGCAACCGATCCCAGGCCATCGCCGGCAAGCCTTGACCCATCACCGGCTGCGCCGCCAGATACACCAGAATGGTGCCAAACAGCGCCAGGGCGATGCCGAGACTGCCGAGAATGAAATATTTCCACGCCGCTTCCAGCGCCGCCGGCGTTCGGTACAGGCCGACCATCAGCACGGTGATCAAGGTCGCCAGCTCGATCGCCACCCACAGCAGCCCGATGTTGTTGGCGAGCAGCGCCAGATTCATGGCGAACAGCAGGGCCTGATAGGTGGCGTGATAGAAGCGCAGATAAGCCGGGGTCAGCTTGCCGGTTTCCAGTTCGTGGGCGATGTAGCTGGCGCTGAATACGCTGGTGGTGAAACTCACCAAATTGTTCAGCACGATCAGATAGATGTTGAAATCATCCACCCGCAAATACAGATTGGCCTCCGGCCGCGCCCCGATCAGCAACAGGGCGGCCACGAAACTCGCCAGCGCCGCGCCGACGTTGAGGCGCGCGCCGCGCCGATAATCCGCCAAACCGACCAGCAGCAGCCCCGCCCCGGCCGGAACCAGCAGCAATACCGCCATCGCCAACCCGCCCAAGGCGCTCATTTGAGCCGGCTCTCCCGGAAGCTGTCCATGGCCTGCATGTCCACGCTATCGAATCGCTCGCGGATGCGAAACAGGAAAACGCCGATCACGATCAAGGCGATCAACACCGAGAAAGCGACGCTGATCTCCACCGCCAGCGGCATCCCGCGCGCCCCGGCGGCGGCCAGCACCAAGCCGTTTTCCAACGACATGAAGCCGATCACCAGGCTGATGGCGTTGTGGCGGTTCACCATCAACAACAGTCCCAGCAACAGGACCGCCAAGGCGAAGGCCAGATCCTCGCGCGCCAGCGCGTCCGCCCCCACCGTCACCGGCAGCATGACCATGATCGCCAGCGCCACCAGCGCCGCGCCGGCCAGCATGTCCCGACCCACCCCGCCCACCACCTCCAGGGTACGGTGGATGCCCAGCCGCCGGACGATCCGGCGCAGCGCCATCGGAATCACGATGGCCTTAAACACCAGGGCGATGCCGGCGGTCACATACAGATGGTGAGCCTCTTGAATATAAGCCTGCCAGCCGACCGCCAGCGCCAGCACCAGCGAATGCAGGGCGAAGACGTTGAGCAGCGCGTATACCCGATCCTGATACAGCAGCAGAAAGCTCAAGACCACCATGCCGCCGGCCAGGAAATGGGCAATGTCGAATTCCAGGCTGTGCATCACAGGCTCCGCGACACGAACAACAGCAGCGCGCCGAGAAGACCCAGCATCAGCGCCGCGCCGAGAAACTGATCGACCCTGAACACCCGCATCTTGGCGATGCTGGATTCGAACAAAGCCAACAACACCCCGCCCAAGGCCAGTTTGGCGACATAGATCACTGCGGCGTACCCATACGCCGCCGACCCCGCCCCGGCGCTCGCCATGCCCCACGGCGCGAAGATGCACGCCACCAGCGACAGATACAGCACCAGCTTGAGCGAGGAACTCAATTCGATCAGCGCCAGATGGCGGCCGGAATACTCCAGCACCATCGCCTCGTGCACCATGGTCAGTTCCAGATGAGTGGCGGGATTATCCACCGGAATGCGGGCGTTTTCGGCGATCGCCACGATCACCAGCGCCAGCAGCGCCAGGGCCAGCGACACCCGCAAGCCGACATCGGCGGTCAGCATGAAGCGGGCGACCGCGGACAGTTCGGTGGTGCCCGCCAACAGCGACAGGGTAAACACCATCATCAGCATCGCCGGCTCGGCCAGGGAGGCAATCATCATCTCGCGGCTGGAGCCGATCCCGCCGAAGCTGGTGCCGACATCCAAGCCCGCCAGCGCCAGAAAAAAGCGGGCGGTTCCCAACAAAGCGACGATGGCGATCAAATCCGCCGTCCAACTGAACGGCAATCCGCCGGCGAAAGTCGGCACCAGCGACGCCGCCACCCACAGCGCGGCGAAAATCAGATACGGCGCGACCCGGAACAGCCAAGAGGCGGAATCGGCCAGCACCACTTCCTTGCGCGATAACTTCACCAGGTCGCGATAGGGTTGCAGCGGCGACGGCCCGCGCCGGCGCAGCAACCGCGCCTTGACCCAACGCACCCAGCCGGTCAGCAGCGGCGCGAGCATTAGCACCAACAGCATCTGGCCGCCCTGCACCAGATAATCGATCAGCGCCATAACGCCATCCCCAGCAGCAAAACCACCAGCGCCCCGAACACCAGGCTCAGATAGCGGCGGATGGTGAGATATTGCAGGACGTTGGCGCGGGTCGACACCGCGATCACCGCCGCCGCGATCGGCGCGTAAGCTCGCTCCCACACCGGATCGTGCAATTCCACCTCCAGCCGCGCCGGCCGCAAGTCGCCCGGCGGAGGCATGGTCACCCGCTCGCGGGCCTGAAACACCAGGCTGCCGAACACCCGGCGGATCGGTTGGGCGAAACTGCCGGCGGTGTATTGGGTGGCGGGACTGGCGTCGGGAAAACCGCAATCCCAGGCCGGACCGCGCCGGACCGCGCTGGAGGCGAACCGGTGGATCAGCAACGCGGCGGCGACACCCGACACCGCCATGAACAGCATCACCAGCAAACCGTTATAGCTGCTTTTCAGCGGACCCACCGGCACCAGCGTCAACCAGGGTTGATGGTATTGATCGGTCAGCCGCGCCCCGCCGTTCAACAAACCCACCACCGGCCCCAGGCCATCGACCACCAAACCCGGCAAAACGCCCGCCAGCAGGCACAACCCGGCCAGAACGAACATGGCGCTTAACGAAAAGCGGTCGGTCTCTCCAGCATCGGCGGCGGCGGGCGAACGCGGCCGGCCCAGAAAGGTGATGCCGAAGGCCTTGACGAAGCAGGCGGCGGCCAGGGCGGCGGATAGCGCCAGCAGCGCCCCGACCGCCGGCACCAGAAACTTCAGCAACCACTGCGGCAGTTCCGGACTGTTCAAAATCGCCTGAAAGGTCATCCATTCGGAGACGAAGCCGTTGAGCGGCGGCAGCGCCGAAATCGCCGCCGAGCCGATCAAAAAGGCCAGCGCGGTGTGGGGCATCCGGTGGATCAGACCGCCCAATCGCTCCATGTCGCGCTCGCCGGTGGCGGTCAGCACCGCGCCCGCGCCGAGAAACAGCAGGCTCTTGAACAGCGAATGGTTGAGCACGTGGAACAGCGCGGCGGTCAGCGCCAGCGCCGCGTTGAAATACATCAGATTGGCTTGAAACGCCAGCGCCAGGCCCAGACCGATGAAAATGATGCCGATGTTTTCGACGGTGTGATAGGCCAGCAACCGTTTCAGGTCGTGCTGCATCAGCGCGTACAGCACGCCCAGCACGGCGGTGACGCCGCCTGCGGCCAGCACCAGACCGCCCCACCACCAAACCGCCGACTCTCCGCCCAACAGGTCGAACACGATGCGGATAAAGCCGTACACCGCCACCTTGGTCATGACCCCGCTCATCAGCGCCGACACGTGGCTGGGCGCGGCGGGGTGCGCCAGCGGCAACCAGACGTGCAAGGGCACCAATCCCGCCTTGGAGCCCGCCCCCAGCAGCGCCAACACCAGCACCAGCGCCGCCAGGGCCGGCGGCGTCTGACTCGCCCGCATCGCGGCGAAGCCGTAACCGCCATCGACGCCGGCCAGCAGGCCAAAGGCCAGCAGCAACGCCAGAGTCCCGAAGCAGGCCATGACCAGATAGAGATAACCGGCGCGAAGGTTGGCCGGCTCCCGATGGTGCGCCATAACCAAGGCCCAAGAGCTGATCGACATGAATTCCCAGGCGAATAGAAAGGCGAAGGCGTCGTCGGCCAGCAGCACCAGGTTCATGCCCGCCAGAAAGGCCGGATAAAACGGCAACACCCGTTCCGGCTCGCGCTCGTGCGCGCCGTAGCCCAAGCCGAACAAACTGGCGACCGCGCCGCCGAGATTGACCACCACCAGGAAGAACGCGGACAGCGCATCCAAGCGGAGATGCAGGCCCAGCCACGGCAGGCCCAGCGGCAAGCTCAGATGGAGCGGTTCGCGACCGCTCAACAGATGGGCGAGCGCCAGCAACAACAAAACGGTGCAAACCGCCAAGCTGACGCTATAGAGATAACGGCTGCCTTGCGGACGCGCCGGCGCGACCGTCCCGTAACCGCCGGCGGCGAGCAGGACCAGCAGCAACACCAGTAACAACGTGAGCAACATGCTTTAGAAACGGATTTTCGCCGGCACGCGGCGACCCGCGTGAGACGTGATGGGCTGATTAATTCGACTGGGACTCGTCGATCCTCGACCGAGATTGCGGATTTCACCGCGCGGCTTTATTGATCATAGCAAAGCCAGCGTCCGGCTTCCTGCTCAATCCCGTCTTTTGGCTGAAGACCCCGACGTTCCGCCCCGGCGATTTTTGCGATCCCGCTGCCTCGAATTCTTTTTTTTAGGCGTTGGGTCTATCATGGCCACCCCCGACCGTCGGGGAACATTCACAGGAGGTGCGTCATGTCTTCTCGCCATCCATCGCCCGAATCCTTTTGAGCTCACCCGCAAACGCCGTAAAGGCTTCCCCTCCGAAAGCCGGGTCAAGAAAGGCCAGCGGCTCGTGCGCGGTTATAAGGAACTCGTGGAAAAGCTAGGCCGCAACGACCCTTGCCCGTGCGGCTCCGGGAGGTCGTTTCAAACGCTGTTGCCTCAAGTCGGGCAGCTTTTGACGGCGCGCTCCGCAACGACTACGTCCGCTAAGCGAAGCTAGCGCGGCCTGGCCCCCCGCTCTCTCAAGAGCGGGGGTTTCGCCGAAGCCCGCTCAACGCCGCCAGTTCGCCAAGTCGCGGCGGCGGACCTTGCCGTTGGCGGTGCGCGGCAGGCTATCGGTGAACAGGATTTCGCGAGGGCATTTGTAAGCGGCCAGATGTTGGCGCGCGTGCGCCAGCAGCGGAGCGGCGTCCATGCCCTCGGGCTCGTCGGGATCGCGCGGCACCACGAAGGCCGCGATCACCGAAACGCCCTCCCGCACCGTCAGTTCGGTCACCGCCACTTCGGCCACCGCCGGATGCTGGCTCAGGCAGTGCTCGACTTCCAAGGGCGAAACGCGATAGCCCATGGCGTTCATCACATCGTCGTTGCGGCCGTGGTAGATCATGTAGCCGTCGGCGTCGAAATGCACCAGATCGCCGCCGATGAACCACTCGCCCCGATAGACCAGCGCCTCTTCCTCCGGCCGGTTCCAGTAGCCCAGCATCAGGCCCGGATCGCCGCGATGCACCGCCAGCAGGCCGGTTTCGCCGGGCGGCAGCGGTTCCTCGCCGCCCTCGACCGGCAAGGCCGCCACGCAACGGCCTTGTTGCGGCTTGCCGGGGCTGCCGGCTTTGACCGGCACGCTCGGCGAGGAGGAAATATAGGTGGAGCATTCGCTCATCCCCAGCGCCTCGTACAGCTCCTTGCCGGTAATCGTCCGCCACTGTTCCAGCAAGGCCGCGCTCAAGGCTTCGCCGGCGGTCAGGCCGTGTCGCAAGCTGGATAAGTCGAAATCACGCAAGTCGTTGTATTTCAAAATCTGTCGGTACAAACCCGGCACCGCCGCGAACAAGGTCGCCCGGAATTTCGCCATCAGCAACGGCCAGACCGCGACATCGCGCGGGCCGTTGTACAGCACGGCGGTCGCCCCGTTGGCCCACGGATCGGTCAAGCCGACCCCCAGCGTGTAAGTCCAATTGAACGCCCCGGCATGCAAGATGACATCGTCCGAACGGATGCCATACCAACCCTGATACATCGGCCGTCGGCCCCACGCCGAGCGCTGGGCGTGCAGCACGCCTTTAGGCTGGCCGGTGGTGCCGGAGGTATAAACCAGAAACGCCGGATCGTCGGCGGCGGTATCGGCGTAGGCTTGCGGTGCGTGGTTCGCGCGCAGCGCCGCCACGTCAGCAGGTCCGAACACGCGCACATCCGGCGGCGGCCGGATCGCCAGATCGTCGGACATGGCGATCACTCGCGCGCCGGAATCGGCCAACAGAAAATCGGCTTCCTGGTCGGTCAGCTGGGCCGATGACGGCAGCGGCACGCAGCCGGCGGCGATGGCCCCGAAAAACAGCAGGGCGTAATCGCTGGTGTTGCCCATCCGGATCATCAGCCGCGCGCCCGGTTCCAGACCCAAACCGCGCAAACCGGCCGCGACCCGGCGGACCGCCTCGTCCAACTGCCCGTAAGTCCAGGTTTCCGCCCGTTCGACCGGGGCTTGCGCGTCGGACACGACGACCAGCGCGACCTTATCGGGCGTGGCTCGCGCCGCCGCCAAGCAATAGCGCGCCATGTTGAAGCGTTCCGGCGGTTGTTCGCCGGCGTAACCCCGTCGCGCTCCGCTCATGATCTCACTTCCAGAAATCCGGTAGGAACAACACCAGTAAGGGAAACACCTCCAGCCGGCCGATCAGCATCGACAGCGACAGCAACCAAGTGGACGTGTCGTTGAGGACGCCAAATCCGGTCGCCGTATCGCCCAGCCCCACGCCCATGTTGTTGAGCCCCGCCGCCGCCGAGCCGAAGGCGGTCACCAGATCGACGCCGTTCATGGCCAAACCCAAAGCCATGAAGCAATAGCTGAAAATGTACAAATAATAAAACCCCCATACCGCTTGCATGACCCGGTCGGAAACCGGTTGGTTGCCCAATTTCACCGCGATCTGGGCGGCCGGGCGAATCAGCAGCCGCGCCTCGCGCACGCTTTGCTTGTAGAGCAGCAAAAAGCGGATCGCCTTGATGCCCCCGCAGGTGGAACCGACGCAACCGCCGAAAAAACTCGCCAACAGCAGCAGCAAAGGCACGAAAATCGGCCAGTCCGCCGGATAACCGGCCGAGGTCAAACCGTTGCTAGTGACGATCGACAAGCTTTGGAAAAAACCGTGATAAAACGACTCCCACAGCGGAAACTTACCGTTGAAGTAAAGATACGAGCTGGTCGCGGCGACGATGCTGGCCATGACCACGGTGAAGAATTTGAACTCGGCGTCGCGCAACACCGCCCAGAGGCTGCGCGAGCGCCACGCCAAAAAATACAAAGCGAAATTGACCGCCGCCAGATAGGTAAAAAAGCCGGCGAGCAGTTCGAGAATCGGGCTATTGAAAAATCCCAAGCTGGCGTCGTGCGGGGCGAAACCGCCCAGCGCCATGGTCGAGAAACTGTAGCAAACCGCGTCGAACAATTTCATGCCGCCGGCCCAATACGATAAAGTGCAGGCCACGTTCAAGCCGACATAGATATACCAAAGGTTTTTGGCGGTTTCGGTGATGCGGGGGGTGAGCTTCTCGTCTTTCATCGGCCCCGGCGTCTCGGCCTTGTACAGCTGCATCCCGCCGACGCCCAACATCGGCAGCAGCGCCACCGCCAGCACGATCACGCCCATCCCGCCCAAGAAATTCAGTTGCGCCCGATAGTAGACGATGGCCCTGGGCATGGCGTCCAGGCCGGAGAGCACGGTCGCGCCAGTGGTGGTCAGGCCGGAGACCGTCTCGAACACCGCGTCCACCAGCCGCATGTGCGGGTTCTCCGACAGCATGAACGGCAGCGCGCCGATCACTGAAAGCGATACCCAGAACAAGACGACGACCGCGAAACCGTCGCGGTTGCGCAAATCGACCTTGTAACGATGCACCGGCAGCCAAAACAGCAAGCCGAGCGCCAGCATTGCCCCCATCGCCTCGGCGAACGGCAGCACCATGGACCAGCCGTCGTACCACCACGCCACCGCCATCGGCGGCAGCATGGTGGCGCTGAACACGATCATCAGCACCCCGAGCATGTACAGCGCGGTTTTCAGCGGCGAGCGGCGTTGCTCGATCCGCCAGCGTTTGCCGTCAAACCCTCTGGCGACAGGCGCGCTGGACTTTGCGGGCGCACGCGTCGGAGGCGACGCTTCCGGCGGCTCCCCCTCCGCTTGTGGGCCAAAGTCGGCCTCTTTCATGATCGACAGACCTCCTATTTCCAAAAATCTGGCAGGAATATGAGCAGCAGCGGAAAGATTTCTAGCCGTCCGACCAGCATGGCCAAGGACATCAACCAAGTAGCCTTATCGTTCAGCACGTTAAAGCCGCCCGCCGTCTCGCCCAAACCCACGCCCATGTTGTTCAGGCAAGCCGCCGTGGTGCCGAAAGCAGTCACCAAATCGACGCCGGTCATCGCCAGGCCCAGCGAAAAGGCGCAATAGCAGAAGATGTACAAGTAGTAAAAGCCCCACACGGCCTGCATCACCCGATCCGGGACCGAATGATCGCCCAGCTTGACCGCGATTTGCGCGGACGGCCGCACCAGCATGCGGGATTCGCGCACGCTTTGCTTGTAAAGGAGCAGAAAACGGATCGCCTTGATGCCGCCGCACGTCGAACCGACGCAACCGCCGAAAAAACTGCCCAACAAGAACAGCAGCGGAACGAAAGCCGGCCAGTGATCCGCCACCGGATAGCCGGCCGTGGTCAAACCGGTGCCGGTCATGATCGACAACCCCTGGAAGGTCCCCCGCTGGATGGAATGGCCCCAGGCTCCACCTTCCCAGTAAAGATGCCAGCAAGCCAAGCCGATAATGCCGGCCACCACCTTCATGCAAAACCGGAATTCGGCGTCGCGAAAGATCGGCTTGATACTTCCCGATCGCCACGCCAGAAAATAAAGCGCGAAGTTGACCATCGCCACCAGCATGAAAAAAACCGTGATCCATTCGAACAGCGGGCTTTCGTAGTAACCGATGCTGGCGTCGTGCGGCGCGAAACCGCCGAGCGCGATGGTGGTGAAACTGTAGCAAACGGCGTCGAAGGCGGTCATGCCGGCCGCCCAATACGCCAAAAAACAGAGCAGATTGAGGCCGACGTAGATGAACCAAAGATTCTTGGCGGTCTCGGTGATGCGCGGCGTCAGCTTCTCGTCTTTCATCGGTCCCGGCGTCGAAGCCCGATAAAGCTGCATCCCGCCGATCCCCAGCATCGGCAACAGCGCCACCGCCAGCACCACGATCCCGATTCCGCCCAGAAAATGCAACTGCGCCCGGTAGTACAAAATGGCTTTGGGCAAACGGTCGAGCCCGGACAGCACGGTCGCGCCGGTGGTGGTCAAACCGGAGACCGTCTCGAACACGGCGTCGACGAAGCGGACATCCGGATGGTCGGCCAGCAGAAACGGCAGCGCGCCCAGCAACGAGGACAAAAACCAAAACGCCACCACCAGCACGAAACCGTCCCGGTTGCGCAATTCGACCTTGAAGCGATACAGCGGCGTCCAGCACAGCAGCCCCAAGCCCAAGGTCGCCCCCAGCGTTTCCGCGAAGGGCAGCATCATGGCGTAACCGTCGTACCACCACGCTACCGCCATCGGCGGCAACATGGTGGCGCTGAACAACATCAACAGCAGGCCCACCATGTACAGCCACGTCTTGAACGGCTTCAATCCAGGGCGTCGTCGCGCGCCCCCGATTTCGGTCCAGGGCCGGGCGGGTCGATCGCCACCCGCGTCGCCCGCGACCGCCCAGAGCCAGATTTTTCGGGTTTGGTGCAGTTGTGGTGGCCCCACCGCGTTATATCCCCGGCATGGAGGTTCATCGAATACCGCGCAACCTAGATGCCGATCAGTGATCACGTCAATATTCTCCATCGACTGTCTATAATTTGGGCTAACAAGCCCGGTTAGAGCGATTGGAAACGTTGGCGTTTTCTTAAGCAAAGCGACTACACTAGCGCTTTTAAGGCATATGTAACGGCAGTCTGAAAAATCGGTGGCCAGCGAGAGCGACTTGTCAGGGTTTATTGGTTTATCATGGCGGTACAGGTCACGCCCGACCGCCCGGCATTGTACAAGCGACAGCGGCGTTTTGAGAAACGCTGGAAAAACGGCTTGAAACGGTCGGCGCTTTGGTTCCGCTCGCGGCTCGCGCCGCCGAAACCACCGGTCGGCCGTCCGCTCGCCACCCTGCTGTCCATCCAGGAGAACGGTCATGCAACTCACCAGTTCCGCCTTGCGTCCCCAAACTCCCATTCCAACCGAATACGCTTTCGGCGTTCCCGATCCCGAACAGCATGTCGCGCTGGGTTCCAATAAAAATCCGCCGCTCGAATGGAGCGAGCTGCCGGCTGGGACTCGTTCCCTGGTGCTGATCTGTCACGACCGCGACGTCCCGACCCGCGCCGACGATGTGAACCAGGAAGGACGGCAGGTGCCGGCCGATTTGCCGCGCGCGGATTTCTATCATTGGATTCTGGTGGATTTGGCTCCGGAACCGGCCCACATCCGCGCCGGCGAATTTTCCAAAGCCGTCACGCCCGGCGGCAAACCGGGACCGGATGGCCCGCGCGGCGTCCGTCAGGGCATCAACAATTACCGCGAATGGTTCGCCGGCGACTCCGCCATGGCGGGCGACTACTTCGGCTACGATGGGCCTTGCCCGCCCTGGAACGACAGCATCGTCCATCATTACGTCTTTACCCTCTATGCTCTCGATGTGGCGCGCTGCCCGGTCGAGGGCCATTTCACCGGACCGGAGGTTCTCGCCGCCTTGAACGGACACATTCTGGATCAAGCCAGCATGATCTGTACCTACAGCCTGAATCCGGCCGTACCCGCCTGAAACCGTCATCCATGCCGTCTATCCTCTCCAAACTGGCACGGCCATCAGGGTTTTCACCCCCGCATCAGGCATCCCGCGGGCTGGCATGGCCGGCGGTTCTCTCCACCTTCGCCAAGAGGCTGAAATGAGTCTTCCCGAACCTTCCGGAATCGAAAAGCGCCGGCTCAAACGCTGGTATCTGGTGATGTACCTGCGAGTATATGACCGCGACACCAACGAATTGCTGGGCCATATTGTGGATATCAATAAGGAAGGCATGCGCTTGGTCAGCGATAAACCTTTGCCGGTCAATCAAATTTATCAACTGCGGGTGGATGTTCCCAAGGAAGGCGCGCCGCGCCAACGCATTCATTTGGAAGGGGAAACGGTTTGGACCGGCCGCGACGTCAATCCCGATTTTTACGACACCGGTTTTAGGATGCTCAACATCAGCACCCAAGCGCTTTTGCAGCTTCAACTCCTGATCGAGGAATTCAAATTCTGAACTCGCTAGCAGCCAGGAAGGTTGTTCCACCCGCGCGAGGTGCGCGCCTCAACTTCAGAGCCGCCATCGAACGCGGCCGACGCTCCGCCAGCCGTGCTTTTGGGAATTGTCCGATACGGCGCGGCGCTTGCGCTGTCACTCTTGCCGCCAACCGCTTTCGCCGCCCGCATCAACCCCAGCCGCGGCGCGGCTTCCAAGCAATCATCCTGACTAAAGCTTCACGGGCCGCTCGCCGTCTCGATTACATTCTCGGAATTCTGTCGTCGAGAGGCTGAGCGATGCCCGCTCCCTCGGGAAAGGAACCCTGAAATGGCACCAGCAAAGATGAAGGGCAGAACTCTGTTTGCGAAAACCCGCTTGGCGAATCAAATCGCGCTGGCGATGACGGTTTTGACCCTCGGCTTCATCTTGATCGTGGGCGGGCTGTCCTACACCATCACCCGCAAGCAACTGATCGAAGATCAAGAGATCGCCTTGGGAAACCAAGCCGGGCTCTATGCCCAACAGAGCGGCAACACCTTGCGCGCCATCGCCTCGACCATGGAGCAACTGGCGGAAAATGCGCTGGTTTTGAAAGCCTTGGCGGACCCTGTAGCCCGCCGGACCGCCCTGGCTCCGTTCCTTAAGGATTTTTCCAGCATCCATGAAGTGCCCGTAACCGTATTAATAACGGATGGCGACGGACAGCCCATCGTCGAGAACGGTCCCTGGCCTGACCCGAGCCGCGCCTGGAGTCGTTCGGTGTTGGAAACCGGCGAGCGTCATGCGGCGATTGCAACGGCGGATGAAGGCGACTATTTGCTGGTGGCCGAACCGATTCTCTCCTCTCGCGCCCAACTTCCGAAAGGCGCTTTACTGTATACCGTCTCATTGACCCAAGTGCAGGCTCGGCTGCCGCCGCTCGGCGGGGCAGGCCTGGCGCTGCGGCTGGTCCATTCAGCCCGGAACGCGACGCATGAGGACGATCCGCCCGCCCCGAACCGCTTGTCTCATACCGCGCCGCTGGCGGTGCCGGCGGTGTTGCAACCGTTGGGGCTAGGCGTGGAAGTCTCGGCGGACCGGGGCATCTTGACCGACTCTCTCAATCGCTTGTTCGCGCTCCACGCCACCCTGGCCGCCGCAATGGCCTTGGCCGTTTTCATATTGGCCCGCACCGGCGCTCACTATCTGAGCCAACCGCTCAGCGAAATGCAATCCGTCGCCCGACGGGTTATCGCGACCGGCTCGCTCGATCACCGTTTCGCCGCTCGCGGCAGCCTCGAAATCGAGCAGCTCGGCTGCGTGTTCAATGAAATGCTCGACCAACTGCGCCACGCTTACCGGCAGTTGTACGATCGGGCGGATAGCGAGGCCGAGCGCAATCGGGCGCTGGCGACCGCCAACAGCCTGCTCGAACAGGAGATTCAGGAACGCCAGCGAATCGAGGCCGCCTTGCGGGAAAGCGAGGAACGCTTGCGCTTGGCCTTGGAGGCTACCCAGCAAGGACTTTACGACCTGAACGTGCAAACCGGCGACGTCGTGGTCAGCCCGCACTACGCCCGGATGCTCGGTTACGAACCGGATGCCTTTCAAGAAACCAACGCGGCGTGGATCGCGCGCTTGCATCCCGACGATCACGAGCAGGTCGCGCGGACCTACCAACTTTATTTGAACGGGGATATTCCCGAATACCGGGTGGAATTCCGCCAGCGCACCCGCGCCGACGACTGGATTTGGATTCTGTCGCTCGGCAGCATCGTGCGCCGCGACGAGCGGGGCCGACCGCTGCGGATGCTCGGCACCCACGCCGACATCACCCGGCGCAAGCAAGCCGAGGCGGACCTGGCGAAAACGCTTGAGGAGTTGCGGATCGCCGAGCTGCGCCAGCGGGAATTGCTGGCGCTGACCCGCCGCGAGCAGGGTCGGTTGCGGGCCTTGCTGGCGGCCATGAACGTCGGCATCCTGTTCGAAGACAACCAGCAATGCGTGGAATATCTCAATCCGGCCTTCCTGCGGATGTGGGCCATCGATGAAACCGTCGATTTAAACGGCCGCCCGATCCGGAACATTTTGGAGCATTCCAACCACCGCTTCGCCCGGCCGGATCATGCCTCGTGCTTCGTGCTTCAGGTGCAGGACACTCACCAGCTCAGCGAGCGCTGTGAAATCGATCTTTATGACGGACGCATCCTGACCCAGATGTCCTATCCGGTGACAGACGCCGAAGAACGGGTTTTGGGACGGTTGTGGCTTTACGAGGACATCACCCACGAACGCCAGACGGCCCAACAATTGCTGTACATGGCCGAGCGCGATCCGCTGACCGGTCTGTCCAACCGCCACAGCTTCCAAAAACATCTGGAACAGAAAATCGCCTCCTCGCTGCGGGAAGGCCACAAGTTCGCGGTCATCTATTTCGATCTGGATGAGTTCAAGACGATCAACGATTCCTTCGGCCACCGCGCCGGCGATATGGTCCTGGTGCGCACGGCCGGCGAGATCGCCACTCACGTTCGCACCACCGAGATGTTCGCGCGGCTCGGCGGCGACGAATTCGCCATCTTGAGCACGCTCGGCGGCGGTTACGACCCCGGCGCGCTCCCCGCGCGCATCGTTGAGACGGTTTCGGCGATCCCCTTTCGGTTCCGGAGCACCCATCTGCGCCTGACCGCCAGCGTCGGGGTCGCCATCTTTCCCGAACACGGCGACAATGTGGAGGAATTGGTGGCGCACGCCGATACCGCGATGTATCAGGCCAAAAATCAGGGCAAAAATACCTGGACGCTGTACGATCCCCAACGCGATTCCTCCGAGGCGATCAAGCGTCGCTTGAACTGGACCGGCCGAATCGCCCAAGCCTTGGATGGAGAACTGTTCGACCTGCATTTTCAGGGGGTCTATCACACCGAAGACCGAGCGCTCAGCCATCTTGAAGTGTTGCTGCGGATGCGCAATCCCGAACAGCCCGAGTTTCCAATCTTGCCGGGCCAATTCATCCGGCTGGCGGAAAAGAGCGGTCAAGTGCTCGATATCGACCGCTGGGTGTTGAAGCAAAGTATTAGCCTGCTGGGTCACAACCCTGAGCTGCCGCCCTTGGCGGTCAATCTTTCGGGTCGGACCTTCGACGATCCGACCTTGCCGCACTTCATCCGGCGGCTGCTGGCGGAATACGAAGTCGCCCCCCGCCGGCTGTTCGTCGAGCTGACCGAAACCGCCGCCGTCTCCGATATTCAAGACGCCCAACGCTTCATCGAAGCGATCCAGCAGGTCGGTTGCGGCGTGTGTCTGGACGATTTCGGCAGCGGCTTTTCCACCTTCGCTTATCTGAAATACCTGAACGTCAAGGTCTTCAAGATCGACGGCCTGTTCATCCGCGACCTACCCAACAATTACGACAATCAAGTCTTCATCCGCGCCATGGTGGAAATGGCGCGCGGGCTTCACAAAACCACGGTCGCGGAGTTCGTCGAGGACGCCGCCACGCTGGACATGGTGCGGGAATTGGGGGTGGATCTCGCTCAAGGCTATCATTTTGATCGGCCCTGCGCCGAGCACCCCGCACTCACGATTTGTTGATCCTCGCCCGCCTCGGCGCGCCGCCGCAACCCGTCATGGCATCCGATATGCATATCCGATTCTGACGCTAAGGCGCGCGGGTCAGTCCGAACCCAGGTTCGAGCTGGAAGCAAGATTTCAGAGGTGGGGATGCGGTCATGTCATTATCGGTTAAAGCCGACAAAGCACTGATTTGGGATAAACTGCAAAGCAAGATGGTGACGAAAATCCGGGTCACGGTGAGCCTGGTCGGCAATCAGGGCAGCGTTTTCCATGAAGCCGGCCCCCTCTACGTGGAAAACGCGCCCGAGATTTTTGAGGCGATCGAGGTCTTGCGAGCTCGGCTGATCAAGGTTCTGCTTTTCGGCGTCGGTTGATCGGGCGGGCCATCCGCCGGACAGTGGCGCGCTCAAACAAAGCCACTGCTCGGTTTTGGTGCGACCCTTTTTTGCAAAAGACCTCGATGTGTTTTGAGGCTGCGGGCTCAAACCGAGGAGCGATGCGGCCCATGAATGGATGGGGCCGCTTTAGCTCGATGCGCGCGGGCGCTACTTGGCGAGATTGACCCGCTGCACCGTTCGCTCCTCGAAAACCTCCCGATAGCTGGCGTAAACCGCGCCGACCAGCACCGGCACCAGCACCAAAAGCCCCAAGCCCAGCGGGATGATGGCCGCGATGCCCAGCACCAGGCTGATCAGGCCGAACACCAGCAGCGGCAGAATATTGATCCAAGAGGCCGCGATGCTATCCTGAACGGCCGGCCACGCATATTGCCCTCCCAGCATGACCAGCGGCACCCCATAAAACATCGCCATGCCGACCAGCAGGCTGATCGACAGGATGATCAGCAACGTCATCAAGCCAAGGCCGGCAAACACGCTGCCCATGGATTGCGGAGGAACCACCGTTCCGGCGTGATCCAAGGCGCCTCCCATCAACAATCCGCCTCCCATGAATAAGAACAGCACCAAGGCCATCGCCACGCCGGCGGCCAAGCTGATCAGGCCCAACACCACCAACGGTCCCAACCGCTCCTGATCCTTGAATCCTTGAAATAAATGACCGACTTGCAGCGGCTCGCCCCGCGCCAGCGCCGCCGCTCCAAACAAAAGACCGCCCCATAGGACCGGCGACAACAGGACATTCGCTAAAATCCCGACGAAGGGCACCCGCGACAAGCCAAACGCGATGGCGGTATAAATCAGGGTAATGACGATCCAGATGACCGGCGCTTTGACGAACAAACGCCAGCCCTCGACGATCCAGCCCCAGCCGCGACCCGCGGTGGTCCGTACTGCGTTCATAGCAATCATCCTCACGTGTGTTTCATGCCTTGGCCAGCATAGCGCAAGGCAGCCGCCCGACACATCCGCTGTTTCAAACACCGTCAAAAAACCCGCCGGTTCGCGCCAGCGGGTTCTCGAGGCCGACTGGATCGGAACAGCCGGGCTTTTTACTTCAAGCCGCTCAGAGCGCCTCGAACACGCCCGCCGCGCCCATGCCGGTGCCGATGCACATCGTCACCATGCCGTATTTACCGCCGCGCCGACGCAGCCCGTGAACCAGCGTGGCGACGCGGATCGCGCCGGTCGCGCCCAGCGGATGGCCGAGAGCGATCGCGCCGCCGAGCGGGTTGACCTTGGCCGGATCGAGCTTGAGATCGCGAATCACCGCCAGACTTTGGGCGGCAAACGCCTCGTTCAATTCGATCCAATCGAGTTGGTCCTGCCTTAATCCGGCCTGTTCCAAAGCCTTGGGAATCGCCGCGATCGGGCCGATGCCCATGATGCGCGGCGGTACCCCGGCCACCGCGTAGCTGACGAAACGGGCCAGCGGTTTCAGATTCAATTGAGCAACCATCCGCCCGCTCATCAACAGCACTGCGCCGGCCCCGTCGCTCATCTGCGAGCTGTTGCCGGCGGTGACGCTGCCGCGCGCGGCGAATACCGGCTTGAGTTTCGCCAAGCTCTCCAGGTTGGAGTCGGGGCGCGGACCTTCGTCGTGTTCCACCACCCGCTCGCGGATCTTGACCTGCATCGTCTGGCTATCCGGCGAACGCTCGATCACCGTGTAAGGCAGGATCTCCTGCTTGAATTCGCCGCTGCGGATGGCCGCCGCCGCCCGCCGGTGGCTTTCCACCGCGAAGGCATCTTGCTCCTCGCGCGCGATTTTCCACTGCTCCGCCACTTTCTCCGCCGTCAAGCCCATCCCATAGGCGATGCCGATATTATCCTCCTTGGCGAATACCTCGGGGTTCAACGCGATCTTGTTGCCGCCCATCGGAATCATGGTCATGGTTTCGGTGCCGGCGGCCAGCATCGCGTCGGCCTCTCCTAGGCGGATGCGGTCGGCGGCTTGCCCCACCGCTTGCAGCCCGGACGCGCAAAAGCGGTTGACAGTCAGGCCCGGCACGCTGTCCGGCAAGCCGGCCAGTAACAGACCGATCCGCGCCACGTTCATGCCCTGTTCGGCTTCCGGCATGGCGCAACCGACGATGACATCGCCGATTTGCTCGGGGTTCAAACCCGGACATTGCCCGATCGCGCCGCGCAGGACGTGAGCGAGCAGATCGTCCGGACGGGTGTTGCGAAACGCGCCGCGCACCTTGCCGACCGGGGTGCGCGCGGCGGCCACGATGTAAGCATCCTGAACCTGTTTGCTCATCAGCATTCTCCCAGCCATCAGTTACGCAGCGGCTTGCCGGTTTTGAGCATGTGCTCGATCCGGGCCTGGGTCAGCGGCGTTTTCGCCAGTTCCACAAACGCCTTGCGCTCCAGTCCCAGCAGCCAGTCCTCCTCGACCCGGGTGTCGGGATCGACTTCGCCGCCGCACAGGGTCGCGGCGATCTTGACGCCCAAGTTGTAGTCATGCGGCGAAATAAAACCGCCGTCGCGCAGGTTGACCAGCGCCATCTGGCAGGCGGCGCTGCCGGTCCGCCCCGCCACTCGGATCAAGCGCGGTTGCGGCGGCCGATAACCCGCCTCGGCCAGCGCCCGCGCTTGAGCTTTGGCGACGTACAACAGTTCGTGCGGGTTGAAGATGATGATATCAGACGGTTTGAGATAGCCGATTTGTTTGGCCTCCTCGGCGCTGCGCGACACTTTGGCCATCGCCATCGCCTCGAAGTACGACCGTAAAAACGGTAGCAGATCGCCGCCCTTGGCCTCGGCCGCGGCGCGCGCGGCAAATTCCTTGCAGCCGCCGCCGGCCGGAATCAAGCCGACGCCGACTTCGACCAGACCGATGTAGCTTTCCAGCGCCGCCGCCACCCGGTCGCAATGCATCAGGAACTCGCAGCCGCCGCCGAGCGCCAGTCCTTGCGTCGCGCCCACCACCGGAATCGCCGAATAGCGCAGCGCGCGGGTGGCGCGTTGGAATTTGGCGACCGTATTTTCGAAAGTCGCGAAATCGCCGGCCAGCACCACCGGCACCGCTTGGGCCAGATTGGCCCCGGCGCTGAACGGCGCTTCGGTTTGCCAAACGACGAGGCCGTCGAAGCGCTGCTCGGCGATGCTCAGGCTTTCCAGCACCCCGTCCAACACATCGTCGCCGATGACGTGCAGCTTGCTCTTGAAGCTCAGCACGCCGATGCCGTCGCCGGTGGTCCACAACCGCGCCCCGCTGTTCTCGAACACCGTTTCGCCGTAGCGGTGCGGCGCTTCGCCCAGCACCTGTTCCGGGTACAGCTGGCGCTGGTACACCGGCAGGGTCGAACGCGGCTTATAGACGTTTTCCGCCGCCGAGTAGGAACCTTGCGGCTGGTGCGCGCCCTCGATTTGGCCGACCCAGGCCGGCAGCGGCGTGGCCGTCAGCGCCTTGCCGGCGGCGATGTCCTCCTCGATCCACGCGGCCACCTGCTTCCAACCGGCCGCCTGCCAGATTTCGAACGGCCCCAAGCTCCACCCGAAACCCCAGCGGACGGCGAAATCGACATCGCGGGCGTTATCGGCGATTTCCGCCAGCAGCACCGCCGCGTAATGGAACACATCGCGATGGATCGCCCACAGAAATTGGGCTTGCGGGTGATCGCTGGCGCGCAGGGCGGCGAACTTCTCGGCCGGATTCTTGATCTTTAAAATCGCTTGCACCGCCTGGTCGGGCTTGGCGCCGGCGTCCCGATACGCGCCGCTGGCCGGATCGAGCACCTGTTTGCCCTTGTTGGCGTAGAAACCGGCTCCGCTTTTCTGGCCGAGCGCGCCTTTTTCGATCAGCGCGCCGAGCCACGCCGGCGCGGCGTAATACCGGTTCCAGGGGTCTTGGGGCAGCGCCAGCGCCGATCCCTTGAGCACGTGCCCCATGGTGTCCAGGCCGACGATATCGGCGGTGCGGTAGGTCGCGCTCTTGGCCCGGCCGATGGCGGGGCCGGTCAGCGCGTCCACCAAATCCAGGCTCAGGCCGAAGGCCTGGGTGTGGTGCATGATCGCGGCCATCGAAAACACGCCGATGCGGTTGGCGATGAAGTTGGGGGTGTCCTTGGCCCGCACCACGCCCTTGCCCAGGGTGCTGACCAGGAAAGTTTCCAACAAATCGAGAATGGCCGGATCGGTGGCCGCGCAGGGAATCAGTTCGACCAGCGCCATGTAGCGCGGCGGATTGAAAAAGTGAATGCCGCAAAAGCGCGCCCGCGCCTGTTCCGGCACCGAATCGGCCAACAGGTTCAGCCGCAAGCCGGAGGTGTTGGTCGCCAAAATCGCGCGATCGTTCAGATAGGGCGCGATCCGGCGGTAGAGATCGGCTTTCCAGTCCGGCCGCTCGGCGATGGCTTCGATCACCAGATCGCAGCTTCGCAGCGCCTCCAGATGCTGGTCGTAATTGGCCGGTTGGATCAACTCGACCCGCTCTCTGACCGCCAGCGGCGCGGGATTGAGCTTGGCCAGATTGGCGATAGCCTTGGTCGCGATCCCGTTGGGATCGCCGTCCTTGGCCGGCAGGTCGAACAAGACGACCGGCACGTCGGCGTTGGCGAGATGCGCGGCGATCTGCGCGCCCATCACGCCCGCGCCCAGAACCGCCGCCCGGCGGATGGATGCTGCGATATTCATGGTCAATCCCCTCGCTTTAAGCTGTGGAAAGGCCGCACTGTCGAAATAGGTTTCGGTCTAGCCTAACGATAAAGCCGGGGCTTGGCTCCCGGCTTTGTCGATTTGGCTGATCGCTGGCGCTCGCGGGCTAAAATCGATAAGTCCCCTGCAAGCCGATCAAATTCCCAGAACCTTGATAGTCCACCCGCAACGTGTCAGTGATCAAGCCGGCGGGCGCTGGAATCAGATTGATGGTGTTTTCCGTGCTGCCTTTGGCGAATTTGATGTACATGTAGCCGAAATCGATGGACAGCCGCGGGTTGGGGTGGTAGGTAAATCCGAACCCGAAAGCGTTGCGGTCGTTATCGGGGATGCGCGGCGTTCTGAATTCCGTCGAGGGAACCGGGGTCTGGTCGTAGACATAGCCCGCGCGGAAGGTCCATTCCGGCGTGTAGCCGTAACTGACCGCGAGACCGAACGACCAACTGTCTTCCCAGTGTTCCGGGGTCAGGCTTTGGGTACCGTCGCCGAATTTGATCAGCAGCTTGTCGAACAAGCTCCAGTTGGTCCAGCGCACTCCGCCCATCACCGCCCATTGCGGGTTGATCCGGTGATAGGCGGCCACGCCCAGCCAATCGGGCAAGGTCACGTCAGCTTCGGCTGACACCTTACCGTTGCGGCCCGGAATGTAATCGGAGATGGTTCGGTCGCCATCGGCCGAATGCTTGATCCGCGAGCGGTAGCTGATGCTGAATCGGGTATTCGCGTCGTATTCGTACAGCGCGCCCAGGTTAAAGCCGAAACCCCAGCCGTCGGCCTCAACTTCGGCGTAGCCGTCCTTGGTGAAGGCGCTCAACGGATTGAACAGGGCTTGGGTCAAGGTCGCCTTGACGTACTGCGCGCTGACGCCCCCCCCGATTGAGAAGTTATCGTTGATTCGATAGGCGATCGAGGGATTGATGTCGATGGTCAGCAGGTCCGAATCGACCGCGTGATAGCGTCCCACCCAGTTGCGGCCATAGCTGGTGCTGACCGCGAAGGGCGCGTTAATGCTTAGGCCGAAGCGCATCCGATCATTGATGTCCGTGACGTAATAGCCGTTGGGGACCAGTTTGTCGGTGCCGCCGTCGTCATCGCGCCCTCTGGATGGAACCGACACGAACACCGGCACGGTGCCCGGTTGGGTGAGCACCGCGCCCAAGTTGCTCGGCAGCCGGACGCTCGAACCGACATTGTCGGTTTCCATGCTGATGCCGACGAGCGTCATGCCCGCCTGCGCTTGCGTGCCACTGCCCAACATCATATCGGCGGGATTGAAATAAGCGGCCGATAGATCGTCGTTCGGCAGGCTGCCGCCGGCGAAGGCGCGACCCAGTCCGGTCACGCTCTGCTCGGTGATTTGCAAGCCCGAGGCGTGCGTCTGGCCAGCCAAGGCCAACAACCCGGCAAAGCCGAGAATCGGAAAATAACCGCGCGGTAGCTGCTCTAGCATGGGGTCGATCCTCGCTGTGTCGTCGGATTCAGGGTTGGAATCTAAGCTATTCATTCCAGCGCCGATTTGATTATGGTATTGGATCGGCGCGCATTCAATGCAAGACCCCGCGACCCGACACGTTTAGCGGGCCAACCACCGTTCAAACGCGGCGGCGTCAAACGGCCAGTCCAATTCCTGACCGGTTGCGCGCGCCGCCACGGGAATGCGAAGGCCGTAGCGCGCCACCAACTCAGGATCGTCGGCAATTTCCACGATTTTGAGAACGACTGCTCCGTAGGGGTGGATCAGGTCGGCCGCCTGTTCGCACAAGTGACAGCCGAGCGTCGAATAAAGGAGTATTTCAATCTTGCATTCGTCTACATTCATAGCGGCATTGCCTCGCGGTTCGAATTCTTCGGAATGAGCGGGGATCGGACGGGACGCCCTACTCCAGAGCTTTGGAAGGGCTTATGATTGAGAAAGCCCGCAAAAATTAAAAAGATGTTGGAATGCCACCATGGCCATGCTGCTGCACGAATTGATTCTCGAACAGGCAAGCCGCTGTCCGGACGCCGCCGCCATCGTTCACCGCCAAGCCGTTTTGGACTATGCCGATCTCGCGCGACGGGTGCAATCGGCGGCGCGCGGGCTGCTCGCGCTGGGTCTGAAACGATCGGAGCGGGTGGCCGTCTATTTGCCCAAACAGCTTGAGACTGTCGTGGCGCTGTTTGCCGCCGTCGCGGCGGGCGGAGTTTTCGTCCCCGTCAACCCGCAGTTGAAGCCCGAACAGGTCGGACACATCCTGCGGGATTGCAACGTCAGGATTCTGATCACGGCGCGCGCTCGGGCGGATCGCTTGCTCCTCGATCCCGCCGCCTGCCCCGACTTGCGGGCGCTGGTGTTGGTGGACGGCTCCGGCGCGCCGCCCGACAATCACCCCCTTCAAGCAGCGCACTGGCAAGAGCTGTCGGCCGCCGGTTCCGACCCGAAGCCCGCGCGCGCCATCGATATCGACATGGCGGCTATCCTCTATACCTCGGGCAGCACCGGCAAACCCAAGGGCGTGGTGCTGTCGCATCGGAACCTGCTGGCTGGCGCTTGCAGCGTCGCCGGCTATCTCGACAACCGAGCCGATGATCGGCTTCTGGCGATTTTACCGTTTAGCTTCGACTACGGCTTGAGCCAACTGACCACCGCGTTCGTCGCCGGCGCGCGCGCGGTGCTGATGGATTACCTGCTCGCGCGCGATGTGGTGACCGCCGTCGCGCGCGAGCGCATCACCGGCTTGGCGGCGGTGCCGCCGATGTGGGTGCAGCTGGCGCAATTGGACTGGCCAGCCGAGGCGGCCGACAGCTTGCGCTATTTCACCAACTCAGGCGGCGCGATGCCGCGCGCCACCTTGAACGCCTTGCGCCGGCGCTTGCCCAAGGCCGTGCCCTATTTGATGTACGGTCTGACCGAAGCGTTTCGTTCCACTTATCTGCCGCCCGAGGAGATCGACCGCCGCCCGGATTCCATCGGCAAAGCCATCCCCAACGCCGAAATTCTGGTAGTGAGGGAAGACGGTTCGCCGTGCGAACCGGGCGAGGCGGGGGAGTTGGTCCATCGCGGTTCGCTGGTGGCGCAGGGCTATTGGAACGACCCGGAGAAGACCGCCGAACGCTTTCGCCCGCTGCCGGGGCAGAACCCAGCCCTACCGCTGGTCGAACTGGCGGTGTGGTCGGGCGACACCGTGCGCGCCGATGACGACGGCTTCTTATACTTCATCGGCCGCAAGGACGACATGATCAAAACCTCCGGTTATCGGGTCAGCCCCACCGAAATCGAGGAGGTGTTATACGACAGCGGCCAGATCGTTGAAGCGGCGGCGGTCGGCGTCCCCCACCCGGCCTTGGGGCAGGCGGTGGTCGGCGTGGTCAAGCCCTTGCGCGCCTCGTGCGCCGAAGAGGATCTGATCAACCACTGCAAGCTGCATTTGCCCAACTTCATGATGCCGCTGCATATCGTGATCCGGCAGGCCGACTTGCCGCGCAACGCCAACGGCAAGATCGACCGCAAGGCGCTGGCGGGCGAACTGCGCGATTTATTCTCCGAGAGCGACGCATGAACGCCCGTCTTCTCCATTCGCCGATGGCGCAATTTCCGGTGATCGACGGCTGCTTGAGCGTGGGAGGCATTCCGCTGACCCAATTGGCGGCGCGGGTGGGCCAGACGCCGTTCTACGCCTACGACCGGCGCTTGCTGGATGAACGGGTCGCGCTGTTGCGCCGGACGCTGCCGAGCGCTATCGAACTGCATTATGCGATCAAGGCCAATCCGATGCCGGCCGTGGTCCAGCACATGGCCGGACTGGTCGATGGCTTGGACATCGCCTCGCTCGGCGAATTGAAGGTGGCGCTGGATACCGGCATGGACCCCGGCCGGATCAGTTTCGCCGGACCCGGCAAACGCCCGCCGGAGCTGGCGGCCGCCATTGCCGCCGGCATTACCCTCAATCTGGAATCTTTCAACGAGACCGAAACCGTCGCTCGATTGAGCCAGGAACAGCGACGGCCCGCGCGGGTGGCGGTGCGGGTCAATCCGGATTTCGAACTGAAAACCGCCGGCATGAAAATGGGCGGCGGGCCGAAACCTTTTGGGGTGGATGCCGAACAGGTTCCCACCTTGCTGCGCCGGATCAGCGAACTGAATTTGGACTTTCAGGGTTTTCACATCTTCAGCGGCTCGCAGAATTTGCGCGCGGCGGCCATCGTCGAGGCGCAGGAGCGGACCTTTGAACTGGCATTGCGGCTGGCGGCGGATGCGCCGGGTCCGGTTCGATTATTGAACATCGGCGGCGGCTTTGGTATTCCCTATTTTCCCGGCGATACCCCGTTGGATTTGGAACCCATCGCCGCCAATCTGGAACGCTGGCTGCCGAGAGTGAAGGACAAATTGCCACAGGCGAGGATCATTCTGGAACTGGGCCGTTATTTGGTCGGCGAAGCGGGCATTTACGTCGCCGAAGTCGTGGATCGCAAAATCTCGCGCGGCCAGACTTTTTTGATCACCAACGGCGGCCTGCACCACCATCTGGCCGCTTCCGGCAATTTCGGCCAAGTGGTGCGGAAGAATTATCCGGTGGCGGTGGGCAACCGGATGGATCAAATGGAACGGGAGACTGTGACCGTGGTCGGGCCGCTGTGTACGCCGCTGGATATTCTCGCCGACCGCATGGAATTGCCGAAAGCCGAGGTCGGCGATTTGGTCGTGGTGTTTCAGTCGGGAGCCTATGGGTTGAGTGCGAGTCCGACGGGGTTTCTCAGTCATCCGCCGTGCGCTGAAGTCATGGTTTAAGCGATTCAAAGCAACGGGCTATCCCGCGATCAGAATTCGCAACCCAGCACCGCCAAACCGATCATTACTCATAAGCCGAATAGCGGAACGGCAATAGTCGGCCGGATGCATCCAGCCGCCACCGCGCATCATCCCCTGCCGATCACTGGTTCGGCCAATCGGGTCAATATCGGAAATCGTATTGTAGGGAGGCAATATATCCCGACAAAACTCGCACACATTGCCGTGCAGGTCATGAAATCCCCATGGGTTAGCCGGTTTCTGACCGACTTCCCGCGCTTTATGCCCTGCGTTCTCTCGATACCAGCCGACTTTCGCCAAATCCTCTTCCTGATCGCCCGACCAAAAGCGGGTGTTTGTACCGGCTCTGCAAGCGTATTCCCATTGCGCTTCAGTCGGCAGAGTGATAACCAGTCCTGCAATTGTTGACAGAGCGGCGCAGAAAGCGACCGCCTCGCTATAAGTGAGTTGATCGATCGCCACGTTCGGCCCGGCGGGTTTAATGGTGGCTTTAGCGCTAACGCTCACGTATTGTTGCTGTGTAATGGGATATTTACCCAGATAAAAAGCTTGGGTCAGCGTCACTTTTCGCACAGGCCCTTCGCTATCCAACCGACCGGCCTCGTGCTCTGGCGATCCCAGATTGAATGTTCCTGGCTCGACGCGCAGGAGTTCGATGGTCGCGTCTCCAGTTCCAATACGGATAGCCTTCGCTTTTTCCTCAATGGCCTGCTTGATGACTTCGCTCATGGTCGCTCCGGGACACCGTCATTTTTTGGGTGGAGAAGGATGTTTGGCGTCATAGGCTCCTTTGTACTTACGGTCCCAAGCAGTGCGATAGTGGTTCTTGTGAGACTCGGATAGGTAGTTATCGTAGTAATCATTAAAATCCTTTGCCGGCCGAAATCCATCTAAATCGAACGTGTGAGATTTACAGCCCCATTTTTCTTTACATTTATCGATTGCCGCATGAGTTTTCTTTACATTGTCATATTCTTTTTTTTCCTTAGCCTTTGCATAATCTTCTCGACTTAAATCACCAGCAGAAGCATCGGTAGCGATTTTCTGAGAAATCGATTTGCCAGCTAGGTTAGCAAGCTCGAAAAATACGGACTCCGTGGCTGTGCACTTATTTGATCGACTGCTAACAGTGATTTTCCCAGTTGAAATATTCGTCTCTGCATCAAATCCGCTACTGGGCGTGCCAAATACAATCTCTGGATCTTTATCGCCATTCGCTTTTTTGGCTTCATCGAAGATTTCGGAGCCACAACATTTGATGACGTTGCTGATCGCATCCTTGCCACAAGGGTCATCAGGACATTTAGCGACAGCGCTATTGGAAGGGTTTGCGCCGTTATTCGCGCTCGGCGGGGTAGGATCATTGCGTCCACTCATTTCTACGCGCCCTTTTCAAAATAGTCCAACACATGCTCAAGCCACGTCAGCGCTTTCTTCTCTAGCCGTTTGGCCCGCGCTTCCTGCTCGGTGATCGCTTCGTCCCTAAGCGTTTTATTGATCCACGGATACAGCGGATCGGCCCCGCAGCCATGACCGAAAGCCAGCATCAGCACGACGATTAAAGCGGCGGCGCGCGTGGTCGAAAAACGCTGCCGCCGCGCGCCGTCCGCGCCTTTACGAATCAAGGCGTCAATCCCCTCTTGCCCCACATAAGCCACTTTTTGCGGGTAGACGCGGGCGATTTCCTGGCGCATGTAAGGCACAAACTCCTCGGAAGGAATCAACAGCGGCTGTTGGGCCAACATCGAAATATTCCGGAGGGCTTTAAGCGCGTACGCATCGTCAGGACCGGCGACCTTTTCTCGATAGTCCACCGTCTTTTCGTACAACAACTCGGCGCGCTCCATTTGGCCCACGGCCCGACTCTTCAACATTTCGGCCGCCCACGGATATTGTGGATCGGTATCGAAATAACTGCCGAACAGCAACATCATTTCAAGATACAGCCGAACCGGACCACGGAGGGTAAGCTCATGCTGTTCGGCGCGCGCCATGCCGAAGCGCACCACATCCAACATCGGTTTTTCACCGAGCGTCTTAAACAGCGGCGGCGAAAAGTCCGCGAGATGCGCGACCATCTCCTCCTCGAACGCCCGTTGCGCCCTTTCCTCAAACGTTCGGACCTGAGATTCTCGAATTGATAGCATGGCTTACAGTTCCAAAGCGCCTATCCGCCGATCAGCACCGTCGGACAGCCCAGCGCAATCGGGTCCGGGCCGCCGCAGGCTTCCATCACCTGATCGCCTTGCCGGGCCGCCGGCAAGTTGTTGATGATGACCGTGGCGCTGCCCTTGGTGACGAACCCCGGACCGTGCGGCGGGATCGGCACCGGAATCGGGCAGATGTGCATGTCGGAAATGCCGGCCATCGCCGACATTACCGCGCTCGCCGCCGCCGCCGCCGCCGCTTTAATCCCCTCGGTATAGGCGATGTTGGCGGCGGGCTGCCCGCCGGGCACCACCGACGCCGTGGCCCAGGTCGCGGACAACGCGGCATTGGTGGTATTCAGCGTGGCGATCATGCTACCGGCCGCCCCGGCGGCGGCGGGCGCGCCAGATGCCGCCGCCGCCGCGCCGCCTTGCACCAGCGCCGCCGAGATTTGCGCCAGGCTCGCGGTCGCGTCGACCGGGGTCAGTTGCGGCCGGGTCATGAAGGTGTTCATCGCGTTGGAAATCGCATCCACCGCCCCGCCCATCGCCGCCGGCAAGGCGCGCCACGCCGGCAGGCCGCCGATCAACACGTTCACGCTGCCCGGACCGGGGCTGAGCGGTGGGCTGTGGCTAGTCATATCGGTCACGCGCGCGGCCATCGGCATGGCTCAAACCCTCCTCGTCGTCGAACTGGGCCCGGCCACCGGCGTCCGCTCGGTGTGAAGCTGCCCGTCTTCAGGCCAGAACGCCAGCAAGGCGCTCGGGTCTTCATCTTCAGTCACGTAGCGCAGCACCGGGCCGAACATCGTCCGCAGCTCCTGAGCGTTGCAAGTCGGCAGGTAAACCCGCAGCACCCGAGGATCGTAATAGCGGAAATACAGCGGTTGTTAATAGACAAATGG
>DJIW01000105.1 GCA_002433805.1 Competibacteraceae bacterium UBA6584 | reverse complement strand
ATCTCCACCCACAACGGCGCGGACAACGCCTTCAACCAGCTGGTCAACGACGCCCGCGCCGCGCGGCTCGGCGAGCACCATGCCTTCCCAACTGGCCTGGCAGATCAGCGGCGTCGGATCGGCGGGATGGCGCAACAGCGCGAGCGCGCACACGAAGCGGGCGCTCCGGCGCGCCGCCGGCACGCCGGCCAATTCGGCCAGCAATTTGTCGATGTTGGCCCGATCATTAGCGCCGGGGCCGGCGTAACGGGCCGAATAGATGCCCGGCGCGCCTTCGAGCGCGTCCACCACCAGCCCGGAATCATCGGCCAGCGCCGGCAGGCCGCCATGACGGGCGGCGTTGCGGGCCTTGATCAAGGCATTTTCCACGAAGGTCAGTCCGGTTTCTTCCACTTCGGGCACGGCAAAGGCCGATTGCGGCGCGATGTCCAGATCGAAACCCGCAAGCACCGCCTCCAACTCGCGAACCTTGCCGGGATTGCCGGTCGCCAGAATCAACTTGCGCATCGCCGGATTCCGCCGCATCAACCCGGCAACCCCAGCGCGTCTCTTTGTTTGCTCAACAGCTGCTCGATGCCGGCCCGCGCCAGATCCAACATCGCGTGCAGTTCTTCCAGACGAAAAGCGTGGCCCTCGGCGGTGCCTTGCACTTCGATGAACGCGCCAGCGTCGTTCATCACCACGTTCATATCGGTTTCCGCTTCGGAATCCTCGGCGTAATCCAAATCCAGCACCGGCGCGCCCTGATAGATGCCGACCGACACCGACGCGACTTGACCGTGCAGCGGGTTCTTCTTGACCAGTCTCCTGCCGATCAGATAACGCACCGCATCGGCCAAGGCCACGAAGCCGCCGGTAATGGCGGCGGTGCGGGTGCCGCCATCGGCCTGAATCACATCGCAATCCAGGGTGATAGTGCGCTCGCCCAGCGCCTCCAAATCCATCACCGCCCGCAGCGCCCGACCGATCAACCGTTGGATTTCCATGGTGCGGCCGTCCTGTCGCCCCCGGCTGGCCTCGCGCTGCGTTCGGGTGTGGGTGGAACGAGGCAACATGCCGTATTCCGCCGTCACCCAACCCCGGCCCTTGCCTTTCAAAAACGGCGGCACCCGCTCCTCGACGCTGGCGGTGCAAATGACTTGAGTGGACCCGAACGCCACCAAGACCGAACCTTCAGCATGTTTGGTAAAGGAGCGGGTGATTTGAATCGGGCGCAGTTCGGCGGCGGCGCGGTGGCTGGGACGCATGGCGGTCATTTCCGGGATCGTTGAAAGAATGGGGTGCGCACTATAGCAGAAGCCGCCCGGCCAACAGAGCTACAATGCCCGCGGCGGCCCGTCGGGAAAAATCGATCCAAGCGCGCCAAGACGGCGAATTCAGCCTAAGCTTACAACGCCCACCCACACGAGATTAGACCATGTTACGCAGCATGACCGCCTTCGCGCGCCAGGAACAAAGCAGCCCGTGGGGAACGCTGATCTGGGAATTACGCTCGGTGAACCATCGGTACTTGGAAACCGCCGTGCGCCTGCCGGAAGCGTTGCGCGGCGTGGAATCGTTGATCCGCGAACGGCTTGCGGCGGTACTGAGCCGCGGCAAGGTGGACTGCACCCTCAAACTGCAAACCGCCGGCGCGGGCTTGACCGCCATGACCCTGAACCGGCCCCTGGTCGAGCGCCTGCTCGGAATCGCCGGCGAGGTGGAACATCTGATCGGACCGGGCACCGGCCTGCGGTTGGGCGACGTGCTGCGTTGGCCGGGGGTGATCAACGAAGCGGAACCGGATTTGGATGAAATCAAGCAGATCCTGCTCGGCAGTCTCGACGCGGCGCTAGCCGAATTGGTCGCCACCCGCGAACGGGAAGGCCAGCGCACCGCCGAACTGCTCCAGCAGCGCTGCGAGGCGATCCGGGCGCAGGTGCGGCGCGCCCGCGCCCGCCGGCCCGAAGTCCAAGCCCGCTGGCGCGACAAACTGTTGAGCCGGCTGGCGGATATTGCGACCGACGCCGATTCCGGCCGGTTGGAACAGGAACTGGTGCTGGTCGCCCAACGCTTGGATGTGGAAGAAGAACTCGACCGGCTGGACGCTCATCTCGACGAACTGCAAGAGGTTTTCGCGCGATCCGAACCGGTGGGCCGGCGCTTGGATTTCCTGATGCAGGAACTCAACCGCGAGGCCAACACCTTGTCGTCAAAAGCCTCTGACGCCGAAACCACCCGCGCCGCCGTCGAACTCAAGGTGCTGATCGAGCAGATGCGGGAACAAATCCAAAATATCGAGTAAAGCCGGCCCGAGCTTCCGGAAACCGCCCCGCCCCAAGCAAGGCCCCTCCAACAGCGAGATAGTCGATCGCCCGCCCGCCTTCCCAGGTACAATGCGACGATCCGTCGGCGTCCGCCGTTTTCGCGCGAACGATGCCTTGATTTCCAAGGTCTAAAGGTTGCAATCCTCGATGCCCACCGGCAGCCTGTTCATCATCGCCGCGCCCTCCGGGGCCGGCAAAACCAGCTTGGTCAAAAGTGTGGTGGAGGCCACGCCCGGCGTGGCGGTTTCGATTTCCCACACCACCCGTTCGCCCCGTCCGGGCGAGCAAAACGGAGTGAACTACCATTTCGTGTCGGTGGCCGATTTCGAGGCGATGCGGGATGAGGGCCTGTTTCTGGAACACGCGCGGGTGTTCGACCACTATTACGGCACCAGTCGGGCGGCGGTCCTGGCGCAGCTGGAGACCGGCCTGGATGTGATCCTGGAGATCGACTGGCAAGGCGCGCGGCAAGCGCGGGCGCTGCTGCCCGACAGCACCAGCGTTTTCATCCTGCCGCCTTCAGTGGCGAGCTTGAGGCAGCGGCTGACCGGGCGCGGCCAGGACAACGCCGACACCATCGAACGACGGATGGCGGCGGCGCTCGATGAACTGTCGCATCACGCCGAATTCGATTATCTGATCGTCAACGATCGGTTTCCGGTCGCGCTGGACGCGCTGCGCGCCATCCTGATCGCCGAGCGCCACCGCCGGGACCGGCAGCTCAAACGCCACCGCCACCTGATCACAACGCTCTTGTCATAACGGCTCGGCCATCATTAGACTGCTTATTTTTAGCCGCGTCGCTACGTCACGTTTGGAGACCGCCCCGAATGGCCCGCATCACCGTTGAAGACTGCCTCGACCAAGTGGACAACCGTTTCGAATTGGTGCTGATCGCCGCGCGCCGCGCGCGCGATCTGGCGCTCGGCAAGGAAGCGCTGGTGCCTTGGGAAAACGACAAACCCACCGTCGTCGCGCTGCGCGAGTTGTCCGAGGGCAAGCTCGATCACATGCTCCAGGAAAAATATCGCCGCCACGTACCGCCCGCCCCGGAGCCGCCCGCGCCCGCCACCGATGGCGAGCTCGATAATAACGGCGCGGCCGAAGCGGATTGAGCGCCGGTTTCCAGCCTCACGATCCCAGGAGACGCCGTTCATGAGCGCGCCGTTGCGGGATGTTCGCAACGAACTCCAGCAGCTCCGCAAGCTGGCCGTCGATGACGAGTGGCTGGATGACTTGCGGCTGCGCATCGACGATCTGTGCGCGATCGTCGGCGAATATCTGGAGCCGGAGTCCGTCGGGCAATTGCGCGAAGGCTGTTATTTCGCGGCCGAAGCGCACGCCGGCGTCTACCGCAAAAGCGGCGAGCCCTACATCTTCCATCCGCTGGCCGTGGCCCGCATCCTCGCCAATGTCCGCTTCGAACTCGAAACCCTGCTGGCGGCGCTGCTGCACGATGTCATCGAGGACACCCAATACGATAAGGAGCACCTCAGCGCGCGCTTCGGGCCGGAAGTCGCCGAACTGGTGGACGGCGTCAGCAAGCTGACCCACATTCACTTCAATTCCAAGCTCGAAGCGCAGGCCGAGAATTTCCGCAAGATGTTCCTGGCGATGGCCAAGGACTTGCGGGTGATCATGATCAAGCTGGCCGACCGGCTGCACAACATGCGCACCCTGAGCGCGATGCGGCCGGACTCGCGCCGCCGCATCGCCCGCGAAACCCTGGAAATCTATGCGCCCATCGCCGGTCGGCTGGGCATGAACCACCTGCGCCAGGAACTGGAAGACCTCGGCTTGAGCCACCTCCATCCGTTCCGCTTCCGGGTGCTGCAAGAGGCGGTCCGCAAGATGAGCGGCAACCGCCACGAAATCGTCAGCCAGATGGAAGCCCGCATCGATACCCGGCTTCAGGAGGAAGGGATCAGCGCGCGGGTGGTGGGACGCGGCAAACACCTCTGGGGCATCTATCAGAAAATGCGGGGCAAGCCGCCGCTGCCGTTTCGGGAGCCGTCGACCGGCGTCGCCTCCGATCCCGACCGGCCGCCGACCCGCAAAAGCAAGCCGTTTCGAGAAGTCTACGACGTTTACGCGGTGCGGATCGTCGTGGACACCGTGGATACCTGCTATCGGGTGCTCGGCGTCACCCATAACCTGTACAAGCCGATCATGGGGCGCTTCAAGGATTACATCGCCATCCCCAAGGCCAACGGCTACCAATCGCTGCACACCGTCCTGTTCGGTCCCAACGGCGTTCCCATCGAACTGCAAATCCGCACCGAGGACATGCACATCATGGCCGAGGTCGGCGTCGCCGCGCACTGGCGCTACAAATCCGGCGGCGAAGGCGAAGGCGGCCACGCCCAACAGCGCGCCCGCGAATGGCTGAGCAAGCTGCTCGACATGCAGCGCCGCGCCGGCAATCCGGTGGAATTCCTGGAAAGCGTCAAGATCGACTTGTTCCCCGACGAGGTTTACGTGTTCACCCCGCGCGGCGAGATCATCGAACTGCCGCGCGGCGCCACGGCGGTGGATTTCGCCTACGCCATCCATTCCGACGTCGGCAACACCTGCGTGGGCGCGCGGGTGGACCGGCGGCTGGTGCCGCTGCGCACCCCGCTGGCGACCGGCCAGACGGTCGAGGCGATCATCACCCCCACCGCCCGACCCAATCCGTCCTGGCTCAATTTCGTGGTGACCGCCAAGGCCCGCGCCAGCATCCGCCACTATCTCAAGCACCTCAAGCGCGACGAAGCCGCCCTGCTCGGCAAGCGCCTGTTGGAAAAAGCCTTGTCCGGCCGGATCAGCGGCCTCAACGACTTGCCGGTCGAGCGGGTCAAGGCCCTGCTTCGGGAGTTCAATTTAAGCAGCTTCGAGGAACTGTTGGCCGACATCGGCTTGGGCAACCGCGTCGCCGCGCTGATCGCCAAGCGGCTGCTGCCGGGCGGCGACCGCGACGAAGCCGCCCCGCCGGACGCCAGCGCCCAACCGCTGTTGATCAAGGGCACCGAGGGCACCGTGGTCAGCTTCGGCAAGTGTTGCCGGCCGTTGCCCGGCGACGCCATCATCGGTTTTCTCAACGCCGGGCGCGGCATCGTCATCCATCGCGATCACTGTAAAAACGTCACCGGCTACAAGAAAAACGCCGATAAGTGGATCGAAGTGGAATGGGAACAAAACATCAAGACCGACTTTCCCGTGGAACTGCGCCTGGAAGTCTCCAACCAGCGCGGCGTGCTGGCCACCATCGCCGCCGCCATTTCCGCCACCGACACCAACATCGAAACCATCAACACGTCGGAACGAGAGGGGAATAGCATCGCGGTTTATTTGCTGCTGAACGTCGATGATCGCACCCATCTGGCCCGCGTGCTGCGGCGGTTGCGAACCTTGCCAGAAGTGTCGAAGGTCGCCCGGCGCATCTAGCGCTTCCCGGTGGGTTCGACCCGTTCCAGCACCGCCCGCAAACGTTTTTTCTCATCCCGATACCCCGCCGACGGCGGGAAAAATCCGTCCGGAGCCCGCGCCATGCCTCGCGAAATCATCCATACCGATTTAGCCCCCGCCGCCATCGGCAGCTACTCCCAAGCGGTCAAGGTCGGCAATACGATTTACCTGTCCGGTCAGATCCCGCTCGATCCGGCCACCATGGAACTGGTGGCCGGCGCGATGGACGCGCAAATCCGCCGGGTGTTCGACAACTTGGCGGCGGTGGCCAAAGCCGCCGGCGGCGGGTTGGCCGATACGGTCAAACTCAACGTCTTTCTGACCGATCTCGGTCATTTCGCCCGCGTCAATCAGATCATGGCCGAGTATTTCCAGGAACCGTATCCGGCTCGGGCCGCCATCGGCGTCGCCGCCTTGCCGCGCGGGGCGCAGGTCGAAATGGACGCCGTGCTGGTCTTGGAGCCGTAAAGATCTTCATGGAGCGCGGCGGCATGCAGCACCAACCGCAAGCCCGAGCGAGCGGCGCGGCGCGTCCGCCGGCCGCCGAGCCGCTTCCGGTCACCGCCTTGCACGGCGTGGGGCCGAGGCTGGCCGAACGTCTGGTCCGGTTGGGCATCCGCACCGTCGAGGACGTGCTGTTGCATCTGCCGCTGCGCTATCAAGACCGCAGCCGCGTCACCCCAATCGGCGATTTGCTGCCCGGCGCGGAGGCCCAAATCGAAGGCGAAATCCTAAGCGGCGAGGTGAGCGAGCGCGGCCGGCGATTCTTGCTCTGTCACCTGCGCGACGCCACCGGCGGACTGAGCTTGCGCTTTTTCCATTTCAGTCCGGCCCAGGAGCAGATGTTCAGCCAGAAACACGGCCGCTTGCGCTGTTTCGGCGAGGTCCGCCAAGGTTACGGCGGCTTGGAAATGATCCATCCCGAATGCCGGCGGCTCGACGCCGGCGCGCCGCCGGTCGCCGACCGGCTCACCCCGGTCTATCCCAGCACCGCCGGCTTGCAGCAGTTCACCTTGCGCGCCTTGGCCGAACGGGCGTTGGCGCAGCTCGAAAAGGCGGCGCTGCTGCCGGAATTATTACCCTCCGCCGTGAGGCTGCAACTGCAACTGATGTCGGTCGCCGACGCGGTGCGGCTGCTCCACCAGCCGCCGAGCGACGCGCCGCTGGAAACCCTGGACAGCGGCCGACACCCCGCCCGCCGCCGGCTGGCGTTCGAGGAGTTGCTGGCCCACCAGCTCAGCTTGCGGCGCTTGCGCGAGCGGATGCGCCGCCAGGCCGCGCCGCCCTTGCTCGGCAACGGCGGCTTGAGCCAGCGCTTTTTGGAACGCTTGCCGTTCGCGCTCACCCGCGCCCAGCAGCGGGTGCTGGCCGAAATCGCCGCCGACTTGGCCGAACCGCGTCCGATGCTGCGGCTGTTACAGGGCGATGTCGGTTCCGGCAAGACCGTGGTGGCCGCCATCGCCGCGCTGCGCGCGGTCGAAACCGGCGCTCAGGCGGCGCTGATGGCCCCCACCGAGTTGCTGGCCGAGCAGCACCACCGCAATTTTCAAGGCTGGCTCGGCGACTTGGGGGTCGAGGTCGCCTGGCTGACCGGCCGCCTGACCGGCCGGGCGCGGCGGACGCTGCTGGAACGCCTCGCCGCCGGCGAAATTCAGATCGCCGTCGGCACCCACGCCCTGTTTCAGGATACGGTCGCCTTCGCCGAACTGGCCCTGGCGGTCGTGGACGAACAGCATCGCTTCGGCGTGCACCAGCGGCTGGCGCTGCGCGAAAAAGGCCGGCATGGCGGCCGCTGCCCGCATCAGTTGATCATGACCGCCACTCCGATTCCGCGCACGCTGGCGATGAGCGCCTACGCCGATCTCGACACCTCGGTGATCGACGAACTCCCGCCCGGCCGCCGGCCGGTCAAAACGGTCGCCGCCCCCGACAGCCGCCGGCTGGAGGTGATCGAGCGCATCCGGCAAGCCTGCCAGCGCGGCCGGCAAGCCTATTGGGTCTGTCCGTTGATCGAGGAATCGGAAGTGCTGGAATGCCAGGCGGCGGCCTCGACCGCCGAACGGCTGACCGCCGCGTTGCCGGAACTGCGGGTCGGACTGGTTCACGGCCGGCTGACCGCCGCCGACAAGGAAGCGGTCATGGCCGCCTTCAAGGCCGGCTCTCTCGATTTACTGGTCGCCACCACCGTGATCGAGGTCGGCGTGGACGTGCCCAACGCCAGCCTGATGATCGTGGAAAACGCCGAGCGGCTGGGTCTGGCTCAATTGCACCAGTTGCGGGGCCGGGTCGGACGCGGGGCCGCCGACAGCAGTTGCGTGCTGTTGTATAAACCGCCGCTGTCGTCCATCGCCCACGACCGGCTGGCGACGCTGCGCCAATGCAACGACGGCTTCGAAATCGCCCGCCGCGACTTGGAATTGCGCGGTCCCGGCGAGGTGCTCGGCACCCGGCAAACCGGCGAACAAAGCCTGCGGGTGGCCGACTTGCTGCGCGATCAGGATTTGCTGAACGCCGCCCGCTACGCCGCCGACCGCCTGCTGCGCGACCATCCCGAATGCGTCGAGCCGCTGATCCGGCGCTGGATCGGCTCCGGCGCGCGTTACGGCGAGGTCTGACGGTGTACGCCGGCCACTTCGGACTGCGCGAGCCGCCGTTTGCGATCACTCCCGATCCTTCCTACGTGTACCTCAGCCAGCACCACCGGGAAGCGCTGGCGCACCTGCTGTACGGCACCGACGAGAACGGCGGCTTCGTCCAGCTGACCGGCGAGGTCGGCGCCGGCAAAACCACGCTGGTCCGCTCCCTGTTGGAACAAAAACTGGAGCGGGCCGACATCGCCCTATGCCTGAACCCCCGCCTGACGGTCGAGGAATTGCTGGCCACCGTCTGCGACGAGTTGGGCGTCGCCTACCCGCGCGAGCATCCCACGCTCAAGGCCCTGGTGGACCCGCTCAACGAGCATCTGTTGCGCGCCCACGCCGCCGGACGGCGCACCGTGCTGATCATCGACGAAGCGCAGAATCTGAGCCGCGAGCTGTTGGAACAGATTCGGTTGTTGACCAATCTGGAAACCACCAAACACAAGTTGCTCAGGATCATTCTGGTCGGCCAGCCGGAATTGCGGCAATTGTTGGCGCGGCCGGATTTGCGGCAGTTGGCCCAGCGGATCACCGCGCGCTACCACCTTCCGGCGCTCGACGCGGCGGACACCGCCGCCTATATCCGCCACCGGCTGCGCGTGGCCGGCGGGCGCGAGGATCTGTTCGCGCGGGGCGCGCTCCGGGCCGTTTACCGGCGCTCCGGCGGCATTCCGCGCCTGATCAACATCATTTGCGATCGCGCCTTGCTCGGCGCTTACAGCCGGAATGCGAAGCGGATCGATGCCGGGACAGTCCGCCAAGCCGCGCGCGAAGCGCTGCAACCCCACTCGTCCGACGCGGCGCGGCACCCGCTCAACGCGCGTCCGGCGCTGGCGATCGGACTCGCCGGCCTGATCATGATCGGCCTTGGCCTTTGGCTGCCTCGCACCGAGCCGCCCGCCGCCGCGCCGCCGGTCGCGCGTTCGGACAGCCAAGCGGCGAGCGTCCCAAACACCGCGCTGGCGGCGGCCCAATGGATTCCCCCGGATTCCGGCAAACCGGCGGCGACCTTGACGGACCACGGGCAGCCGATGGCAACCTCCAAGATGGATTTAGCGCCGAAGGTTCCCGCAACGGGCGCGGCAGCCTCACCGACGCCCAGCGCCGCCACGCCGGCCACCACGACGCCAGCGACGGACGGACCGCCCGGCAAGGCTGCGGGCGGCCCACCGGTTAATCCGGCGACGCCGGGGCCGACCTCGGCGCTCGATCGCTCTCCGAGCGTTGCCGCGACAGCCGCTCCCGACGCCGCGCCGTCACCGGATTCAACTGACCGCTCGCCACCCGATCCCACCCTCGCGCCGGCGGCCGGCGCTGCCCCGTTCGATTTAACCGCTTGGCTGCGCGATCCGCGCGCCGACACCAGCAACGAACGCCTGTTGGCCGCTTGGAACGTCGCGCCGTTTCAGGGGCGCGCGGCGGCGTTTTGCGAGTACGTCAAAACCCGCAAGCTGCGCTGTATGTCAGGTCAGGGCGACTGGGACACCCTGCGCCGTTTCGACCGCCCCGCCGCGCTGCGGCTGAACCGGCCCGGCGGCGGAACGGCCCCAGTGGTCTTGCGCGGGCTCGACGCCGATCAAGCGATCCTGGATCTGGGCGGGCAGTCGGCCATCGTGCCCTTAAGCCAACTCAAAGCGCTGTGGAACGGACCTTATCTTCTGCTGTGGGAGTTGCAAACCGACCAACCGATCATCGGCCCCGGCAACAACGGCGAGGCGGTGCGCTGGCTGCGCCGGCGCTTGGCGACAGCCGCCGGCCGACCCGTCCCCGAAGCGCCGTCGGAGCGGTTCGACGCCGATTTGGGCAATCAGGTGCGAGATTTCCAGAAGGAACACGGCCTGGTGGTGGATGGCATGGCGGGCGAGCAGACCTTGCTGCTGTTGAACAATCTCGCGCCGCCGCCCGCCGTGCCCCGCCTGAGCCAGCCCGTTCGAGAACCCTGAGATGTCCTATATTCTCGATGCGCTGCGCAAGGCCGAACACGAGCGCCATCTAGGGCAACCGCCGAGCCTCGCGGCATTGCCGCCCGCGCAGCCAACCAACCAACGGCTTTGGCTTTGGCTGAGCTTGGGATTGGGACTCGGTTTCAACGCCGCGCTGCTGGCCTATTTTCTAATCCAACCCAAATCCGCGTCGGAGCCGGCGGCGGTCGCCACCGCCCCTGCGGGCGCGCCCTCCCCATCCACGGCGACCGCCCGCGCGCCGCAAACCGCGCCGGCTTCAATCCCGCCACCCGCGGCCGCCCCGCCGGTGGCTCCGACGGACAGCGGCGTTTCAGTCAACGCCGCGACCGATCTAGAAACCGCCGCGCCGCAAGCCGCGCCGCCGCCACCCGCGCCGCCGCGCAAGAAGGCGACCGGCAATCCGGTTCCGACCGACCCCGCGCGACCGAGTAACAGCGCCAGTCGCGAGCGGCGGCGGGAGGACTCCAAACCGGCGGCCGGCCCCACCGTCACCATCGGCCCGGAACCGCCGCCGCTGTTGGACACGCTGCCCGCCGCAGCGCGGCGCGGGGTGCCGGAATTGAATCTCGACATCCACGTCTACAGTCCCAAGCCGGACGCGCGCTTCGTGGTGATCAACGGCCGGCGCTACCGGGAAGGCGATCCGGTCGAAAAGGGCGCGGTGTTGGAAAGCGTCACGCCCGGCGGCGCGGTGCTGCGTCAAGGCGGACAGCGCTTTCAGCTTTCCGTGCGCCGCTAAAAACGGGACACGCTAACGTCGTCTCTGGTCCCCATCGACGTTGAGCTGGCTGTTTTCACTGGCCGAGCGAGGCGGCGGGCGCTTGCTTTCGAGTTTGATCTTCAATCGGAGGTTATTGGCGGAATCGGCGTGACGGATGGCGGTTTCGTAACTGATCTGACCGGCCTCGTACAAATCGAACAACGCCATGTCGAAGGTGACGATGCCCTGATCGCTGGAACGCACCATCATGGTCTTGATCTCCTTGATCCTGCCTTGAAAGATCAAGTCGGCCATCAGCGGCGTGTTGAGCAGGATTTCCACGGCCGGAATCAAACCGGACTGATCCGCGCGGGGCAGCAAGCGCTGCGAGACGAAGGCTTTCATGTTGAACGACAGATCCATCAAGACCTGAGCGTGCCGCTCTTCCGGGAAGAAGTTGATGATGCGGTCGAAAGCCTGATCGGTGGTGTTGGCGTGCAAGGTGGTCAAGCACAGGTGGCCGGTTTCGGCGAAATTGATGACCGCCTGCATGGTTTCCCGATCCCGCACCTCGCCGATCAAAATGACGTTGGGCGCCTGCCGCAAGGTATTTTTTAACGCGGTTTCATAGGAATCGGTATCGACGCCGACCTCGCGCTGGTCCACCAGCGACAGCTTGTGGCGGTGGAAAAATTCGATGGGGTCTTCAATGGTGATGATATGCTCCCGGCATTGGCTGTTGCGGTAGTCCACCATCGCCGCCATCGAAGTGGTCTTGCCGCAGCCGGTGCCGCCCAGAAAAATCACCAGGCCGCGCTTGGCCAGCGCGATATCCCGCAAAATCGGCGGCAGGTGCAACTCTTCGAGGGTCGGAATCCGCTGCTGGATCAACCGCAACACCATGCCGGCGCTGCCGCGCTGGGTGAAGCCGCTCACCCGAAAGCGGGCCACGTCGGGAAAATTGAGGGAAAAATTGACCTCGTGATACTGATCGAACTCCCGCGCCTGGCGGTCGTTCATGATCGAGCGGACCAACAGCGCCACCTGTTGCGGGCTCAAACTCGGACCGCCGACCCGCCGGATTTCCTGATTGATCTTGAAGGCCGCCGGGCTGCCGGCGGTAATGAAGATATCCGAACCTTTTAGCTCCAACAATTTGAGAGCCAACTCATAAAGATACTGAGTCGCTTTATCATTGTCGTTCACGACCTGATCCGATCTCTGTTCCATCTTGGGTTCCCCTCGCTATCGCTCGCGCCACGCCCCGTTTCGGGTCCAGCCGCGATCAAACTGGGCTGCTCCGCCGCTTCGGGTGGTATCTTCAGTCCCGCCGGTCTTACCTGAGTATCGCCAACTATTCTATACTGTGCAAACCGCGCCGGCTCCCCGTTGTTCCGGACGCTTTTTTCAAGCCTGCCCGGCATCGGCCAACGCCGCTGGTCCGCCCCCACCGTCCGCCCAAACGCCCGCCTCGCCTTCCCCTTCCGCTTTTGTTTGCAGGAGACCCTCTTTGATTCGTTTTCAAGAGACCTTTTTTCGCCCGCTCCAAGCGTTGGTCCTGCTGCTGCCCTTGTGCGCGCTGACGGCCGCACCGGCGCGCCCGGCCGAAAACCAGCCCTTGCCGGATTTTCGCAAGTTGGTCAAACAAAATGAAGCGGCCATCGTCAACATCAGTTCCACTCAAGCGCTGGGCAAACAAGGCCGCCGGCCGGGAATGCCCGAGCTGCCGGGCAAGGAAAATCCCTATCTCGAATTCTTCAAGCGTTTTTTCCAGGATCGTCCCGAACTGCCGGGCGACCGTCAGTCCAATTCCCTGGGTTCGGGCTTCATCATTTCGCCGGACGGTTACATTTTGACCAACGCCCATGTCGCGCGCGACGCCGACAAGATCATCGCGCGGCTCAGCGACCTGCGGGAGCGTCCGGCCAAGGTGATCGGCGTGGATGAACTGACCGACGTGGCGGTGCTCAAAATCGAGGGCGAGAACCTGCAAGCGGTCAAAATCGGCGATTCCGACGCCCTGGAAGTCGGCGAGTGGGTGCTGGCCATCGGGTCGCCGTTCGGTCTGGAGCATACCGCCACCCAAGGCATCGTCAGCGCGGTCGGCCGCAATTTACCCAGCGGCACCTACGTGCCGTTCATTCAAAGCGACGTGGCGGTCAATCCCGGCAGTTCCGGCGGTCCGCTGTTCAACCTGCGCGGCGAGGTGATCGGGATCAACTCCCAGATTTACAGCAGCACCGGCGGCTACATGGGCTTGTCCTTCGCCATTCCGATCAAGCTGGCGACGCAGGTGGTCGAACAGCTGAAAGCCACCGGCGAGGTGACCCGCGGTTGGCTCGGCGTGCTGCTGCAACCGGTCAACAACGATCTGGCCGAGGCGTTCAAGCTCGACCGGCCGCGCGGGGCGCTGGTCGCGCAAATTCTGCCGGACAGCCCGGCGGCCAGCGCCGGTTTCAAGGTGGGCGACATCATCCTGCGCTACGGCGGCGAGCCGGTGGAGGATTCCTCGCAGCTGCCGAGGATGATCGGCGTGACCCCGGTCGGCAAGACCGTGGCGATGTCGATCCAGCGCAACGGCGAACCGCTGGAGATCAAGGCGACCATCGCCCGGCTGGAAGCCCTGGAAGAACCGGTCGCCACCATGGACGAGCACCCCGACCCGCGCTTGCGCATCACCGTCGCCGATCTGAGCAACGAACAGCGCCGCACCATCGGCGCGGAAGAACAGGGCGTGCTGGTGACGGCGCTGGAAGAAGGGCCCGCCGCCAACGCGGGTTTGTATCCGGACGACATCATCCTTCAGATCGATCACAATCCGGTCAAAAGCGCCACCCAGTTCGTCGAATTGGCCAAGGAGCTGCCCAAGGGCAAGGCGGTGCCGCTGCTGGTGAAGCGCGAAGCCGAATCGCTCTATCTGGCCGTGCGCTTGCCCGAAAAGGAATGACCGTTCAGCCCTTATGATGACCCCAAACAACTGCCTGGATTTTGAAAAGCCCATCGCCGAACTGGAGGCGATGCTCAGGGAACTGCGCAACCTCAGCGCGGAACAGGATCTCAACATCAGCGATGAAATCGCGCGGCTGGAAGCGAAAAGCAAAGCGCTCACCGATTCGATCTTCGCCAATCTCACCCCGTGGCAGATTTCCCAAATCGCCCGCCATCCGCTGCGGCCGTACACCTTGGATTATATCGAGCGGCTGTTCACCGACTTTCAGGAACTGCACGGCGACCGGACCTTCGCCGACGATCACGCCATCGTCGGCGGGCTGGCGCGGTTGGACGGCCGCGCGGTCTTGGTCATCGGCCACCAGAAAGGCCGCGACACCAAGGAAAAGATTTACCGCAATTTCGGGATGCCGCGACCGGAAGGCTATCGCAAGGCGCTGCGCCTGATGAAGCTGGCCGAGCGGTTTCACTTGCCGCTGGTGACCTTCATCGACACGCCGGGCGCCTATCCCGGCATCGGCGCGGAAGAACGCGGCCAAAGCGAGGCCATCGCCCGCAATCTGTTCGAGATGAGCCGGCTGCGAATTCCGGTGATCTGCGTGGTCATCGGCGAGGGCGGTTCCGGCGGCGCGCTGGCGGTGGGCGTCGGCGACCGGGTGTTGATGCTGCAATACGGCACTTATTCGGTGATTTCGCCGGAAGGCTGCGCGGCGATTTTGTGGAAGAGCGCCGATAAAGCGCCCGAGGCCGCCGAAGCGCTGGGCCTGACCGCCGACCGCTTGCTGAAGTTGAAACTGATCGACGGCATCATCCCCGAACCGCCGGGCGGCGCGCATCGCGATGTCGGGCGCATGACCGAAAATGTCCGGGCCGCCTTGCACAAATACTTGCAGCAGTTGGACGCGCTGACCGCGGACGAGCTGCTGGAACGACGCTATCAACGGTTGATGGCTTACGGCGTGTTCAAGGAAACCGAACCGGCCGCGTCGTCCCAGTCGTCTTGGCAAAGCAGCGTGGCCGCCTTGCTGGGGAAAGACAAGGACGCCTAGCGGCGCAGGCCCTCAGGATTTCCCGCGATGGCCGCGAACGCGCTTTCGCCCGCCCTACTCACCGCCCTACTGACCCGCCACGCCCCGCTGCGACGCCTGATTGTCGGCTACAGCGGCGGCCTGGATTCGCACGTGCTGCTGCACCTGCTGGCGCGGCATCGCGATCTGTGGCCCGATCGCTCGTTGAAGGCGATTTACGTGGACCACGGCTTGCAAGCGGCTTCCGCTGGCTGGAGCCGACATTGCGCTCGGGTTTGCCAAGCGCTACAAGTCCCGTTTCAGGTGTTGCGGGTCGATGCGAGCCCGGATGCCGGCGAAAGCCCGGAAGCCGCCGCCCGGCGCGCCCGCTATGGCGCGCTGGCGGCGGAGCTGGAAGCGGACGCCGCGCTGTTGACCGCCCACCACCAAGACGATCAAGCCGAGACCTTGTTGCTGCAACTGTTGCGCGGCGCGGGTCCGCGCGGCTTGGCGGCGATGCCGGCGTCGGCCCGGCTCGGGTCGGGCTGGCTGCTGCGCCCGCTGCTGGAAGTCGGCCGGGCGGAATTGTCGGCCTACGCCCGCGCCCACCACTTGCAGTGGATCGAGGATCAGAGCAACGCCGATCCCGCGTTCGACCGCAACTATCTTCGCCATCTCATCATGCCGTTGCTGGATGAGCGCTGGCCGGCCGCCGCCCGCAATCTGGCCCGCTCCGCGCGGTTGTGCGCCGAAACGATTGATTGGCTGGACGCGGAAGCCGAGGCCGATCTGGCGCAAGCCGCCACCGCGCGCGCCGATGCCCTCTCCATCCCCGCGCTGCGCGCGCTGCGGGAAATCCGCCAGCGCAATCTCGTGCGTTATTGGTTGCGACAGCTCGGCTTGCCGGTTCCCGATCACCGGCACTTGCAGCACATCCTCCACGACCATCTGACCTCCGGTCGCGACCGTAGGCCCTGCGTGCGTTGGCCGGGCGGAGAAATCCGACGCTTTCGCGACCGCCTGCACGCCATGCCGCCCTTGTCGCCTCACGACGCCAGCAGCGTCTTGACCTGGCGTCCCGAACCACAGGGTTGGCCGCCGTTGGACTTGCCGGCGCTAGGCCAGTTGCGGATGCAACAAACCATCGGCGCGGGATTGCGCGCGGACCGGTTGGGCGATAGGCCGCTGACCGTTCGATTTCGGACTGGCGGCGAGCGCTTTCAACCGGCCGGCCGCCGCCACGGTCAGGAATTGAAAAAACTGTTGCTAGAAGCCGGGATTCCGCCGTGGGAACGCGACCGGCTGCCGCTGCTGTACGAGGGCGGATCGCTGCTGGCGGTGGTGGGTTTGGGGATCGCCGCCGAACGCGCCGCCGCCGCCGGGGAGATCGGCTGGCAAACTGTTTTGCATTCGCCATCGGCGGCGGGGTCTGGTATCTTGTAGCGTCTTTCGACTACTCCCCATTCCGGCATGACCCGATTCATTTTCATCACCGGCGGCGTGGTGTCCTCCTTGGGCAAAGGCATCGCCGCCGCGTCGCTGGCGGCGGTGCTGGAGGCTCGGGGGCTCAAGGTCACCCTGACCAAGCTGGACCCCTACATCAACGTCGATCCCGGCACCATGAGCCCCTTCCAGCACGGGGAGGTGTTCGTCACCAGCGACGGCGCGGAAACCGATCTCGACCTCGGTTACTACGAGCGCTTTTCGGCCATGACCGCCACCCGGCGCAACAACTTCACCACCGGTCGCATCTACGAGGAAGTGATCCGCAAGGAACGGCGGGGCGATTACCTCGGCGGCACCGTGCAAGTCATCCCGCACATCACCGACGAAATCAAACGCTCTATCCGGCTGGGCGCGGGCGAATCCGACATCGCGCTGGTCGAAATCGGCGGCACCGTCGGCGATATCGAATCGCAGCCTTTTTTGGAAGCCATCCGCCAAATGGGCGTGGAACTGGGCCGCAATCTGTGCCTGTTCATCCACCTCACCTTGGTGCCGTACATTAAATCCTCCGGCGAGTTGAAGACCAAGCCGACCCAGCACTCGGTCAAGGAGCTGCGCTCGATCGGCATCCAACCCGACATCCTGTTGTGCCGTTCGGACCGGGAAGTCCCCGCCGAAGAACGCGGCAAGATCGCTTTGTTCACCAACGTCGAAGCCAAGGCGGTGATCAACGTCCCCGACGCCGACACGATTTACCGGATTCCGCTGCTGCTGCACGCTCAAGGCGTGGACGACATCGTCGCGCGGAAACTGCATCTGGAAAACTTGCCGCCCGCCGACCTCTCCGATTGGGAGCGGGTGGTTCGGGCCATCGAATCGCCCGCCGGGGAGCTGGACATTGCGATGGTCGGCAAGTATGTCGATTTGACCGACGCCTATAAATCCTTAAACGAAGCGCTGTTGCACGGCGGCATCCATACCCGCACCAAGGTCAATATCCACTACATCGATTCCGAGCAGATCGAACGCGACGGCACGGCTTGCTTGGAGGACATGGACGCCATCTTGGTGCCCGGCGGCTTCGGCGAACGGGGGATCGAGGGCAAAATCGCCGCTGTCCGCCATGCCCGCGAACGCCGGATTCCCTATCTCGGCATCTGTTTGGGCATGCAAGTGGCGGTGATCGAATTCGCCCGTCACGTCGCCGGTCTCAAGGACGCGCACAGCACCGAGTTCCGCAAGACCACCCCGCATCCGGTCATCGCCCTGATCACCGAATGGACCGACGAGGACGGCGCGTTGCAACAGCGCCGGGAAGGCGGCGATTTCGGCGGCACCATGCGCCTCGGCGCGCAACCCTGCTGGCTGGTGCCCGACAGTCTGGCGCGGGCGACCTACGGCCAGGATGTGGTGACCGAACGCCACCGCCACCGCTACGAATTCAACAATCGATTTCGGGAGCCGCTGCGCGCGGCCGGCCTGGTCTGCTCCGGCCACTCGCTGGACGGCCGCCTGGTCGAAATGATCGAATTGCCCGGACATCCCTGGTTCATCGGCTGCCAGTTCCATCCGGAGTTCACCTCCACCCCGCGCGCCGGCCACCCGCTGTTTCGGGGCTTTATCGAAGCGGCGCTGCGCCAGCGCCGCGAGCGCGGAGAGGCGCTGGCGGCATGATGGCGCTGTGCGGTTTCGAAGTCGGCCTGGATCGACCCTTGTTCCTGATCGCCGGCCCCTGCGTGATCGAATCCGAACAACTGGCGCTGGATACCGCCGGCCGGCTTAAGGAGCTGACCGGACGCCTCGGCATTCCGTTCATCTACAAATCCTCCTTCGACAAGGCCAACCGTTCCTCCAGCCAGAGCTTTCGCGGTCCCGGCCTAGAACAAGGGCTGAAGATTCTCGAAAAGGTCAAAAGGCAGATCGGCGTGCCGGTGCTGACCGACGTGCACGAATACACGCCGCTTTCGGAAGTCGCCGCCGTGGCCGACGTGTTGCAAACCCCCGCCTTTCTGTGCCGGCAAACCGATTTCATTCAAAACGTCGCCCGCCAGGGCCGGCCGGTCAATATCAAGAAGGGCCAGTTTCTCGCGCCCTCCGACATGGCCAACGTGGTGGCCAAGGCGCGGGCGGCCGGTAACGACCGGATCATGGTCTGCGAGCGCGGGGCGTCTTTTGGCTACAATAATCTGGTGTCCGACATGCGCGCCTTGATGGTGATGCGCGCCACCGGCTGTCCGGTGGTATTCGACGCCACCCATTCGGTGCAGTTGCCGGGCGGCCGGGGCGATGCGTCCGGCGGCCAGCGCGAGTTCGTGCCGGTGCTGGCGCGGGCGGCGGTGGCGGCGGGCGTCGCCGGTTTGTTCATGGAAACCCACCCCGATCCCGATCGGGCTTTAAGCGATGGCCCCAACGCCTGGCCGCTGGCTCGCATGGAGCCTTTGCTCGCCGCGCTCAAGGCGCTGGATGAGACGATCAAACAGCGCGGTTTTCTGGAAAGCGAATTAGAATAAGCGTTTTATCCCCCAAGAGCACAACACCCAGAGGAGTTGGCAGCATGTCGAAAATCAAAGAAATCATCGGCCGTGAAATCATGGATTCGCGCGGCAATCCGACCGTCGGCGTGGAGGTAGTTCTGGAATCCGGCGCCAAGGGCGCCGCCGGCGTGCCCTCCGGCGCGTCCACCGGCAGCCGCGAAGCGTTGGAATTGCGCGACGGCGACAAAAAGCGCTATCTCGGCAAGGGCGTGTTGAAAGCGGTCGGCAACGTCAACGGCGAACTGAAAAAGGCGGTAATCGGCATGGAGGCGGTCGACAATCAGTCCGCCATCGACCAGAAAATGATCGAGCTGGACGGCACCCCGACCAAGAGCCGCCTGGGCGCGAATGCGCTGCTCGGCGTGTCGATGGCCGTCGCTCACGCCGCCGCCGCCGAAAAGAAAATCCCGCTTTATAAGTATCTGAACCCCACCGGCCCCTATCAGCTGCCGGTGCCGATGATGAACATCCTAAACGGCGGCGCGCACGCCGACAACAGCGTCGACATGCAAGAATTCATGATCATGCCGGTCGGCGCGCCGAGCTTCCACGAAGCGCTGCGCTGGGGCGCGGAAGTGTTCCACGCCCTGAAAGCCGTCTTGAAGAAGCAAGGCATGAACACGGCGGTCGGCGACGAAGGCGGCTTCGCGCCCAATCTGTCGTCCAACGAAGCGGCGCTGGAAGTGGTGATGGAGGCGATCAAGAACGCCGGTTATACGCCGGGCAAGGATCTTTACATCGCCCTGGATTGCGCCAGTTCCGAATTCTACAAAGATGGCAAGTACACCCTGGAAGCCGAAGGTAAATCCTTCACTTCCAACGAAATGGCCGACAAGCTGGCCGATTGGGTCAGCCGCTATCCGATCGTCTCCATCGAGGACGGTCTGGACGAGAGCGACTGGGACGGCTGGGCCTATCTGACCAAGGTGCTGGGCAAGAAGATTCAGTTGGTCGGCGACGATCTGTTCGTCACCAACACCTCGATCCTCAAGCGCGGCATCGACCAGGGCATCGCCAACTCGATCCTGATCAAGGTCAACCAGATCGGCACCCTGACCGAGACCCTGGCCGCGATCAAGATGGCCGCCGACGCCGGTTACACCTCGATCTCCTCGCACCGCTCCGGCGAAACCGAGGACACCACCATCGCCGATTTGGCCGTGGCCACCGCCGCCAGCCAGATCAAGACCGGTTCGCTCAGCCGCTCCGACCGCATCGCCAAATACAACCGCTTGCTGGTGATCGAAAGCGAACTGGGTTCCGCCGCCGTCTATCCCGGCAAGAAAGCGTTCAACGTTTTCCCGAGCTGATCGCGCGACCCAAAAGCGGCGGTTCGGCTGCCAACGGGACCGGGCAATGCGCCCAGTCTCGTCCGAATTGCTGTTTTTCGCCCCCATCCCAACCTTGGGATGGGGGTTTAAGTTTGGGGACGCCGGCCCGATCCGGCGCTGCCGCCGCAGTACTTCATTCTCAGTTGGATAGCTCAGCCACCTTATGCGGATTCTGGTCGCGGCCTTGATCGCCGCGTTGGTCATGTTGCAATACCTGCTGTGGATCGACGAGGACGGCGTCCGGCAAAGCTACGCCTTGCGCGTCTCCGTGCGGGCGCAAACCGAGGAGAACGCCGCGCTCAACGAGCGCAATCGCGCATTGGAAGCCGACATTCAGGATTTGAAGACCGGGATGACCGCTATCGAGGAACGCGCCCGCTCCGAGATGGGCATGATCCGCCAGGATGAAACCTTCTACCGGCTGCTGGAAAAACCCGCGCCCGCGCCGACTGAAGCCAAACCGACCGCCCCCTCCAAATGATCGCTGGCGCCGCCGATCGATCCGAAACAGGGTATTGGGCCGTGGTTCCGGCCGCCGGCGCGGGCAAGCGGATGGGGGCTTCCGTTCCCAAGCAGTATCTGACTCTGCGCGGCCAGCCGGTGATCGCCCATACCCTGACCACCTTGCTCCTTCATCCTTGCATCCGTGGCGTCGCGGTGGCCGTGGACGCCGCCGACCGCCGGTGGCCGACGGTCGCCGCCGAACTCAAAACCGATAAACCCGTCTTGACCGTCGCCGGCGGCGCGGAACGTTGCCATTCGGTTCTCAACGGACTGGACGCCTTGCGCGAGCGGCTCGCGCCAGACGCTTGGGTGTTGGTTCACGACGCCGCGCGCCCCTGTCTGACTTCAGCGGACTTGGATCGGTTGCTGCGCGAACTGGTCGACGATCCGGTCGGCGGGTTGTTGGCGACCCCGGTTCGAGACACGCTCAAGCAAGCCGACGCCGGCGACCGCGTCGCGGCCACCCTAGACCGTTCGCGGCTCTGGCACGCGCTAACCCCGCAAATGTTCCGTCTGGAACCGTTGCGCGCCGCCCTCCGGGCCGCGCTGGCGCGCGGATTGTGGGTCACCGACGAGGCGGCGGCGATGGAAGCGGCGGGATTCGCGCCGCGCCTGATCGAAGGCCGAGCCGATAATCTTAAAATTACCCGTCCGGAAGATTTGGCCTTGGCGGAGTTTTTCCTCTCCCAACCAGCCGCGTCCGCCGTCTGAAGCGGGCTGGAGGTTTGAAATGCGCATCGGCCACGGCTTTGATGTTCACGCCTTTGGCGAGGGGGAGTTCATTACTCTGGGCGGGGTCCGCATCCCGCATTCGCGCGGTTTGATCGCGCACTCCGACGGCGATGTGCTGCTGCACGCCGTTTGCGACGCGCTGTTGGGCGCGGCGGCCCTGGGCGACATCGGCAGGCATTTTCCCGACAGCAGCGTCGAATTTCAGGCGATCGACAGCCGGATTCTGCTGCGGCGGGTGGCGGACTTACTGCGGCAACAACGGCTGGCGGTGGGCAATGTGGACGCCACCATCATCGCTCAAAACCCGCGCATGGCCCCGCATATTCCGATGATGCAATCGCATATCGCCGCCGATCTCAGCCTCTTGCCGGATCGGGTCAACGTCAAGGCCACCACCACCGAACGGCTGGGCTATATCGGTCGCGGCGAAGGCATCGCCGTGCACGCGGTCGCGCTGCTGCGCTAAGGCTTCAACCAAAACCCTTGTTGTTGCGAGGCTGGTCGCGCCCCCTGCCCCTGCGCTGGATTTTGTCCCGATACATGGCCTCATCGGCCCGGCGCAAAGCCTCATCCAGCACGGTTGCCTCGGTGGCGACCCCCGCGCCCAGCGACAGCGAAATAAGCAGATTTTGATTCCGTCGGTTGTACGACTCCACAGCATCCCGGATTCGACCTATCACCACCTCGGCCTCCGCGCTGTCGGTGCCGTACAAAATAACGGCGAATTCATCGCCGCCGATCCGCGCCACCACATCCTCGGTCCGCACCCCGTGCTCCAGCACCCGCGCGGCGCGCTGGATCATCAGATCGCCGACTTGATGCCCGTAGGTGTCGTTGATCGGTTTAAGGCCATCCAGATCGGCGATCAAAAACCCGATTGGATAATCCTGGATCGAACGCAACCGCTCCATCTCCTCATTAAAGTAGGTACGGTTGAACAATCCGGTCAGCGCGTCATGCAAGCTCAAATGACGGACTCTTTCCTCGGCGATGCGCTTTTCGCGAAGCCCCTGAATCATTTGGTTGAACGCGACCGAAAACTCGCCCAGATAATCCACACGCTGGTCGAGGCTGCCGGCGGCGATCTGTTGGGTTTGCCACGTCAGATGCCGTAAGTTGGCTTGCAGTTGCTTGAGCGGATCGAGCAGGTGCTGTCTCGCCGGCGCTTCATAGCTGAGATCGCCATTGGCCAGCGTGACGGTAAAACGACGCAAGACCGCCAGCTCTTCGATCAAGCTGTCAAACGCCTCGGCAAAAGCCTGCAAGTCCGGCGACAGCCCGTCGGGACGCAGCGGCGCGGCGCTCCGCGCGCTCAGCAACTTTTTGATGCTACTGGCCGCGGCGGCCAAATAACGGCGATCCTGCTCGTTCACGCAACCCTGATATCCGGTTTAACCTCGAAACGACACGTTCGGTCGCCGGTCGCCCAACAGTCGACCTCCTTGGCGGAGAACGCTTGACCAGTATAAGTGTATAACAGACCGGCGATGAAACCTTCGTCGTAGTCGCAAACCGTGGCGCCTGAAAGCGGCAATCCCGAACAGTCCAAATCCTCGGAAACGGTCAATGTAAACAAGAGTTGGTCCAAATTGGCCTTTTCGACGCGCAAAACCCCGATGCCCAATTCCTTGAGCTTGGTTTGAACCTCGCTCATAAACGCACTAAACGATTGTTCACGGTTCAAAAGATTCAGGCAAAACTCCCGGCCGGAAATCCAGCCGGCATCGCGCAAGATCGTCGCCGCCGTCTCGTCCCCATAGCGTTGGGCCAACACTTCCCGCATGGTGTATTGGGAGAGGCGATACACCACGACCGGCACGTTATGGCCAAGATTGGGACGACCGAATTCGATATCTCCTAGATCATCCCATTGAAAAGAATAATTTTCGCCAAAATTAGGAATCATAATAATACCCTTCTAGTAATATGAATTTAATCGACCTGATGAAATCGAACTTTAGTAACTAAAATAAATCTTAAGATTTATTTTAGTTACAATAAACTTTCAAAAATATCAGCAATAAATGTGCCTAATTTGCTGTTTATAAAAAATTTAGCGCAACTAACACGTCCTCGAAAGCCGATAAGCCTCAAGGAGTTCTGAAAATTCTTGACCGGAGCTGTCAAATCAGAATTTATGAATCAGTCATGAGACCTATTACCGCCGCGAGATTGTTGGACACCTTAGCGGAATTTGTCACACGGCACCGACCGCTGTTCGTATTGACCGGGGCGGGGTGCAGCACCGATTCCGGCATCCCCGATTACCGGGACGCCAACGGCAGTTGGAAACGCCGCCCGCCGATCCTGTATCAGGACTTTATCGGTGGCGAGCCGGCCCGCCGTCGTTATTGGGCGCGCAGCCTAGCAGGGTGGCCGGCGTTTGCCAGCGCCCGGCCCAATCGCGCCCACCGCGCCCTGGCCGCCCTAGAAACAGCCGGTTTCATCCATCAATTAGTCACTCAAAACGTGGATGGCTTGCACCAACAGGCGGGCAGTCGTCGGGTGATCGACTTGCACGGCCGGCTCGATACCGTGGTGTGCTTGCAATGTCCGTATCGAGAATCGCGTGACGTCGTGCAGGAAAGGATGAGGGCTGACAATCCTGACTTTGCGGTGTCGGCGGCGGCGTTGGCCCCGGATGGCGACGCCGATTTGGAGCGAGTGAATTACAGCGGTTTTCACCCTCCCGACTGCCCGCGCTGCGGGGGCATATTAAAACCGTCGGTGGTGTTTTTCGGCGAAGCCGTACCGAAATCGCGCGTGGAACAGGCGCGCCAGCGCCTGAGCGAAGCGGGCGCTTTGCTGGTGGTCGGCTCCTCTCTGACCGTGTTTTCCGGCTACCGCTTTTGCAAGATAGCCGCCGACCAAGGCCAGCCCATCGCCGCCGTGAATCTCGGCCGCACCCGAGCCGACGACGAATTGACGCTGAAGGCGAATATGCCTTGCGAAACGGCGCTGGACGAACTCTTAACCCGGTTGGGCGTCACCGCGAACGCGCCTGACCCCGCGAATCTCGCGCCGGCGTCAACCGGGCCGATCACTCATTCCAACGCCGCCCGGTCCTAGGACCGTCGGTTACGGGGTCGTTTTGGCCGTGGCGTTACCCCACGGCATGATCGGAACCGCCGTAACGGAGTTTTTCGGCGAGCCCTCGATGACCCGGTCGCTGTAGACGACGTAAATCAGCGTGTTGCGAGCCTCATCCAGAAAGCGGACCACCTGCAACTTCTTAAAAATCAACGAGCGGCGTTCGCTGAAGACTTCCTCGCCGTCCTTGAATTTCTCTTTCATGTTGATGGGTCCGACCTGCCGGCAGGCGATGGACGCATCGGCGGTATCCTCGGCCAAGCCCAGCCCACCCTTAATGCCGCCGGTCTTGGAGCGGCTGACGTAACAGGTCACGCCGTCGATTTTTGGATCGTCGAAGGCTTCGACGACGATTTTATGATCCGGTCCCAGCAGCTTGAAGACGGTATCGACGCTGCCGATTTCCTCGGCTTGCGCCGCCAGCGCCAGCGCGCCGAACACCAAACTCCCTAAAACAATGCGCTTCATCAGGTGCGATCTCCACGGATTGAAAAAATGCTTGGCGAGAATACCGCAATCTTGGCGCGTCGGGGGATCATGCGGCGCGCGTTCGCCCCGATCCGCTTCGCGGCCGAAATTTGCAGCGGGCCTTCATTGGTATTCCCGCCAATATTCCGGCTGCGGATCGCGACAACCGTGGGTCACTCGCTGGTAGCGATTGACGAACACTTCCCGCTGGATGATCTCGCCGTCCTGAACGATGGCCAGATTCTCCCGCTGGGTTTCCTCGGTGTAATAAAACAGCGCGCGTCTGAGTTTGCACAGCAGGCTGTTATCGAGATGGTAGCCGAGTTCGCTCAAGGCGTGCTCGATGCGCTCCAAGGTGACTAGGCGCAGGTCATAGACCAGCGCCAAGGCGTGCGGCGGCAATAGCTCGACGGTTTGAACGCCGGCCACGCCTTGCAACCAAAGCGCCGCCGAACGCACCTGATCCGGATCGGGATGAAACCGGCAGAATTGGATGATGCGGTGTTTGTACAGCTCATCGGCATCGGCGCGCATGACGCCCTCCTCCAAGGCTGTTCGAAAGCGGCAAGCCCCGTCGCGAACGACTCCACTCTAACCCTATACGCCAGCGGACGATTTTTCAACCCGGCCAGCGGCCGCAACCGCACCGGCTCACGCCGGCGGCGTCGGGATAGTCGGCCACTTCGACAAATCCCCGTTGCCGCAGCAACGCCGGCGCCGCTTCGCCCTGATCGTAACCATGCTCCAACAGCAGCCACCCGCCCGGCGACAAACACGAAGGCGCTTGCGCGATGATGGCGCGCAAGGCGTCCAGGCCGCCCGCGCCCGCCACCAACGCCTCGGCCGGCTCGAACCGCAATTCGCCCGCTCGCCAACGCGGATCGGCTGTCGCCACGTACGGCGGGTTGGAAACGATCAATTCAAAACGTTCGCCCGCCAGCGGCGCGCACCAATCGCCTCGGCGGAATTCAACGTTGGCGAGGCCCAAGCGCGCCGCGTTATCTCGGGCGACGGCCAACGCGCCGGGACTGCGGTCGGTGGCGACGATCCGCGCTCGCGGGCGCTCGACCGCCAGCGCCAGGGCGATCGCGCCGCTGCCGGTCCCCAAATCGGCCACCGCCGCCGGCCGGCCCGCCGACAGGCGCGCCAGGGCCAATTCAACCAATAACTCGGTTTCGGGGCGCGGGATCAAGGTATCCGGGGTGACCGTCAATTCCAGCGACCAAAATTCCCGCCGACCGAGCAGGTAGGCCACCGGTTCGCCGGCGAGCCGGCGTTCCAGCCAAGCGGCGAAGCGGGCGGCCTGGTCCGGTTTTGGCTCGCGCCCCGGCCAGGCGATGAGATGCGCGCGGGAACACCCAAGCGCCTCCGCCAACAGCAGCTCGGCGTCCAAGCGCGGCGTGTCGCTACTCGCGCTCAGCCGCCGCGCCGCCGCCGCCAGCAGGCCGCCCAGAGTCCGTTCGCTCACTCAGACAGCGCCGCCAGCTGGTCGGCCTGATAGTCCTGAATCAACGGTTCGATCACGGCGTCGAGTTGGCCCTCCAGAATCTCGCCCAACTTGTAGAGGGTCAGATTGACGCGGTGATCGGTGACGCGGCCTTGCGGGAAGTTATAGGTGCGGATGCGCTCGGAACGGTCGCCGCTGCCGACCTGCAATTTTCGGGAACGCGCCTGGGCGCTGGTCTGTTTTTCCCGCTCCGCCGCCAGCAGTTTCGCCTGCAACAGCGACATCGCCCGCGACCGGTTCTTATGCTGGGAGCGTTCGTCCTGACATTCCACCACGATGCCGCTCGGCAGATGGGTGATGCGGATGGCCGAATCGGTCTTGTTGACGTGCTGGCCGCCCGCCCCGGAGGCGCGGTAGGTATCGATCCGCAAATCGCCGGAATTGATTTCGATTTCCTCCACTTCCGAAAGCTCCGGCAACACCGCCACCGTGGCGGCGGAGGTGTGGATGCGGCCCTGCGCCTCGGTCTCCGGCACCCGCTGCACCCGATGCGCGCCGGATTCAAACTTGAGCCGCGAATAAGCCCCGTGACCGATGATTCGGGTGATGACTTCCTTGTAGCCGCCGTGCTCGCCGGGACTTTCGCCGAGCGGCTCCAGCTTCCAACCCCGCAGTTCGGCATAGCGGGCGTACATCCGCAATAAATCCCCGGCGAACAACGCCGCCTCATCGCCGCCGGTGCCGGCGCGGATTTCCAGAAACACGTTGCCGGCGTCGTGCGGATCGCGCGGCAGCAACAACAATTGCAGGGTCCGTTCCTGTTCGGCGCGGCGGGTTTCGATATCCGACAGCTCGTCCTGCGCCAGGGCGCGCAATTCGGGATCGCTGTCGCCCGCCAGGTCGCGCGCCGACGCCAGATCGTCCAGAACCCGGCAATAGCGTCGAAACCCATCCACCACCGGCTGCAATTGCGCGTACTCCACCGACAGCAGGCGAAACCGGTCGTTATCGCCGATGATTTCAGGCTCGGCCAGCAGCGCGCTCACTTCTTCATGACGCACCGCCAACTGCTCCAGCTTGGCCAACACGGATGGGTTCATCGGTGGGGTTCCGTCCCATCCAGTCGATACACACTCTTGATCGAATTCAGCATTTCAGCATCGCCTCGGGCAGCGGCCTCGCGCAGGCCGGCGCAGGGCGGATGAATCAGTTTGTTGGTGAGCGCGCCGGCCAAAACCCTCACCACCTCGGCGGGATTCTTGCCCTGTTCGATCTGGCGCAGGGCGCGGGCTACGGCTTGATCGCGGAGCGCCTCGGCCCGGCGGCGGAGCAGGTCGATGCTGGCGACGCTTTCCCGGGCGCGCACCCACGCCATGAACTGTTCGACCTGATAGTCGATGATTTCCTCGGCCTGCTGGGCGGCGGCCTGTCGCGACCGCAGATTTTCCTGAATAATGTCCTTAAGATCGTCGACCGTATACAGATACACATCGTCCAGTTCCGCGACGGCCGGTTCGATGTCGCGCGGCACCGCCAAATCCAGCATGAAGACCGGCCGGCGGCGCAACGGTTTCAAGCACGCGCGCACTTGCGACGCCGAGAGCATCAAACCGGGGCTGGAGGTCGCGGCGATGACGATGTCGGCCTCGGCCAGATGGGCGGGGATTTCATCCAGCGCGATGGCGTACCCCGAGAACGCCGCCGCCAGCGCGTGCGCCCGCTCCAAGGTGCGATTGGCCACCACCAGCCGGCCGATGCCGTTTTCGTGCAAATGCCGCGCGACCAATTCGGTGGTGTCGCCCGCGCCGATCAGCAGCGCGGCGCGCTTGGGAAAGTCGGCGAAGATTTGCTTGGCCAGGCCGACCGCCGCGAACGCCACCGACACTGGGCTCGCGCCGATTCGGGTGTCGGTGCGGACCTGCTTGGCCACCGCGAAGGTGTGTTGGAACAGCCGGTCCAACAGCGTGCCCAGGGTTCCGGCGCTGTTGGCGGTTTGATAAGCGGCCTTGACCTGACCGAGAATTTGCGGTTCGCCCAGCACCATCGAATCCAGCCCGGCGGCGACCCGCAGGAGATGGCGAACGGCCCGTTGTCCGGTATGCTGGTACAAATACGGCTGCAAATCGACCGCCCGCAGCCGGTGAAAATCCCCCAGCCACCGCGCGACGCGCCGGTCGTCGGCTTCTTTCAGACCGCAGTAAAGTTCCGTACGATTGCAAGTCGATAAAATCGCCGCTTCGCGAGCGCCGCCGCAATCGAGCAGATCCCGCAGCGCGGTATCGAGCCGCTCGGGCGCGAACGCCACCCGTTCGCGGACATCGACGGGCGCGGTCCGGTGGTTGAGGCCAAGCGCCAGCAGGGACATAGGGCGTTGTGGGATCGGTCGGAAAATGATGGAATTTTGCGGGATAAAACCGCCCACTGACAAGGTCGTATTTTTATTGATCCCGATGCGAACCTCCGGCGCTCGCCATCCGCGCGCTGATGCGACGCCGGGGATTTCGGGGATCGGGGTTATCGACTTCGTTTTGGACGGCGCTTCCAGCCGCTGACGCCGAGCGATCGGCATGGGTTACCGATGAATAAATTTTTAAAGGTTTTCAGTTTTGGCGTTCTGCTGCTGCTGGGCGGTTGCGCCACCGTGGTGGACGCGCAAGCGCCGGAACCGCCGCCGCCGGAATACGAAATCCGACCGCCGTTGCAACCGAGCCCGCGCGCGGAGCTGACCTACCAAATCCTGGCGGCGGAATTGGCCGGGAAGCGCGACCAACTCGATGTTGCGCTGGCCAACTACCGTCAAGCGGCGGCGGCCACCAAAGACCCCCAAATCGCCGAGCGCGCGACCATGTTGGCGCTGCTGATGAAAGACGGCGCGGCCTCCCTGGAAATGGCCCAGCGCTGGCAGACGCTCGCCCCTCACAGCGATAAGACCCGGCAAGCGATGGCGCTGGCGTTGCTGCGCAACGGCCGGGTGGACGAGGCCACCGAGTATTTGGAAAGCGTCCGCCGGCTCGCCAGCGTCAAGGACAAACAGCAGGGTTACGCGACCCTCGCCTCGCTGTTGAGCCAGGTGGAAGACAAGCCGGCCGCGTTGCGGGTGATGCGTCATTTTCGCGACCGCGCGCCCGAATCAGCCTTCGCGCAATACTATTTCGCCTTGCTGGCGGCGGCGTCCAACGAACGCGCCCAAGCGCTCGACGCGCTCGATCGCGCCTTAAAGCGGGAACCGAAATTGGCCTCCGCCCACCAGCTCCGAACCCATATCCTGTTGGATCAAGGCGCTAATGACGCTGCCCTGGCGAGCTTGACCAAAGCGGTCGCCGAGCTGCCGCGAGATCGCAATCTGCGGATGAATTACGCCCGCTTGCTGATCGAGGCGGGCCAGCTGGACAAGGCTCGCCGTGAGTTCTCGACCTTGCTCAATCAAAATCCGAAGGATAGCGAATCGATTTACGCGCTCGGCCTGCTGGCGGCGGAAACCCGTCAGTTCGATCTGGCGCAGAGTTATTTTCTGGATTTGATCAAGCGCAACGTCCGGCTGGCGGACGCCTATTACGAAATGGGTCGGATCGAAGAACAGCGCGGCGCTTATCAAAAGGCGCGCGAATGGTACGAGCGCGTCAAGGGTGACGAACGCTACTTGAACGCGCAAATGCGAATGGGCGCGGTGCTGGCCAAATTGGAAACCACCGAAACGGTCAGCCAGCATTTCGAGGCGCTGCGCCGCGCCAACCCGCAAAACAGCATCAATCTCTATCTGGCCGAATCGGAGGCGCTGCGCGAGGCGGATCGCGCGCGGGAAGCGTTCGACACGCTCGATAAAGCCCTGGAAATCCATCCCAACGACAAGGATTTGCTCTACGCGCGCGCGCTGGCGGCCGAACGGCTGGACCGGTTGGACCTGCTGGAGCGGGATTTGAGCGCGATTATCGCCGTCGATCCCAAGAACGGGCAAGCGCTCAACGCGCTCGGCTATACCTTGGCCGACCGCACCGACCGCCATCAGGAAGCGCTGGGCTACATCGAGCGGGCGCTGGCGTTGCTGCCCGAAGACGCCGCCGTGCTGGACAGCATGGGCTGGATTCAGTATCGCTTGGGCAATCCCGGCAAGGCTTTGGACTTCTTGCGACGGGCCTATCGGATCAATCCGGATGCCGAAATCGCCGCTCACCTCAGCGAGGTCTTATGGGCCAACGGCCAGCGCGACGAGGCAAAACGGATCTGGCGCGCGGCATTGACCAAACAGCCGGACAGCCGCCACTTGCGCGAGCTTCAGAAACGGTTTAACTGGTAATCTTCCGCGATGCGCTCCGACCTCAATCCCTATCGGTCTTTTAGAAATCCCGCGCGCCGCGCGCCGGTCTGGATCGCCCTGCTGGCCTCGACGGCATGGCTGGCCGGTTGCGCCGTCGCGCCGGGTCCAAGCCCCGAGCAGGCAAGCGCTCGGGCGGAGCGCCAGCAAGAATTGACCCGTCTGACCCGCTGGCAAGCCGTCGGCCGGATCGGGGTCATCAACGGTCAGGACGGCTGGCACGCCAATTTCCAATGGACCCAACACGAGCGGGACTACCGCATCGATTTGATCGGGCCGCTCGGCCAGGGGCGGGTTCTCATCCAAGGCGACGGACAACAGGTCACCATCCAAACCCAAGACGGCCAAAGCCAGACCGCCCCCGATCCCGACAGCTTGCTGGAGCGGACCCTCGGCGTGCGGCTTCCAGTGGAAGGTTTGCGCTACTGGATTCGCGGCGCGTCGGAACCCGGCCCCATCGCCGCCTTGCAAACCGACGCCAGCGGCCGCTTGCTCCGGCTGGAGCAAAAGGGCTGGATCCTTGAGTATCCGGCCTATTCCCCGTCAGCGTCCCCAGCGCTACCCACCCGCATCGTCGCCCGCCGTCAGGACTTGAGCGTCAAACTGGTGATCGATCAATGGACGCTGTAAGGCTTGAGACCGCCTGGCCGGCTCCGGCCAAGCTCAATCGGATGCTGCGCATCGTCGGCCGGCGCGCCGATGGCTACCATCTGTTGCAGACCGTCTTTCAGTTTGTGGAGTGTTGTGATCGGTTGTGGTTTGAGCCGAACGAGCAGGGCCGCATCGAACGGGCGACCGAACTCGCCGGCGTGCCGCCCGAAGTCGATCTTACCGTCCGCGCCGCCCGGCTGTTGCAACAAGCCACCGGCAGCCGCTCGGGGGCGACCATCGCCATCGCCAAACAGCTCCCGCTGGGCGGGGGCCTCGGCGGCGGCAGTTCCGACGCCGCCACCACCCTGGTGGCCTTGAATCAGTATTGGCAAACGGGTTTGAGCGAGGACGAACTGGCCGAGTTGGGTCTGCGTCTGGGCGCGGATGTGCCGGTTTTCATTCGCGGCCGGGCCGCCTGGGCGGAAGGCGTCGGCGAACGGCTGACGCCCGTCGAGTTAGACGAGCCTTGGTTTTTGGTTTTGACGCCCGCCTGTCAGGTCGCCACCGGCGCGATCTTTGCGGATCCGGAATTGACAAGAAACTCACCGCCCATCAAAATATTGGACTTCTTAAACGGCGCTGGCGGCAACGATTGCGAAACGGTGGTTTACCGCCGCCATCCGGAAGTGGCCGCAGCGGCGGAATGGCTGTCCCGTCACGCAGCGGCGCGTTTGACCGGCACCGGCGCGTGCGTGTTCGCCGCCTTCCCCGACGAAGCCAGCGCTCGAAGGGTTTTGAAGCAGTTACCGTCGGACTGGAGCGGATTGGTCGCCAGAGGGCGCAACCGCTCGCCGTTACAGGAACATCTGATGCGGGCGCGCGCCGCCACTCCACAGCGCCACTGAATTTTTGGGCCGTCGCCAAGCGGTAAGGCACCGGATTTTGGATCCGGCATTCCCAGGTTCGAATCCTGGCGGCCCAGCCACCTTCCCGAAGCTCACTGACAGCGGGGCAAACTCGTCGTGTATGAAGGTCGAATGATGGTGTTCGCGGGCAACGCCCATCCGCAATTGGCCCGCGATATCGTCAGCCACCTCCAACTGCCGCTCGGCCAAGCCGTGGTCGGCCGCTTCAGCGACGGCGAGGTGATGGTCGAACTGATGGAGAACGTGCGCGGCAAGGATGTCTTCATCGTCCAGCCCACCTGTTACCCCACCAACGACAACATCATGGAATTGCTGGTGATGGCCGACGCCTTGCGCCGTTCCTCGGCGGTGCGAGTTACGGCGGTCATCCCCTACTTCGGCTATTCCCGGCAAGACCGCCGGCCCCGTTCGGCCCGCGTGCCGATCTCGGCCAAGGTGGTCGCCAACATGATCACCAGCGTCGGCGTGGACCGGGTGCTGACGGTGGATCTGCACGCCGACCAGATTCAAGGCTTTTTCGATTTGCCGGTGGATAACATCTACGCCACGCCGATGGTGTTGAGCGATATCCGCAATCAGAATCTCGGCGATCTGATAGTGGTTTCACCGGATGTGGGCGGCGTGGTCCGCGCCCGCGCCTTGGCCAAGCGCTTGGACGATTCGGAACTAGCGATCATCGACAAGCGCCGGCCCGCGCCGAATCAGGCGCAGGTGATGCACGTCATCGGCGATGTCGAGGACCAACACTGCATCGTGGTGGACGACATGGTCGACACCGCCGGCACCTTGTGCCTGGCGGCCAAGGCGCTGAAGGAACGGGGCGCAGCCACGGTGCGGGCCTATTGCACCCACGCCGTGCTGTCGGGTTCGGCCGCCACCAACATCCGCACCTCGGTGCTGGACGAACTGGTCGTCACCGACACCATTCCCCTGCGTCCCGAAGCGGTGGCGTGCACCAACATCCGCCAGATCAGCGTGGCGGGTTTACTGGCCGAAACCATGCGCCGCATTCACCTTGAGGAATCGGTCAGCTCCCTGTTCATGTAGCTTTCTGTCCGCCTGTTCGTTCGAGCGGGCGGCTCACCCCAAACGGCGCGCCTGGTCGCGGGCGCGTCGTGTTTTTTTACTTTCTGGAGTTTATGTCGATGAGCGTGACGTTTGAACTGAAAGCCGAAGCCCGCGGCGATTTGGGGAAAGGTGCGAGCCGCCGCCTGCGCCGCGCCGGCCAGGTGCCGGCGATTCTGTACGGCGGCGGGCAAGAACCGCAACCGCTGGTTCTGAACCATCTCGACGTGCTGAACCAATTGAAAAACGAAGCCGTCTATTCCCACATCCTGACCCTGCACCTCGGCGACCGCTCCGAGAGCGTGGTGCTGCGCGACTTGCAACGCCATCCCTTCAAGCCCACCATCCTGCACATCGACTTCCTGCGGGTGAGCGCGGACCGCGAGCTGCGGGTGCATGTGCCGCTGCACTTCCTCAATGAAGAAACCGCGCGCGGCGTCAAGCAACAAGGGGGCATCGTCAGCCGCGCGCTGATCGATCTCGAAGTCGTCTGTCTGCCCAAGAACCTGCCGGAATTCATCGAAGTCGACATCGCCGAACTGGGCATCGGCGATGCGCTCCACCTGTCGCAAATCTCGCTGCCCGCCGGCGTGGAGTTGGCCACCCAAGTCGAAGCCGGCTCCGAGCAGGATGCGGTGGTGGTCAGCATCCATCACGCGAAAGGCGGCGAGGAAGAGCCCGGCGCGGACGCGGCGGCGACGCCTGAGACTTGATCGGGTCATAGACCTTGCCCGCTCCCTCCCCTACCTCCACGACGACGGCGCCCGCTCGCGGCGAGAGCAGCGAACGGCTGCCGCCGCTGCGTCTGGTGGTGGGGTTGGGCAATCCGGGTCCACAATACGCCGAAACCCGCCACAATGCTGGCTTCTGGCTGGCAGATGAGCTGGCGCGCCAGCAGTCCGGGCAGTTTCGCCCGGACGCTAAATTTCATGGCGAGACGTGCCGGATCGTGTTGGCTGACCGGGACTTATGGTTGCTCAAACCGATGTCCTTCATGAACCGCAGCGGTCAGGCGGCCGCGGCGCTGGCCCGCTTCCACCGCATCGCGCTACCCGAAATCCTGGTGGTTCACGACGATCTGGATTTGCCGGTGGGTACGGCGCGGTTGAAGCGAGCCGGCGGACCCGGCGGCCACAATGGACTGCGCGATCTGATCGCCCAACTGGGCGGCAACGACTTCGCGCGGCTGCGGCTCGGCATCGGCCATCCCGGCGACAGCCGCGACGTTTTGGATTACGTCCTGCGTCGGACGCCGCAAGCGGAACGGGCGCTGATCGAAGACGCTATCGCAGATTCGCTGCGCGAGTTGCCGCGCATCGTCGCCGGCGAATGGGCCAAAGCCATGCAGACCTTGCACAGCCGGCGCACCGAATCTTCCTCCGCTTTGGCGGCTTCTTCCGCAAACCGAGTTACAGACTAGTCTCATGGGCATTCAATGCGGCATCGTCGGCCTGCCAAACGTCGGCAAATCCACGCTCTTTAACGCGCTGACCAAAGCCGGAATCCAGGCCGAAAACTATCCGTTCTGCACCATCGATCCCAACGTCGGCGTGGTGCCGGTGCCCGACTCGCGCCTGGACGCGCTGGCGGCGATCATCAAACCGCAGAAAATTATTCCGACCACGGTGGAGTTCGTCGACATCGCCGGTTTGGTGGCGGGCGCGTCCAAGGGCGAAGGGTTGGGCAATCAATTCCTGGGCCACATCCGCGAAACCGACGCGATCGCTCACGTGGTGCGCTGTTTTGAAAACGATGATGTGATTCACGTTTCGGGCGGCGTCAATCCGCGCTCCGACATCGAGACAATCGACACCGAACTGGCGCTGGCCGATCTGGCGACGGTGGAAAAAGCGCTGTTGCGCGCCGAGAAAGCCGCGAAAGCCGGCGGGCGAGACGCACTGGAGCGCAAAGCGGTTTTGGAGCGGGTGCAGGCGCATCTGGACACCGGCGCGCCGTTGCGAACCCTCGCGCTGGTTGCCGAAGAACGGGAATCGTTGCGCGAATTATTTTTATTGACCGGCAAACCGGTATTGTACGTCGCCAATGTCGCCGAAAATGGTTTTGAGAACAATCCCCTACTGGATCAGGTGCGGGAAATCGCCCGGCGGGAAGGCGCTGGCGTAGTGCCCGTCTGCGCGGCCATCGAAGCGGAATTGGCCGAGCTGGATGATGCCGACAAAACAGAATTTTTAGCCGACTACGGTTTATCCGAACCAGGCTTGGATCGGGTGATCCATGCGGCCTACGCGCTGTTGGGTTTGGAAACCTATTTCACCGCCGGCCCCAAGGAAGTGCGGGCTTGGACGGTCCGGGCCGGCTCCACCGCGCCCCAAGCGGCGGGCGTTATCCATACCGATTTCGAGCGGGGTTTCATCCGCGCCGAGGTGATTGCTTATCGCGACTACATGGCCTACCACGGCGAAGCCGGCGCTCGCGAGGCGGGTAAATGGCGGCTGGAAGGCAAGGAGTATGTGGTGCAGGAAGGCGACGTGATGCATTTCCGGTTCAACGTCTGAGCTTTGCGGCATATTTTGCTTGACGCTCATCGTCTCCGTGCCGATAATCATCGGCTCTTTTCAAGTCCCTCCTTTCAATGGCTACGTAGCTCAGGTGGTTAGAGCACGGCACTCATAATGCCGGTGTCGGTGGTTCAAGTCCACCCGTAGCCACCAATACCAACTTTCCATTTCGACGAACCGATAAACTGATCTCCGCCACAATAGCTTGGTAACGGATATCAGCGACATCAACACCTTGGCAGGGCCATTAAGGCGATATGTCGTTCAATTCCAGACGACGTTCGATCCTTTCCACACGCTGAGCGATTTGATCTAACCTCACGTTTGTGGTTACTAGGTCCGCATGAAATAAAGCTTGATATTGTTCGAGAGAACCCATCCGCATTTCGATTCGATCCAACCGTTCGCCCTGCTCGCCTAATAGAGCGCGAATTGCCTGCAAATGCTTTAAGGTCAGATTTTCAATATCGGTCATTGAAAGCTCCAATTCTGTGGCAGCTTATCCCCGCATCCATGCGGGATCAAGCACAGTCATTAAGCCTTATCTCTCCAATAATATCCGCAACATCCTTCGCAGCGGCTCCGCCGCGCCCCACAACAATTGATCGCCGCAGGTGAACGCGCCAAGATACGTCGGCCCCATGTTGAGCTTGCGCAGCCGACCGACCGGCACGCCCAGAGTACCGGTAACGGCGGCGGGGGTCAGTTCGCGGATTGACCGATCCCGTTCGTTTGGAATCACCTTCACCCATTCGTTGGCTGCGCCGATAATTTCCACAATCTCATCGAGCGGCGCATCTTGGGTAAGCTTGATGGTCAGCGCCTGACTGTGGCAGCGCATGGCGCCGATGCGCACGCAAATTCCGTCAATGGGGATCGGTTGATCCGAACGACCCAGAATCTTGTTGGTTTCGGCCTGGCCTTTCCATTCTTCCTTGCTCTGACCGTTTTCCAACTGCTTGTCGATCCAGGGAATCAGGCTGCCGGCCAGCGGCACGCCGAAATGCTCGGTCGGTAGCGCGCTGGAGCGGATAGTTTCCGCGACTGTGCGGTCGATTTCCAGAATCGCCGAGGCCGGTTCGCCGAGCCGATTGGCCACCGACCCGTGAATAACGCCCATCTGCTGGATCAGCTCGCGCATGTTCTGCGCGCCCGCGCCGGATGCCGCTTGATAGGTCATTGCGCTCATCCATTCCACCAAACCATGAGCGAACAAGCCGCCGAGGCCCATCAGCATCAGGCTCACGGTGCAATTGCCGCCAATGTAATCCTTAACGCCCCGCGCCAGCGCTTCATCGATCACCTTGCGGTTCACTGGATCGAGAATGATGACGGCATCGTCTTTCATCCGCAGCGCCGAGGCGGCGTCGATCCAGTAGCCTTTCCAACCCGCCGCGCGCAGTTGCGGATAGATTTCGTTGCTGTAATCGCCACCCTGGCAGGTGATGATGGCGTCCATCGTTTTTAATTCGGCGATGGACTTAGCATCTTTCAAAACCGGTGTATCTTTGCCAATGGCCGGGCCGCGCCCGCCGACATTGGATGTGGTAAAAAATACCGGATCGATTTGGGCGAAATCATTTTCCGCCAGCATCCGATCCATCAGCACGGAACCGACCATGCCCCGCCAACCGACTAAACCGACTCGTATCATGAAACTGTCCTCAACTAAAATAGTTCAATCAATCCAATAGCTTTATCGAAAACATGCTTTTCAAAGTTCTTATGGAATAGAAACTTCCACATATTTGTTTCCTGTCATAGCAGCCTCAACAGCCACAATGACTTGCGCCATCGCGGCCCGAATACGGGGCCAACTGGTTGTTGATAAAACGATGATAGCGAGTCGCCGACTTTCCAAATTTTGCTGATATTTGAGGTTATGGTCGGTCGTCATTAAAACTTCAAAACCCTCTTGTTCCGCACACTGCAACAATTCCCCGTTTTTTAGGGTAGACCAACCCAGTTCATACACTGTAGAAACTTGATGTGCTGGCAAAAGAAATTGCCGTAATGGAACAGGCGTTCCTTGGTCAAATAGGATACGCACCTAGGCCGCCATCAAAGCCGAACGGGTGACATGTTCAAGAGCCGCGCGAGCTTGTGCTAAAGAAACACCTGGAAACCATTCTACAAATTGTTGAATAGAAGCGTTTTCTTCAAGATTTTCAAAAAGAGCCGCTACCGGTACGCGAGTACCAATGAAGACCCACGAACCACTCACGCGATCTGGGTCACGCTCAACCACAGGACAAGAAGACCAGTCGATCATAGCCAAATAACCCTCAGCAATTGGCGAACAATAATTAATAATTAGATTCATTAACTAACAAGAACATAACAATCTGAAACGTTTCGTCAATTAAATTTAATTATATTTCCATATACTAAAAATCATATCTCTCATTTAAATATTCACTAATACCCATATGAACGGCTTCCAAAAAATCACCAACCTGATCAATCGTTTGTCCTAAATGCCTTAAATTTATGTGTTTGATATTGGGGAGAGAATTTTTTCCTTCTAAGTTTTCAGGGTATCTAAAACTCATAGAATCTGGGTCAATTATGCTTAATTCTTTGATTAGATGATCAATTAGTTCTACTTCTTTTGGTTCACTTCCAGACCAGATTTTTCTTAAAATACCCTTAGCAAGAGGCCAAAGATGTTCTATTTTGTGGTGTGTTGGAAAACTTCCTTTTTCTCCTAACAACTTGCGCCCATCTGCGATAATATACTTTAATGCTAATTCTAAGTAATGTCGGTAAAGAAAAACTATTGGAAATACTAATATATCTTGATTGGATCTTGTCTGAATTATCTGCGTTACCAAGGAATCAGCAGCACATTTATAACCATGGATGTAGCCATATGCTACATTTGGAGTAAAGTTTAAACATGCATTATTTTGCCAATCTGATCCTCTTATAAGCAAAGATTCCAATTTATTTTTCATAAGTGATTTCTACGATAAAAAAACTCTCTGGTTCCATAAGTAAAACTGGATCATTCTGAATCAATCCCCCACCATCGCCGCCACCACTGCATCGCCCATCGCCTGTGTGCCGACCGGCGTCATCCCTTCCGCCATGATATCCAGCGTCCGCAAGCCCTGATCCAGCACCTGGCCGACCGCCCGTTCAACGCGCTCGGCATGTTCCGGCTCATTCAGGCTATGCCGCAACAGCATCGCCGCTGACAGAATCGTCGCCAGCGGATTGGCCGCGCCCTTGCCCGCGATGTCAGGTGCGGAGCCGTGGATCGGCTCGTACAGTCCCTTGCCCTTCGCATCCAGTGAGGCTGAGGGCAACATACCAATCGAGCCGGTCAGCATAGCGGCGCAGTCGGACAAAATGTCGCCGAACAGATTACCGGTTACGATCACGTCGAACTGCTTCGGCGCGCGCACCAATTGCATGGCGGCGTTATCCACATACTGATGTGACAACGCCACGTCGGGATAATCCTTTGCCACCCGCTCCACCACCTCCCGCCACAGCTCTGACGCTTCCAGCACGTTCGCCTTGTCCACCGAGCAGAGCTTGCGATGCCGTTTGCGGGCGGCCTCGAACGCCACCCGTGCGATCCGCCCGATTTCGGACTCGCGGTACCGCATGGTATTGAAGCCTTCGCGTTCGCCGTTTTCCAAGGTGCGGATGCCGCGCGGCTGGCCAAAATAAATGTCACCGTTCAACTCACGCACCATCAGCACATCCAGTCCGGCCACCAGCTCCGGCTTGAGCGAGGATGCCGCTGCCAGTTGCGGATATAGAATCGCCGGGCGCAAATTGGCGAACAGCTCCAAATCCGAACGAATCGCCAGCAGGCCGCGTTCCGGCCGCAACGGCCGCTCCAGCGTATCCCACTGCGGGCCGCCGACTGCGCCGAGCAAAATGGCATCCGCTTCATGCGCTTGGCGGCGAGTTTCCGCTGGGTATGGTTCGCCTAGGGCATCCACCGCGCAACCGCCGAGTAGGCCGTATTCCAGGGCGATATCCAGCCCGTATTCCTGTTGCAGGCATTGCAGGATCTTCGCCGCTTCGGTGACGATTTCCGGGCCGATGCCATCGCCGGGCAGCACTAACACCTTGTAAGTCATCGGCTTTCCTTTGGCGCGATCAGGCGAACAGCCACGGGGCTTCCTGTTGCCGCCGGTTTTCGTAAGCGCGAATCTCATCGGCGTGGCGCAAGGTCAGGCCGATGTCATCCCAGCCGTTCAGCAAACATTCCTTGCGGAACGGATCGACCTCGAAGCGAAAGGTTTCACCGCTCGGCGTGGTGACGGTCTGAGCGGCCAGATCAACCGCCAGCCGATAACCCGACGTCGCTTCGACCTCGCGGAACAAGCGATCCACCGTTTCCGCAGCGAGCGGGATCGGCAACAAGCCTGATTTAAAGCTGTTGGAGAAGAAAATATCGGCGAAGCTCGGCGCGATCATGCAGCGAACGCCATATTCTTCCAGCGCCCACACCGCGTGTTCGCGTGAGGAACCGCAGCCGAAATTCTCTCGCCCCAACAAAATGGTCGCGCCCTGATAGCGCGGCTGATTTAAGGCAAATTCCGTGCGGCGTGGCCGATTCGTGCAATCCATCCCCGGCTCGCCGTGGTCGTGATAGCGCCATTCGTCGAACAGAAAATCGCCGAAGCCGGTGCGCTTGATCGACTTCAAAAACTGCTTGGGGATGATGGCGTCGGTATCGACATTGGCGCGATCCACCGGCACGACCAAGCCATCGAGTTGGGTAAAGGATTTCATCATTCACGCTCCCGACCGCGTTCAGCGGCCGACTTCAAATTGTTCCAGGACTTCGGTTTCTTGTTCGGCGTCCGCAATCCAGGCTTGCAGGTGCGGATCGGCCATGAAATTCGCCACGTAATCATCGACCACGCCGGGCCGGGTCACGCCATACGGCACAAAGCGCAACACGACTGGCCCGAACATGGCGTCGGCGACCGAAAACGTCCCGAACAGCCACGGCCCGCCCGCGCCGAACCGCTGGCGGCAATCGGTCCAAATCGCGGCGATGCGGTCGATGTCCGCCTTGATTTCCGGCGTCTCCGCCACCTTCCGGCCACGGGCGCGAGCGTTCATGGTCATGCCGGTGCGCAAGGCGGTAAATCCGGCGTGCATTTCGCTGCTGACCGAGCGCGCCACCGCCCGTGCTTTGGGGTCAGACGGCCACAGCGTGGGCACCTGCTCCGCCAAATACTCGCAAATGGCCAGCGATTCCCAGACCGCGAAATCGCCCTCGCGCCACACCGGCACTTTGCCCGACGGCGAATAGCGCCGGATTTGGGCCGCCGTCTCCGGCACGTAGAGCGGAATCCGAATCTCATCGAAATCGATCCCCGCATGACGCGCCGCCAGCCAGGGCCGCAGCGACCAGGACGAATAATTCTTGTTGCCGATCATCAATTGCGGACGCATGGTCAGCTCCTAAAAACGGCGAACATCGACAAAATGACCGGCCAGCGCCGCCGCCGCCGCCATCGCCGGACTGACTAAATGGGTGCGACCGCCGACGCCTTGCCGCCCCTCGAAATTGCGGTTCGAGGTTGAGGCGCAATGCTCGCCCGCCAACAGCCGGTCGGCGTTCATCGCCAGACACATCGAACAGCCTTGCTCGCGCCATTCAAAGCCAGCGGCGGTGAAGACCTTATCCAACCCTTCGGCTTCCGCTTGCTGTTTCACCAAACCCGAACCCGGCACCACCAGGGCTTGTTTCAAACTCGCCGCGACCTTGCGGCCCTTGATAACCGCCGCCGCCGCCCGCAAATCTTCAATGCGGCCGTTGGTGCAGGAACCGATAAACACCCGATCCAGTTTGATTTGCGTCATCGGGGTATTCGGTTGCAAGCCCATGTAGCGCAGGGCCTGTTCCATGCTTTGGCGCTTGATCGGATCAGCTTCGCGCGCCGGATCGGGCACCGCGCCATCGACCGAGGTCACCATCTCCGGTGAAGTGCCCCACGTCACTTGCGGCTGGATCGCGGTGGCATCCAGCGTCACCACCTGATCGAACACCGCGTCGGCATCGCTGTGCAATGCCCGCCACGCCGCCGCCGCCTGTTCCCACAAGTCACCTTGCGGGGCGGAGGGCCGACCTTTGACATACTCGATGGTGGTGTCATCCACCGCCACCATCCCTGCCCGCGCGCCGGCCTCAATCGCCATGTTGCAGATGGTCATGCGGCCTTCCATGCTCAAGCTTTGAATCGCCGAACCGCCAAATTCAATGGCATAACCCGTGCCGCCCGCCGTGCCGATTTTCCCGATAATCGCCAGGATGATGTCCTTGGCGGTCACGCCCGGCCCCAGTTGGCCATCGACCCGCACCAGCATCGACTTGGCTTTTTTCTGGATCAGGCATTGGGTCGCCATCACATGTTCGACTTCAGACGTGCCGATCCCGAAGGCCAGCGCCGCGAACGCGCCATGCGTTGAGGTGTGCGAATCGCCGCAGACAATCGTCATGCCGGGCAGGGTCGCACCCTGCTCCGGGCCGACCACATGGACGATGCCGCGCCGTTGATCGCCGATGGGGAAATAGCGCAGCTTGAGACCACGCGCGTTGGCGTCCAAGGTTTCCACTTGCAGCCGCGACACCGGATCGGCGATGGTGGTGAAACCCGGATCGGTGGGGGTGTTGTGATCGGCCATCGCCACCATCGATTCCCGCCGCCACGGCTGACGGCCAGTCAGCTTCAAGCCTTCAAACGCCTGCGGCGAGGTGACTTCATGCACCAGATGGCGGTCGATATATAAAAGCGTCGTGCCATCGGGATCGGCGCGCACCACATGCGCATCCCATAATTTGTCGTACAGTGTTTTACCGGCCATTGCTTCGCTCCTCACTCAAATTTTTCCTAGCTTAAAATGCGATTATGGATAAAACAAATTCATATTTTTTATTGATCTCATAAAATAAAGGAATTTATAACCGATCCTCGGAGCGCTGCTTTATGGACATCGCCAGCCTGCGCGCCTTTGTCACCATCGCCGATCAAGGCTCGTTTTCGTCCGCCGCCGAGCGTTTGCATCTGACTCAACCGGCTGTCAGCAAACGGGGGGCGACATTGGAA
>DJIW01000104.1 GCA_002433805.1 Competibacteraceae bacterium UBA6584 | reverse complement strand
CGTCGGCTGCCTTGTTGCGTTGGTCAGGAATTTTAATGTTCGCCGGTTTGGTGCTGTTTTCGGGAAGCTTGTACGCGCTGAGTTTGACGGGCATCAAGTGGTTGGGCGCCATTACACCCGTCGGAGGCTTGGCTTTTATGAGTGCTTGGTTGCTCTTTATGATCGCGATAGTCAAGGCCGCTTAAATCCGCTGGTGCGAGGTCGCGAAAATTATCAGTCGCGGAAGTTTGATCATTCGGCCGATAGCGGCTGGGCGTGAGATGAAAGCTTCCTTTAAAATAATAACGTAAGGTATTGCCACGGCATAAGAAGCGAGCAAGACGGGTTATGAACGCTCTCGATAAAGCCTGTTCCTTGGGGTTCGATGTTTATGGCACCTTGGTCGATCCGCTGGCGCTGGCCGAGCCGTTGCGAGCGCTGGTCGGCGAGCAGGCCGTTCCATTTGCCGCGTTATGGCGGACCAAGCAATTGGAATATTCGTTCCGGCGGGGGTTGATGCGCCACTATGTCAATTTCGATGTCTGTACCCAGCAAGCCTTGCAGTACACCCAGAAGGCCCTGAAGTGTGAATTGTCACCGTCCGACCAAGCCCGCCTGATCGATGCTTATCTGCATCTGCCGCTCTTTCCTGAAGTTATCGATGCGTTAGCGGCGTTGAAGGCGCAAGGGCATCGGCTGGTCGCTTTTTCAAACGGTGTGGAAGGTAGCATTCGCGCGCTATTGGCGAATGTTGGCGTATTGTCGCGTTTGGAAGATGTGGTGAGCGTTGACGATTTACGCACTTTCAAACCCGATCCTGAAGTTTATGCGTATTTGGCGCGACGCGCGGGTCGATCATCGGCGGAAACGTGGCTGGTTTCCAGTAACGCTTGGGATGTCATCGGGGCAAAGACCGCCGGGCTTCGCGCGGTTTGGGTAAAACGCCAAGCAGATAGCTTATTCGATCCCTGGGGGTTTGAGCCCGATCTGGTTGTACAGGGTCTGGATGAATTGCCGGCTTGGTTCGCTCGTCGTTCAAAAATATAACTACATATTATCCCCGACGGTTTGTTTGGCGCTTGATTGAGAACGTATCCACCAAGCTGGGGATGGGTTGCCAAGCGATCCGCCCTCGCTTTTTTCTGATCGCGCTGCGGGTCTCGCCTTTTTCCGATCGCGCTGCGGGTCTCGCCGAGATGCGCCGATCAATTTCTGGCGTTTCCCGGCGCGGCTTGACTGATTCCGTTATCGGGCCATGCAAAACCTTCAAAAATAGCTATAGTGAATAAAAGGCATTTGGCGCGGCGCTGGCCTTGAGCAAAGCCGAGCGGCGCGTGATGGCGTTGCCTGTGACCGCGGGTTTCCTCAGAAGATTTTTTAGCTGTTTGTTTGTCGATCAGAGAGTCTGATTCACCGCTCGACGCCAATTGATCCTGCTATTTGAAACAGGGCAGGTCGGTGCGAGAGGAGGTGCCATGTTCGAGAAAATCACTGCGCATGCGGAACAGATTTTTTCTGTGGTGCAGGGAAATAAGCCCCGACCTTCGCTGGAGACCAGTATCGCTCGGTCTTGGCTCCGTTGCATCGAGCACTACGGCCTCGATCCCGCCTGCTCCCATCAAACGCAGGTGCTCGAATTGGCCTATCTGCGCGAACATCAAGAGCGTTTGGAAGAATATCTGGAAATTGCCCGAATCGAGGCGGGCAGCCTCTATCAACATATCGCCGGATCAGGTTTCGCCGTAATCGTGACCGATGCCGACGGGGTGATCGTCAATCTGACGACCGAGCGCCATTTGAACCGTCCTTTCGAGCAGGCGGGCCTTTGGCTGGGCGCGGTTTGGGACGAGGAAAACGAGGGGACGAACGGCATCGGGACGGCGTTGATCGAACGCAAAGCCCTGACGGTTCACTGCGACGAGCATTTTCGCAGCCAGCATACCAAGCTCACCTGTTCGGCGGCGCCGATTTTCGATCCCTACGGCCGACTGTTGGCGGTTCTGGATATCTCCTCGGTCAGCTCCCAGGATTCCAAGCAAAGCCAACTGCATACCCTTGCGTTGGCCGCCATGAGCGCTCGGATCATCGAACACGGCTGTTTTTTGAAGGCGTTTCGCGATCAACAAGTGTTGCGCTTCCACCGGCGCAGCGAGTGTATCGGTCAGGGGGGCGAGGGGCTGCTGGCGTTCGATGAGGAAGGGCGCATTCTAGCCGCCAATCAGAGCGCCTCGGACCAATTGCAGCAGTCCCGCGACCAACTGCTCGGCCAACCGATCAACGCCTTGTTTGCGACCGGTTTGGATACGCTGTTCGGCCACGGCCGCGACCGGGCCGGAACGCCTTGGCCGATCCGCGATGAAAACGGCACTTCCTTTTTCTCCTTGTTGCATCGCGGCGAGCACCGAATGACCGGCGGCCAAGTAACCGGCACCATCGAAATCAAGCCCTTGCCCTTACCGTCGTGGACTTTGGAGGTGTTAGCCGAATCAGATCCGATCATGGCGTATAACGCCCATTGCGCCCGACGGGTCATGAACAAGGACGTGAACATTCTGTTGACCGGCGAAACCGGGACGGGCAAGGAAATTTTCACCAAGGCCGTTCACGACGCCAGCAATCGCGCCGGAAAACCGTTTGTGGCGATGAATTGCGCCGCGATTCCGGAAAATCTGATCGAGAGCGAACTGTTCGGCTATAAATACGGCGCGTTTACCGGCGCGCGCCAGGAAGGCCGGCGCGGCAAGATCCTGCAAGCCAACGGCGGCACTTTGTTTCTGGACGAAATCGGCGACATGCCGTTGCCGCTGCAAACCCGCTTGCTGCGCGTGCTGGAGGATAAGGAGGTCTTGCCGCTCGGCAGCGACACGCCGGTGCCGGTCAACGTGCATCTGATCAGCGCCACCCATCGAAATTTGCGGGAGCGGATCGCGGCCGGGGCGTTTCGGGAGGATTTGTATTACCGCTTGAACGGGTTGGAGCTGACCCTGCCCGCTTTGCGCGAACGCGGCGACCGGCCGCTGCTGATCCGCAAGCTGCTGGCGGCGGAGAGCGACGGCGCGAGCGTGCGGATCACCGAGGATGCTTTTGCCGCTTTGGATCGCTACTCCTGGCCCGGCAACATCCGCCAACTGCGCAATGTGTTGCGAACGGCGGTGGCGCTGTGTGAAGACCAGATGGTCCGACTCGAAGACTTGCCGGCGGAAATCTCCGGGCAGGGGGCGCCTCAGCGGCTGATTCGAGTGGGCGACCTCGCCCAAGCCGAGCGCGACGCACTGTTGCGCCAGTTGGACCGGCACGGTTGGAATGTCACCACCACCGCATCGCAATTGGGCGTCAGCCGCAATACCCTATACCGCAAGCTGCGCAAGCACGGCATCCAACCGCGCGAATATCCCGTGCCTTGAGCCGTTCGGCCCCGGCGTCCGCTGGCGAAAACGCGGCGGTTTCGCCGCCTTCCGGCTTCAGTTTTCGCGGGTCAACAGGCCGAGGTGCTCCAATTGCGCGACCGCCGCGACGAGCGGTTCGCGAGCGGCAGCCGGCAACTCCCGTTCCGTCACGAACTCATCGAGGATCTCACGCAGCGGGCGGCGTCCGTCCAGACAGTTGACCAGCTCGACCGTTTGGCGGGAGCGCAGAAAATACAGGCGGCGGTTGTCGTAACGGTACACCAGCCCGCCGAAGCGTTCCGGGCGGATCGCCACACCCGGCGCGAGTTGGTAACGGGCGGCGAATTCGACAGTCGCGGTCATTTCAGCATCCTCCCCGCATCGATGTTAAGTTTTTGGCCGGTCACGTAGCGCGCTTCGTCGGTCACCAGCCACAGCGCGGCGTTGGCGACGTCCTCGGCCTCGATCAGCTTGACCGGCAGCGCGTTGCCGTGGCGGATAAATTCGACCAAATCGTCGGTGGCCATTTCGGCGGCCTGGGCCATGCCGGGAATGAGGTCGGTGTTGACGGCGGTGGGGTGCAGGGTGTTGACGGTGATGTGGTGCGGCGCTAGTTCCTGCGCCAGCGAATGCGCCAAGCCGATGACGCCCCATTTCGAGGCGCAGTAGTGAGCCATCCCTGGCTCGCCGCGCAAACCCGCCACCGAGGAGGTCATGACGATGCTCCCGCCGGTGCCTTGCGCCAGCATCTGCGGGACGACGTATTTAACCGCCAGCCAATAGCCCTTGAGGTTGACGTCGATCATGATATCCCACCATTCCTCGGTGATATCCCAGGTCAAAGCCATGTCGGCGATGCCGGCGTTGCAGACCAGGATGTCGATACGCCCGAACGCCGCCACCGCGGTTTGCACGGCGGCGGCCATCGCCGCGCTGTCGCGCACGTCGGCGACCAGTTCCAAGGCCCGACGGTCGCAGGCGCGCACTAGTCGGGCGGTTTCCTCTAAATCGCTGCGTTCCGCCAGAGAATATCGTGGGTAGGAGAGATCGCGGCAGATATCGAGCGCCGCGATGTCGGCCCCTTCCCGCGCCATCAACACGGCGTGCGCCCGGCCCTGACCGCGCCCCGCGCCGGTGATGAATGCGACCTTGCCCGCTAATTTACCCATGGCGCACCATCCGCGAAATCATGAAGTTGGGAGCGCCGTTCGGTTCGGCGAGAACCGAACGGCTTCGTTTCAATAAACCCCGCACATGCCGTCGATGCTGACTTCCTCGATCAACAGTTCTTCCGTAATTTGGGGCAATTCGGTGGAGGTTTCTCCATGGGGGGTGTCGAGGGTCCCAGCAGGTTGAGGCGGGGCGACCGTCGGAACCGCTTGGGGCGAGTGAGCCGGCGTTGCCGGACGTTGTTCGATGGGCAGATACATCAGGAGGGTCTCCTCGGTTGGTAAAACATCGCGTAAAGAGTGTCGCCATGCGCGGTGATAGCGTTCAGCGCCGCCAGATCGCGCGCGGCAGCAAGGGACGCAGCGTGCGCTGTCGCCAGCAGCCGCGCCAGATTCCGACTTGATAAGCCGCAAGCTCCAGCCAGTACAAGCCGACGAAGGCCGCGCGCGACAATGGGGGCCGCAATCGTCGGTAATCGAAAAGCGGCGCGACCGCCAACAGTAAAATCACCGGTGGCCAGCACCAGGGCCAGATCAGCCCGGCGAGCAACAAAGGCAAGCTGTAATAGCGCGTCGCGTTGGCGCTTAAGTGATAGAAAGCCGCCGCGTGCTCTCGCCCTAGCGCGGCGGCGATGGAACCGGTGGGCGGCAAGACCGCCAAATTTTGCAGCTTGCGCCGCTTCTCGATCAGTTCCGCGCCCAACAGCACAGCGGCCAACGCCGCCGGCCCCGCGCTCCACCAGCCCAAGGGAGGAATCAGGGCCAGCGCCAGCAGCGCCAGCAAGCCGATGAGCGGCAGCGGCATCCGCCGTCGGCCTTCGGGGTGACGCTGCTGCAAGATCGCCTCGGAAGACCCGTAATCGGCGCGGCGGCGCAGCCAGTCGCGCCATCGCACCCGATGATCGTGCACGATCCGGCCTTGGGGCGCGTACCAGGCGCGCGCGCCCGCGCGCAACACCCGCCAAATGAAATCCACATCCTCGCCGACTCGCAGGCGGGCGTCGAAACCGGCTTGGGCCAGCAGCGCGTCGCGTTTGACCAGCAAATTGCAGGTCGGTAGATAAGACACCGCCGCCGTTGGCGTCACTTCGGTCGCGGCATCGCCCATGTCCAGCGGCGAGCGCACCGCTTCGAACGCCGCGATGGGGCCTTGCGCCGGCGCGGCCAGCACCCGGCCGCCGACGATGGCGATTTTCGGGTCGGCCAGATAGGGGACCAACGCGCGCAGCCAGTCCGGCTCCACGGTACAGTCGTTATCGGTGAACGCCAGTATCGACCCGCGCGCCGCCGCCGCCGCCGCCAGATTGCGCGCGGCGGACTGACCGATATTGCGTTCCTGGCGCAGCAGCGTAATCGGCAGATCCTGGAGCATTGAAGCCAGCGGCGGGGTCGAGGCGTCGTCCACCACCAGGATTTCGAGGTGGCCGGCGGGATAATCCAGCGCCAGCAGCGATTGCACGCAGCGGCGGGTCGCCCGCGCCCGCCCGCGCGCCGGAACGATGATCGACACGGTGGGCCAGACCGCGAGCGCCGGCGGCAGCCAAAGCGCCAAGCGGCGGCGCACCAGGCCGTCTACAAAAGCGGTGACAGCGGCTGGCGTCAGCTCGATTCCCGGCTGGCTCGCCAAATCGGCGATGCCGCGCGGTTGCCGCAAGGCGTCCAACAGCGCCGTTGCCTGGCGGTTCAGACGCAAGGCCAGCAGCGGTTTCAGGCACAGCAGCACGCCGCCTCGGGCATCGCGCAGCAGCTCCAAACCCGGCTGCAAGACGTAGCGCGCCGGTTGGGACAGGCGCGGCGCGGCCACGGCGGTCGCGCCGCCGTCGGGCTGGTAATGCCGTTGCGCGATCCGGGCGCGGGGGAGCGTCGAGAGCGTCATGCGCCCGCGCTCCCGGCTGTTGGATGCCCAGCAGTCAGCCTTTCGGTCAATCCGGCCTCGTAACACGCGGTTTGCGCCGTCAGATAGCGTTCGCCGCGCGCCGCGTCAGCTAAACGGGGATCGCCGACCACGCCGTCGGCGTTTAACGCCTGTGTTCCCGCCGCCACCAAGCGGGTCAAGCCTTCCGCCATATCGCCGGTATAGCCGGAGATCGCCCGATCCATGCGCACCTGTTCCGGCGCCAAATGCAACAACTCCGAGGTCTCGCCTTCGCCCGCGTGCAAGCCGACGGCCTCAATCGAAACGCCGTCAGCCGCCGCGACCTCGCGCACGGCGACGCCGCACAGCGTTCCGGCATCGGGAATCCACACCGCCAATTCCGGCAGTTCTTGCCGCAGCCGCGCCTCGGCCAGCGCCAGCGCCCGACCGTTGCCGCCGTGGGCCGACAGCACCACCAGGCAGCGGACGCCCCAAGCGACCATCCGCCGGGCGCAATCCACGATCACCGCCGCCAGGGTTTCCGCCTCCAAACTCAGCAAACCGGCAAAACCGCCGTGCTCGTCGGAGCAGCCGATTGGCAGAGCGGGAGCGACCAGCGCCGGCCAGCGCTCGGCCAAGCGTTCGGCCAGAGCCTCGGCCCGCACCGTATCCGTGCCGAGCGGCAGGTGGGGGCCGTGCTGCTCGGTGGCGCCCAGCGGCAGGATCACCGTGGTCGCGCCATCGGCCACCGCGCGGGCGACTCGCGGCCAAGTCAGTTGCGCCAGTCGCTTCACGGGGCCGGCCGCCGTTCCAAAAAACCGCGCTGGCGCAGGAAGTCGATGATGGCCTCGGCCTGTTCCTCCGGCGTGCCGCCTTCCACGAGCTGTCCCGACTTGCCGGCCACGCCGGCCGAGAGAATTTGCTCGACCCGTTCGTGAGGCGAGGCGGTCGGGTCGGGCGTAAACAAAATCCGGGCGCGCGGACGCGGCGGCATCACCTCATGCAAGGTCATCGCCGGGAAGTGCAAATCCTGCGGCGACAACTCCAATGCCTCCAGGCCGTATTCCGGGATCGGGGCGTGCTTGGCCTGCATCAATTTGGGCAAGCTGGCTTGGCGCAGGCGAAGCCGGTCCAAATCCAGACCCAAAACCGCCGGTAGCCGCACTTCGCTCTCGGCCCGCGCGCCCCGCGCCAGCCGCCGCTGCACCCGCGCCCGATCGCCGGCCAGCTCGAATTGCGTGACGTCGGTCAGCGCCGGCCAATCCAGTTGCTCGGCCAGTAGGGCGGGCACGGTGCCGGAGCCGCGATCCGCGCTGTGCCCGCCGCACAGCACCAAATCCGGCAGGCCGGTCGTCCGCAGCGCCGCCGCCAGCAGGATGCTGGTCGAGGCCGGCTTGATCGGGCCGAGGTCGGGGTCCCAGATGCGCGCGGCGCGATCGACCCCCGCCGCCAGCGCTTCCCGCAGCAGCGTGTCGGCTTCTTGCGGGCCGACGCTGAGCGCGGTGACTTGGCCGTCGGCCGGCCGCAGCCGCAGCGCCAGCTCCAACGCGCTTTCATCGGCGGGATTGAGCATGTACAGCACGCGGTCTTCGGCGATCAGGCCGGTCAGCGGGTCCACCTCGACCGTGCTCGGATCGGGGACGTGCTTGAGGCAAACGGCGATGTGCATGGCGGTCTCGCGGGCTGGAGGTTCACGATTCGCGGAAGGTGACGCCGTAACCGCCGTCCGGGTAGGACCAGCGGATGGCCCCTTCCTGGTTGCAGGCGATATAGCAGGTGCCGCACTCGAAGCATTGTTCGTAGTTGAACAGGATGCCGCCGTCGTCCAGCGGGACGAACAGGTTGGCGGGGCAGACGTAGACGCAGGCGCGCAGCGAGCAGCCGCTGTCGCGACAAACCTCGGAGTTGACGACGATGTGCGGGGTCGCCGCCACCCGAAAGCGCACCGTGCGCATTTTCTCCTCGTGGGTGGTCATCACCATAGGTAGGCCCTCATCATCTGATAGCCGTCGCGCAGCATCTCGCCCGGTTTGAGTTGGTACTGACGCATCAGATGGCGCGCGAGCGGCAGAATTTTTCGCTTGGGGTTGCCGTCGACCCGGAACAGTTGCTCCATGCCGCTGGCGACGACCTCTGGATAGAGATTTTGCAAGCGGGCGCTGTTGACGAAGGCCGGCGCGTGCCGGTAGGCCCGGAAGTCGGTGGAGACGTTGCGCCGCTTCAGGTTTTTCTGGTACGCGCCCAGCGCGCGGGCGGAAAAGCGGTTCTGGCGGCAAGCGTCGATGGCGGTTTCGGCCGCCGCCAAGCCCGATTGCATGGCGTAGTTCATCCCCTCCAGATACAGACCGGCGGCCAGGCAGAATCCGGCGGCGTCGCCCGCCACCAACATGCCGTCGGTGTAGAGGGTCGGTTTCATGGTCCAGCCGCTTTCCGGGATCAAATGGGCCGAATACTCCCGGAGTTTGGCCCCGCGCACCAGCGGCGCGACCGCTGGATGGGCCTTGAACCGCTCCAGCAGTTCGTAGGGCCGCTTGCGCCGCTCCACCAGCGACGAGACTTGGCCGATCACCCCCAGCGACAGCGAATCGCGGTTGGTGTAGAGAAACGCCCCGCCGTGCACGTCCTCGGTGATCGCGCCCAAATATTCGTAGGCGATGCCCTCGTCGCCGGACAGGCGGAAACGATCCTCGATGATCGCCGGGTCCAGCCCCAGCACTTCCTTGACGCCAAGCGACAGTTCGTGGGCGTGAAACTCGCGCTGCAAGCCGACTTTCTTGGCCAGGAAGGAATTGACCCCGTCGCAGGCGATCACCACCTTGCCGTGAATGTCGCCCTGCTCGCGGCGCACCCGCACCCCGGCCACTCGGCCCTTGGCGTCGCGCAGCACGTCATCCACCACGGTCGAGGTCAACAAAAACGCGCCCGCCGCCTCGGCCTGGGCGGCCAGCCAGCGGTCGAAGCGCGGCCGCAGCACGATAAAGCCGTTGTAAGGCGGGGTGGTATAGCCCTCGCCGGCGCAGTGAAAGTCGAGCGCGACGCTGGTGGTGGACGACATGAAGGCGATGTCGCGCCGGCAGATGTAGCGCTCGACCGGCGCTTGCTCCCACCAGTTGGGAATCAGTTCGTTGAGGATGGCGCTGCCGTAGAACGCCGCGCCCGAGACGTTCTTCGCGCCGGGATATTCGCCGCGCTCCAGCAGCAGCACCTGAAGTCCGGCGCGGGCGCAGAGCAGGGCGGCGGTGCTGCCGGCCGGTCCCGCGCCGACCACGATGACATCGAAGGATTCGCGGACGGCGGGCGCGTTCATCAAGACGCCTCCTTGAAGCGTGGGACCGGGGCGGCGACAGCGTCCGGCGCGGCCGAGGTGGCCGCCAGCGCGATTTCAGCGGTGTTGGCATCGCCGGCGGCGGCCAGCGCCTCCAGCTTGTCGAGCAGGATCGGCAGGATCTGGTGCAGGTCGCCCACCACAGCCAGATCGGCGCGCTTTAAAATCGGCGCGGTGCGGTCGTTGTTGACGGCGACGATGCAACCGCTGTCGGTGATGCCGGCCAGATGCTGGCCCGCGCCCGACACGCCGAAGGCCATGTACAGCTTGGGGGCGACGATCTTGCCGGTGGAGCCGATGAAGCGGTCGTTGGCGAGCCAGCCGCGATCCGCCGCCACCCGAGTGCCGCCCAGCGCCGCGCCCACGACATCGGCCAGGCGCTTCAGCAGCGTCATGCCTTCCGGCCCGCCCGCGCCAAAACCGCCGGAGACGATGCGCTCGGCCTCGCTCAAATCCACCGTGCGGGGATCGGACGCCAGCACCCGCGCGGTGCGATCCCGAAAAGCGTCGAGGTCGACTTGCGGGCGCAGGACGGTCACCTCGGCGGAACGGTTCCGCTGGGGCGGATTGACGCCGCGCACCCCCGGAGTGAGCAGGGCGAAGACCGAGGTGGCGTAAGGCCAAACCAGCCGCTCCTGACACGCGCCGCCGTGGGTGGCGCGCACGATCTCCGGATAACCGTCGCCGACGATGCCGACCCGCAGGCAGCAGCCGACCAGCGGCAAGCGCCAGCGCGCCGCCAGGCGCGGCAGCCACGCGCGCGACTGGCCGCTGTCCGGAGCCAGCAGCAGCGCCGGATGCAGCTCGCGCAAGGTCGGCGCGAGCGCCTGCAACCACCCGTCGGCGCTGAATTGCGCCAGCGCCGGATGCTCCACCGCCATCACCGCGTCGGCGCCGTGGGCGGCCAGGGTCGTGGCCAGCGCCGCCGTGCGGTCGCCGCACAGCAGCGCGCACACTCGAACCCCCAGGCGGTCGGCGACCTCGCGGCCTTCCTCCACGCATTCCAAGGCGGCGGGTGCGAGCGCGCCTTCAAAGGTTTCGGCGATCACCGCAAGCGATTTCTCCATTTACACGGCCCTCCCGATGCGTTCGCCCTCGATGATCGCGGCGTGCGCCCGACGCGGGGCCACGCAATCGCCGATCCGGTAGAGGGCGGGAACTCGACTCTTGAGCGTGTGGTACATCTCCTCATCGACTTCGCGCACTTGCAGCAGCAAAGTCTCGGCGCGGACCCGCTCGGCCTTCAATTGGTGGTAGAGGCCCTCGTCGGCCTGACGGTGGATCGCCAGCACCACGGTATCGACCGGGGGAAAGGTCACCATCTGACCGCTGTAGTTGTGCAAGGCGATGACCGCGCCGTTGTCGATGCTCAATACCGAATGGTTGGGGGTACAGCGGATGCCCAAGCGCCGGGCTTGGCGGTACCAGTTTTCCAAATCCAGGGTGACGCCCAGGTCTTGGCCGACGTACAAAGTCGGCGTGACGACTTCCACCTCGCAGCCCTGTTCCGCCAGATATTCCGCGACGCTGGTGGCTTCGTGAAAGCCGAGGCGATCCACGATCAACACCCGGCGGCCGGGTTTGATCCGACCGGAGAGAATATCGACGACATCGGCAACGTTGGGGCCGTCGCCGCCGGGAATCGCGGCGCGGTTGGCGACCGAGCCGGTCGCCACGATCACCGCCTCCGGTTTGTCGGCCAGCACCGAATCCGCCGTGGCGGTGACGCCGGTCTTAACCTCGACGCCCAACTGTTCGATTTCATGCAGCAGGTTGCGCACGATGTCGCCGAACTCGGCCCGGTTGGCGACCCGCACCGCCCACACCACCTGTCCGCCCAACCGATCTTCCTTTTCCAGCAAGGTGACGTGATGGCCGCGCCGGGCGGCCACGGCGGCGGCCTTGAGCCCGGCGGGGCCCCCGCCGACCACCGTCACCCGCTTCGGCGTCTCGACCCGCCGCAAGGTGCCGGCGCCGTAGCGCTTTTCCTGGCCGGTGGCCGGGGTTTCGATGCAGCCCATCCAGCGGTTGAGCCCCATCCGGCCCACGCATTCCTGATTGCAGGACAGGCACAGCCGGATGTCATCCACCCGGTTTTCCCGCGCCTTGCGGGCGAATTCGGGATCGGCGATCTGGCCGCGCACGATGCCCACCAGATCGGCGTGACCTTCGTTCAAAATCCGTTCGGCCTGGATCGGGTCCTTGATCCGTCCGACCCCGATCACCGGCAGCCTAACCGCCTTGCGGATGGCCGAGGGGATAAACAGGGCGTAATCCGGCCGCACCCGCATCGAGGCTTCGATCATGTACAGGGTTTGGGTGGCGGTGCCGATGCTGGTGTTGATCAGATCGATCTGGCCGTCTTTTTCCAGAATCCGGGCTACCGCCACCGCCTCGTCGAGGGTGATGCCGTCGCGGATCAATTCGTCGCCGCACAGCCGGACGCTGATCACGTAATCGCGGCCGACCTCGTTGCGGATGGCGGCGATGATTTCGCGCAGCAGCCGGGCGCGGTTGTCCAGCGCGCCGCCGTATTCGTCGGCGCGGTGGTTGGTGTTGCGCGACAGGAACTGACGGACGATGGAGGAGTGGGAGCATTGCAGCTCCACCCCGTCGAAGCCGCCCTCGCGGGTGTAAGCGGCCACCTGGGCGTAACCCCGGATGATTTCGAGAATATCCTCGTGTTCCACCGCCTTGGCCACTTCGCGAAACAGCGGATCGGCCAACGCCGAGGGCGCCCAGGCCGGCAGCCGGGTGAACATGCCGCTGCCTTGGCCGCCGTTGTGGTTGATCTGCGCCAGGATCGGCACGCCCTCGGCGTGCACCGCCGCCGTAATGCGTTTGTAGAAGGGGATCACCCGGCGGTGAAAGGCGTGGATCAGCTTTTCGTAAGGGTGATCGGTCGGATGGGTGGATTGCTCCTCGGTGATGATCAGGCCGGTGCCGCCGCGCGCCCGTTCCCGGTAATAGAGCAGATGCCGCTCGCTCGGCATGAAATCTTCGGCGTAGTTGGTGAGATGGGCCGAAAACACGATCCGGTTCTTGACCGTGATGTTGCCGATTTTCATCGGAGTAAACAGCAGGCGGGCTCGTTGGCTCATGTCAGATCTCCCGACCGGCGCGGTAGCCTTCCAAGATCGCCTGGGCGAGATAGCGCGGAGCCACGCAATCGCCGGCGCGAATCACCCGCGCGCCGCTGGTTTTGAGCGCGAAATACAGCGCCTCGTCCGGGACTTCCGGCGAGACATCCACCACCAAGTCGAGATCGTCGAGACGGAGTTCCTGGCGGTCGAAGCGATCGACGCCGATCACGCTCCGGGCGGTGACTTCCAATGCTTCAAACTGCGGGCGCAACGCGACGCCGCGGGCGGCGGCGCGCTGGTTCCAGGCGGTCAGCTCCAGCGAGGCCGTCAGCCGCTGGCCGACGAACATATCGCCGGTGACCACTTCCACTTGCCAGCCGCGTTCGTTCAGCCATTCGGCCACGGCCATGCCGACGGGATCGCCCAAGGTGTCGAGCACCACCGCGCGGCCGGGGGCGCTCGGCGCCTCGCCGCCCAGCACCTGGCGCGGCGTCGCCACCACTGCGTCCTCGGCGAAGCGGACGCCGGCTTGCTGGCCGGGTCGGCCGCCGACCGTCACGATCGCCACGTCCGGCCGCTCTTGCCGCACCAGATCGGCGGTGACTTCGACGCCGAAGCGCACCGACACATCCAGCTTGCGGATTTGGCTTTCCAGCCAATCGACCGCCAGCGCCAGCCGCTCGCGACCGGGCGCGGCGGCGGCCAACCGCAGCGCCCCGCCGAGTTGCTGGCCGCGTTCGTACAGGGTGACGCGGTGGCCGCGAAGGGCGGCGACCCGCGCCGCTTCCAACCCGGCCGGCCCGCCGCCCGCGACCAGCACCCGCTGGGGGTTGCGGGCGGGCGTGAGCGGCGCGAATTCGGGGTCGCTTTCGTAGCCGGCGGCCGGATTGTTGGCGCAGCTCAAGCGCGGGTTTTGCACCAGCCCGATGATGTTGTCCTGATTGGCGAGCAGGCAGGGCCGGATGTCGTCGAGATCGCCCCGGCGCAGCTTGAGCGGCAATTCCGGATCGGCGATCAGGGCGCGGGTCATCTCCACCGCGTCGGCTTGGCCCTCGCCCACGACCGCCAGGGCCATCATTGGCTCGACGATGCTGCCTTGGGCGAGTACCGGCAGCGCCACCGCCGCCTTGATGCCGGCCGCCAGCGGGATCGCGAAGCCGGGCGGCTGATACAGACCGGGCCGGGTGAGATGGCCGGTGTAGATGCTGCCGCTGGTGACGCTGAAAAAATCGAGCAGACCGTCTTGCGCCAGCAGGCCGGCGATTTCGACGGCGTCCTCCGGTTTGATCCCTGCCCAGGGCGCGTGCTCGTCGCCGCACAACCGCAGGCCGATGACCGCGTCTTGGCCCACTTCCTCCCGCACCGCTTGCATCACTTGGCGGGCGAAGCGCAACCGGTTGTCCAGCGAACCGCCGTACTCGTCGCCGCGCTGGTTGGTCAGCGGCGACAGAAACTGACGGATCAGGCTGTCCTGGCCGGCGTTGAGTTCGACCCCGTCCAGGCCGCCGTCGAGGGCGTGACGCGCCGCCTGGCGGAAGCCCTCGATCACGGCGGCGATGTCCTCGATCTCCATCGCTTGCGGCAGTTCGCGGCTGTTGACTTCCGGGACCGGCGACGGTCCCCACAGCGGCCGCTGCGAGTAGTGGCTGGTGCCCTGCATCCCGCTGTGGGTCAATTGGGCCAGCGCCAGCGCGCCGTGGCGGTGGATGGCCTCCGCCGCCCGCCGATAGCCGTCCACGGCGGCGGGCTCGTAACCGAACACGGCGTATTCGTAAGGCCAATCCGAGGGATGGACCACGCTCGGCTCCAGCACGATCAGGCCCGCGCCGCCCGCCGCCCGCGCGGCGTAATAGGCGGCGTGCCGTTCGGTCAGCCGGTTGTGGGTGGCGAAGTTCGTTTGGTGGGCCGCGAACGCGAAACGGTTGGGCGCGGTCTTGCCGCCCAATTTCAGCGGGGCGAACAAGGGAGCGAAGCGGGTCTCGGACGGCGCGTTCATGGCGGCGCGCTCAAGCCGTCGCCGCGCGATCGGCGGGTAGGTAGATGCAATCGGGATCGGGCGCGTCCAGCGAGCGGCCGGTGAAATGCTTGGCCGCGATGCAGCCGCCGTGACAGAGGCTGTAGGCGTTGCAATGCTGGCAGCCGCCGCCGACTTGCCAGTCGCGCAGGTGGGCGAACAGCCTTGAGTTGCGCCAGAGGTCGGTAAAGCCGCCCGGTTGTCGCACGTTGCCGGCGGAGAATTCCGGAGCCAGCAGGAACGGACAGGCGTAGACCTCGCCTACGGGATCGACGCAGCAGACGATGCGCCCGGCCCCGCACAGATTCAGGCCCTCCAGCGGCTGGCCGTAAGCCGAGAGGTGAAAGAACGAATCGCCGGTCAGCACGTCCCGATGGGCCAGCAGCCAGTCGTACAGCCCGCGATTTTGGTCATGGGTGGGGCGCAAATCGTGCCAGACCGCGCCGCCGCGTCCGGTCGGCCGCAGCCGGGTCAGCCGCAATTCGGCTCCGTACCCTCGGGCCAGGGCGTACAACGCATCGAGCTGCGAGAAGTTGTGGCGGGTGACGGTGGCGTTGATCTTGAAGGAAAAACCGCGCGTGGCTAGAAGCGCCATGGCGGTCAGGGCGCGCTGGTAGGAGCCTTCGCCGCGAATCGGGTCGTTGGTCTCGGCGGTGGCGCCGTCCAAGCTGATTTGGACGTCCAGATAATCGCGCGAGGCGATCCAGTCCGCCGCTTTTTCGTCGATCAAAGAGCCGTTGGTGCTGAATTTAACGCCGATGCCGCGCGTTAGGGCGTAGTCCATCAGCTCGAAGAAATCCTTGCGGCTCATCGGCTCGCCGCCGCCGACGTTGATGTAAAACACCTTCATCTCCGCCCATTCGTCGATCAGGCGCTTGGCCTCGGCGGTGGACAGTTCGTCGGGGCGGCGGTGGCCCGACGAGGACAGACAGTGGACGCAGCGCAGGTTGCAGGCGTAGGTGATCTCCCAGGTCAGGCAGATCGGGGCGTCCAAACCTTGGCGAAACAGGTCGTAGCTCATGGCGGCGCGGGTCCACGGGTGGTTGAGAAAGCGATGTCGCGCGCGGAAGGCGCGCGGTGCGACCTCTGGTCAGGCTTCGGCCGTGGTCGGGTCGATGCCGACCTTGATTTCGGAAATCCGGTTGGCCGGAAAGCCGCCCTGTTCGGCGTGCTGCTTCACCATCTCGGCGTTAGGAGCGATGTAGACGCAATAAATCTTGTCGTCGGTGACATAGCTCTGCACCCACTGGATTTGCGGCCCCAGGTTGCGCAGCACGCTGCACGATTTCTGCGAGACGGCTTTCAAATCGGCGGGCGACAGTTTGCCCGCGCCGGGTAGTTCGCGTTCGATCAGATACTTGGGCATGGCGGTTTTGTCCTCTTGCGGTGAAATTGACTGTTGCTTGGGGCCTTAAAGAGCGGCGCATAACTCGCTGGCCGGTAGAACCTTGGCGAACCAGCCGTCCAGCGAGGCGAGAAAGGCCGCTTGCACGCTTTCGGCGGGCACCGTCACGCCGTTGAAGGATTGCGTTCTGGTCGCGCACGCATCGCTGACCAACTGACAGTTAAACCCGAGGTCGGCGGCGGCGCGCGTCGTGGTGTCGATGCAGACATGGGTCATCATGCCGACGATGGCCAGACGGTCGATCCCGTTGCGGCGCAAGTGATCGAGCAGGGGCGTTTCCCGAAAGCTGTTCGGATAGTGTTTTTGAAAAACGGGTTCCGCGCCGTGGGGGTGCGCGGATTTGTGAATGGCCGCTCCGGGGCTGTCGGGCAAGAAGAACGTCGCCCCCGGATGGATCGCGATGTGCTGGACGTGGAAGATCGGCAGCGCCTTGTTCCGAAAAGCGTCGAGCACTTGATTCGCGCGCGCGCCGGCCTGATCCGCGCCCGCCAGCTCCATGGCGCCGCCCGGAAAATAATCATTCTGAATATCCACCACTAAAAGCGCTGTAGTCATGGGGAATCCTTGAGGTGTTGTTTCGAACGAGCGAGCGCCGGCTAGGCCGATTCCGCCGCCAACGTTTTCCATTCATCGTCGGTGAACAGCCGGGAACGGGTTAGAAAGCGCAGCCCCTCCGGGCCTTCCAGGGAAAACATGCCGCCCCGGCCGGGGACGACGTCAATGATGAGCTGCGTGTGTTGCCAGTATTCGAATTGGGCGGCGCTCATGTAAAACGAGCAGCCGCCGATCTCGCCCAACCGCACGTCGCTGTCGCCGACCAGCAGATCGCCTTCGGGATAGCACATCGGCGAGCTGCCGTCGCAGCAGCCCCCTGATTGATGGAACATCAGCGGGCCGTGCTTGGCCTTCAAGCGCTCGATCAGTTCCAGGGTCGCATCCGTCGCCAAAACGCGGGAAACGTTGTTCATGCGGCATCCTCCGTTCTGGGTTGAAGGAGCCTCGCCGCCGCCCCGCTCCCGATTGGATAGAGGAGTCGGAGCGGCAACCTCCCGTTGGGAGCGGGCGGCGCGAGACGGGCGATGGCCTAGAAGAAGCCCAGCGCCTTCGGGCTGTAGCTCACCAGCAGGTTCTTGGTTTGCTGGTAGTGATCGAGCATCATCTTGTGATTTTCCCGGCCGATGCCGGATTGCTTGTAACCGCCGAAGGCGGCGTGCGCCGGGTACAGGTGATAGCAGTTGGTCCAAACCCGGCCCGCCTTGATCCCGCGACCCATCCGGTAGGCGGTGTTCATGTCGCGGCTCCACACCCCCGCGCCCAAGCCGTAGAGCGTGTCGTTGGCGATGGACAGCGCCTCGGCCTCGTCCTTGAAGGTCGAAACCGCCAGCACCGGCCCGAAGATTTCTTCCTGGAACAGCCGCATCTTGTTGTTGCCCAAAAACACCGTCGGTTGGATGTAATAGCCGTCCTTCAACTCGCCGCCCAGCTCGGTCCGCTGTCCGCCGGTCAGGCATTCCGCGCCTTCCTGCCGGCCGATATCCATGTAGCTCAGGATCTTTTCCATCTGTTCGGAGGAGGCTTGCGCGCCGATCATGGTGTCGGTGTCGAGCGGGTGGCCTTGCTTGACCGCTTTCACCCGCTTGATCGCCCGCTCGATGAACTTGTCGTAGATGGTGTCCTGAACCAGCGCCCGCGACGGACAAGTGCAGACCTCGCCCTGGTTGAGGGCGAACATGGCGAAGCCTTCCATCGCCTTATCGAAAAAGTCGTCGTCCTGGGCGCAGACGTCGGCGAAGAACACGTTGGGCGATTTGCCGCCCAGTTCCAGAGTGACCGGAATCAGGTTTTGCGAGGCGTACTGCATGATCAGCCGGCCGGTGGTGGTTTCGCCGGTGAAGGCGATCTTGGCGATGCGCCGGTTGGAGGCCAGCGGCTTGCCGGCTTCCACCCCGAAGCCGTTGACCACGTTGAGCACGCCGGCCGGCAGCAAATCCTGAATCAGCTCCATCAGCACCAGGATCGAGGCGGGGGTCTGCTCGGCCGGCTTCAGCACCACGCAGTTGCCGGCGGCCAGGGCTGGGGCCAGCTTCCAGGTCGCCATCAGCAGCGGGAAATTCCAGGGGATGATCTGGCCGACCACGCCCAGCGGTTCGTGGAAGTGGTAGGCGACAGTGTTGTCGTCCAGCTCCGACAGCGAACCCTCCTGGGCGCGGATGCAGCCGGCGAAATAGCGGAAATGATCGACCGCCAGCGGCAGGTCGGCGGCCATGGTCTCGCGCACCGGCTTACCGTTGTCCCAGGTCTCGGCGACCGCCAGCATTTCCAGGTTCTGCTCGATCCGGTCGGCGATGGTATTGAGCAGTTTGGCCCGTTCCGCGGCCGAGGTGCGGCCCCAAGCGCCGACGGCGGCGTGCGCGGCGTCCAGCGCCTTTTCGATGTCCTCGGCGCTGGAACGCGGGATTTCGCAGAAGACCTTGCCGGTCACCGGGGTGACGTTTTCAAAATAGTCCCCTTTCACCGGTTCCACCCACTGGCCGCCGATGAAATTTTGATAGCGCTTTTTGAAGCTGACCTTGGAACCAGATTGGCCGGGCGATGCATATAACATGTCGTTTCTCCTACAGTTTTGGTAGTTAAATTCGGCGAGTTCAGGCCTCGTCTTCTTGTTTGTGCGCGGCGTTGGAGCCTCGTCGGCCCGCGCCGGGACGCGGTCGGTCGACGACCAGCCAACCGCCGTGATACTCGCAATAGCTCTGGCGGCCGCCGAGCGTCCGACCCAGGGCCAGCAACCGCTCGCGATTGAAAACTTGGCGGTGGCCGTAGCGGCGGTCGGGTTCGGCTTCGAGCGGCACGGCCACGATCAGGCGCTTGGCGGCGAGCCGCCACAGATTGGCGAGCGCCGTTTCGGTTTGCCCGGCATCGAGATGCTCCAACAGATGCAGGGCGGTCACCACATCGAAACGCGCCGGCAGCGGGGCCAGTTCCCGCTCGATGTCCGCGGCCAGGATGTCGGCCACGCCGAATCGAGCGCCGAGCGCCGGTTCGCAGCCGAGATAATCGGCGGCGAAATCCATCAGCGCCGGATTGAGATCGCAACCGGCGAGTTCGCCCAGCGCCTCGCCGCCGGCGCGGATTCGCGCCAGCAGCAAGGGAAAAAAGCCGAAGCAGGTCGCCGCGTCGAGCACGGTGGGCGGCGCGGTCAAGGCCGGCATCGTGCGGATCAGTTCCAGCGCGTGACGGTAGATCGCGCCGAACAAACCGATGAAGTCGCCGGTCCGGCGGTCGGGCGCGTCGGGCGCGGTTCCCAGCCCGGCGCTGGCCTGGATGGCGTTCAAGGTGTTGGCGTAAAACAGCCGCCAAGCGGCCCGCTCGTTGCCGGCCATCGAGCGCACGATGTCGCCGACCGACCGCTCGAACAAATCCTGCTCGCTGTAACCGTTGTCGATGCGGTGGCGGTGGGCGACCAGCAGCGGCAACAGTTCGGTGACGACGTGATGGCCGAGGTTGTTGTCGATCTCGACCGGCGCGAAGTCGTGGACGATGACGAATTCGTCGGCCAGCGGCGCGAGCGCATACAGCCGGAAGCGGGCGCTTTCGCCCAACGGAGCGGTTTGTCGCTCCAAGCCTTCGACCAATAAGGCGTGACGGCGGCGCGAGAGCATCATGAAAGCGGCTCCACGGTTAGGGCCGGATCGCCGAGCGGCGCAACAGGTTTTCGGTGACCTCGCCGAGCTGGCGCAAGTTGCGGACGACTTCGGTGTGATGGCACACCGGCTCGTACAGCGGCATGTCGCAACTGCCCATCCGCCAGCTGCCGCGCGACTCCGGCGACAGCCACAGCAGCTGTTTGGCCCGGCGGCGGATCGCTTCCAACGCCCACACCTGAGGCGGATTGCGGTTGCCGCGACCGTCGCCGAGAATGATGACGGTGGTTTGGGCGGTCACCGCCGCCAGATGGCGATTGTGAAACCGTTCCAGGGCGCGGCCGTAGTTGCTGTCCACCTCGGTATCGAGCAAATCCCCGTCGAACACGGCGGCGATGGCGTCGTCGATGCCGAGCTGGTCGAAATACGGGCTGATTTCCACCAGATCGCTGACGAAGGCGAAGCTGCGCACCTGTTCGAACAGCGTTTGCAGGTTATAGACAAGGTGTAGCATAAAGCGTGCGGTATTGCGCACCGAAAGACTCACGTCGCAGATCGCGACCAGCCGGGGTTTTTCGTCGTAATGGCGGGTCAGCACCGGCTGGAACGGGATGCCTTCGTATTTCATGTTGCGGCGCAGGGTGAGCGGCACGCTGATCCGGCCTTGCGGGCCGATCCGCCGCCGGTAGGAGCGCGCGCCCCGCATCCGCCGACAGAGCCGCTGCACGATCTCGGTCATCTCTCGGCGCTCCTGTTCGGTAAAGCGGTAATCGGGCCGGGGCCGGGCCGGCCGCGCGGCGCGTCCTGCCTCCTGTTGCCGCAGCGCCAGTTCCCGCTCCAGATAGCGTTTCAGCAATTCCGGCAATTGGGCGATGCCGCCCTTGAGGCGGGCGGACAATTTTTGCAGCAACCCCTCGTCGATCTCGGCGTCGCTCAATTCGTCCAACAGCTCGGTGACCGCGTCGGCGATCAGGTCCGCGTCCAGCGCGGCGATGGCCTCGTCGAAATTGAGCTCGCCGGCCCGGCTGGCATTTTTTAGCCGCCGCGCCTTCAGCACCTGCAAGGCGTTTTGCATCGCGTGATCCAGCAGTTCGCGGCGGCGGCTCAGCACCAGGTTTTGGCCGAATTCGGCCAGGCTGAAATCGTGGGGATCTTGATGCGAGTTGAAATGGGTCACCATTTGCGACTCATCGAAATACTCGCGGATATCGAGGGCGTCCTCGTGGGCGTTGTCGCCGTCGGGTTGGCCGCCGACCGTCGCCGGAGCCGCCGCGTCCGGCGTCTGGATCGTGGTGTCCGGCGCGGCGGGGGAGGGTTCATCTCCCGGCGCGGCCGTCTCGGCCCGCTTGGGCAGGCTGAAAAATTGTTCGAACAGCTCCTCGAACATCGACAGGTCGCGCAGGTCTTTAATCAAGGTGCAGCGCAGCACGGTCCGGGCCGTCTCGCGCTCGTGCAGCGCGACTCGCGCCAGCGCCTGCATCGCATCCAGCGATTCGGCGGGCGAAATCCGCGCGCCGCGCTGTTTCAGCAGGAAGATGAAGCGGTTGATGGCGGCGTCCATCAGGCTCCGCCGGTGCGGCCGTCGGTGCGGCCGCGATAGTTGGTGAAGTAGCGGGCGGCGTGTTCCTGCCGGCGCTGTTCCAAAAAATTCGTATCCGGTTCGGCCGGGCGTTGCGGCGGCGTCAAAGCCGCCTCGGAACTCATGGATTGAGGCTGCGCCTGAATCGGTTCGGCGATCCAGGCTAACTGCTCGTTGACCCGCTGGGTGTCGCGCTCGTACTTGACCAGCAAATGCAGCGTTTCATCCAGCAATTCCGGGGTCAGCGCGTCGGCGTCCAGCAGTACCAGCGCCCGCGCCCAATCCAGCGTCTCGCTGATGCTGGGGGCCTTGCGCAAATCCAGGGCGCGCAAGCGGCGGATCACCGCGACCACCTGCGCCGCCAGCAGTTCGCGCAGCGCCGGGACCTTGAGGCGGACGATTTCCAGCTCGCGCCCTTCGTCCGGGTAGTCGATAAACAGGTGCAGGCAGCGGCGCTTGAGGGCGTCGCTCAAATCGCGGGTGTTGTTGCTGGTGATGATGACGTAAGGGATGGTCTTGGCCTTGACCGTGCCTATTTCCGGCACCGTGACCTGAAAATCGCTCAGCACTTCCAGCAGGAAGGCCTCGAACTGCTCCTCGGCGCGGTCGAGTTCGTCGATCAAAAGCACCACCGGATCGGGCGAGTCGATGGCTTGGAGGATGGGCCGGCGCACCAGAAAGCGTTCAGAAAAGAACACGTCTTCGTGCAGGTCCAGGCGCGCGACCGCCTCGCGCAAGCCGTCGATCCCCTCGAACAACCCGCCGATCTTGTCGCGCAGGATTTGGGTGTAGAGCAGTTGCTTGCCGTATTCCCACTCGTACAGGGCGTGGGCTTCGTCCAGCCCGCCGTAACATTGCAGCCGGATCAGGGAGCGCCCCAGCGCGGCGGACACCACCTTGGCCAGTTCGGTCTTGCCCACGCCGGCCGGCCCTTCGATCAGGATCGGCTTTTGCATTTGCAGGGCCAAAAAGGCGACGGTCGCCAGTTTGCGGTCGCAGATGTACTGCTGTTCGCGCAGGCGCGCGATGGTGTGCTCGATGGATTCGAACATGCGCCGACTCCGGGCCGGACCCGCCGGCGGATGACCGGCGGGCCGAGCCTTCAGGGAAACGCTCGGTGGAAGGACCTTTGCCGATGGCAACCTAAGTTTAGTAGGTGCCAGTCAAGCTATGGCGGACCACCGGGGCCACGGACTCGTAGCTGCAATCGCGGGGGTTGCCCGGCGTCGAGCCGTCTCCCAGCACATGCTTGGTGATGCGGTCCACGTCGCGGTCGTCGCCGGTGATCTTTCCCCCGCTTTCGGCGTAGCGGCCCTTGCCCATCTGCGACTTGCTGTAGTCGCCGACGCTGGTGAAGTTGGCGGGGATCTGCACGTCCTTGCTCAGACGGATCGCCGCTTCAATCGCCCGCTCGGCGGCGGAGACATCCGACAGGCCGTCCACGTTTTCGCCCATCGCCCTGGCGATGTCGCGGAAGCGCTTGTAGTTGGTTGGCATGTTGAATTCCCAGACCCGGGGCAGGGCGACCGCGTTGTTCAGGCCGTGATGCGAGTCGTAGAAAGCGCTGACCGCGTGGGAAATCGAGTGGATGATGCCGAGGCCGCCGCTGTTGAACGCCTGCGCCGAGATGTAGGAGGCGTACATCATGTTGAGGCGGGCTTCGTAGTTCAGCGGCTCGTAGACCGCGCGCCGCAGGTTTTGCGCCACCAGTTCGACGCCCAGAAGCGCGCTGCCCAGGCTCGGGATGAAGTCGATGCGGGAGACGTAGGGCTCGGAGGCGTGGGCCAGCACGTCGAAGCCGCAGAAGGCGGTCAAGTCGGGCGGCATCGAGAAATGCAGCACCGGATCGTTGATGCTCAGCGTCACCGGCACGTTTTCGTCCATGCCGAGCCATTTGTAAGGGGCTTTTTCCGAGGTGGTGTCGGTGATCACATAGGCCCAACTGGTCTCGGAGCCGGTGCCGGCGGTGGTGTTGACCGCGATGTGCGGCGGGTTGTTGGGGTTGTCGGACTTGTTGAAGCCGTCGAATTCGTTGACGTTGCGCCCGTCGTGGGAGACCACGATCCGCGCGCCCTTGGTGGCGTCGGTCACGCTGCCGCCGCCGATGGAGATGAAGCTGTCGCACTTTTCGCGAGTGTACAGGTCGGCCATGTCCATGACGTTGTAATCCTTGGGATTGGATTCCACCTTGTCATAGAGCACCACGCCGATGTCGCGGTATTTGATCTTACCGACGATGTCTTCGACGATGCCGGTGCCGCGCAGGCCGGATGTCGAGACCAGGCAGCGCTTGAAACCGAGTTTGTTGGCTTCGACGCCGATCATTTCGTAAGCGCCAGGGCCGAGCAAGCCGCGCGGGATGCGGTGAAATTCCTTAATCGGGAACTGCCAAAGTTTGTGAGCTTCCACGGTGAACCTCCTCTTAGGGTTACGGGCGCGGATCGCGATCCGCGTCGTGTCTCCGCCGGTGGCGGAGCGTTGCCTTTGGAGCGGTTTCGGTCGGTGATGCCCGAAGCGCCCGGCAATCGTTTTATAGGCAGCCGGTCGTTTGGCGGGTACGCCCGCGCCGGCTTGAGGGGAGTGGTATCAACAAGCGCGCCAAAAAGAGCGCTTGACCGAAGATTTTTTAAGCGTTTGTTAGATCACGATTAAAAATGGAGAAAAAGCGCTTGAAAGCGGTGTGTCGCGGCCCGCGCGCGAAGTTCGCGAAATAATCGTTACACGGAGTGTCACGGATACTGTGCCAGGCCGTTACAGTACCTGAACCAGGCGGATCTTCATGTTGGGCCGCTGAAGGCGGGGGCTGGCAATAGGAGCGGAAAGGATCAAGAGGGGGCGGGCGAAGACCGCGCGGTTTCGGAGCCGGCGCGGTCTGTGGCGAGCTGTTGGATGGCGACCGAAAAGCTTGCTTTGTGGCGCTGCGCTTCAGGTCGAGAGCTTGCGGCCGAGCTTGTTCTCGACCGAGGTTATCTTGCTTTTCAGACGCCCGGCCGGGCCGGCGCGATAATCGATTTTGATATGCGCGCCGATGCGGCTGTGGCGTTCGGCCAGATGCTTGAAACAGCGGCTCACTACCGCCATCACCTCGTCCCATTCGCCTTCAAGAATGGTGCCCATGGGCGTGAGTTGGTAGGGGATGCCGCTTTTATCGACGATATCGAGAATCTGCGCCACAGGCTGGCTGACGCCTTCCTCGGCGGTGTGCGGCGCCATTTGAAATTCGAGCAAAACCATGCCGGCCTCCAGGTCAACGCGCATGGCGGCCGCTTGAACTCGCCATGCGCTAAGTGGGGAAACAGGGTGTAACCATCAAACGCTCAGCCGCCTACAAACTCTCTGATGGCGCCATTTACCTCGTGGGCTTTTTCCAGCATCGCCATGTGACCGGCTCCGTCGAGGAGCTTGACGGTCGCGCCGGCCGGCGCGCTGGCGGCATGCGCCGATGGAATCACCCGGTCGTCGCGGCCCCAGATCACCAGCACCGGCTTGCCGCTCGCGGCGAGCGCATCGACGGTTCGCGCCGTCTGGCGGCCGTCCTTGAACAGCGCCGCGCCGAGTTCGGCCAGCAGCGGCTCGACGCCATCCATGCGCTTGTACTTCAACAAATCGTCGATCATCTGCCGGCTCACCGAGGCAGGGTCGGCGAACAGCTGCTCCAGCACCGGCTTCAGCTCGCGGCGCGATTGCGCCGCGACGAAGCCTTCGGTGTAGCCGGCGTTGATGTCCGCGCCGAAGCCGGCCGGGCTGATGAGCGCGATGCTGGCGATCCGCTCGGGCGCGTCGCTCGCCATTTGCGCGGCGATGGCCCCGCCCAGCGAATGCCCGACCGCGTGCGCCGTCTTGACGTCGAGGGCGTCGAGGAAATGCAGGACGAAGGCGGCCAGCGCTTCCAACGTCGCCCCCGGCAGTTTGACATCGCTCTGGCCGTGACCGGGCAGATCGAACACGATCACCGGCGAACGCTCGGCGGCGGCGTCGATGTTGAACAGCCAGTTATCGAGATCGCCGCCGAAACCGTGGATGAACAGTACCGGCGTGCCGGTTTCGGGACCGCGCCGGGCGTAGCGCACGCCGATGCCGTCCACCGTGAGGGTTTGGAAGATCGAGCCCGCTTCTTCCTCGCCCTCGCTGGCGGCGGGCACCACATAAGCCGCCACGTAGGCGTCGATTTCGGCGTCGCTGACCTCGATTGGAGCCATCACCCCCAGCAGCGCCTTGACCGGCAACACCTCGCCCGCCTGGGCGATGCGCCGGCGCAGCAATCCGGCGTCGGCGGCTTCCACCGCGCTGGCGAGTTTGTCGGTCTCCACATCGAGGATCGGCATTCCGACCTCAATGGTCGCGCCTTCCTCGACCAGCCACGCATTGACGGCGCCTTCCCGCATCGACAGGCCCCACTTGGGCATCACGATGGGGGTGATCTGGCCCGCCATCACGTCTTCCCCTTGGCCAAGGTGCGCCGCGCGGCGTCGGCGATTTGCGCGCCGCTGGGGATATACAGATCCTCCAGCACCGGCGAGAACGGCACCGGCACATGCGGCGGCGCGACCATTTCAATCTGGGCCTTCAGCGCGCCGAAGGCGTTCATCGCCACCTGCGCCGAAACGTCAGTCGCAATGTTGCAGCGCGGATTGGCTTCATCGACGCAGACCAAGCGCCCGGTTTTTTCCACGCTTTCCAACACCGTGTCCATATCGAGCGGCGAGAGGGTGCGCAGGTCGATCACCTCGGCCTCGATCCCGTCTTTCGCCAGCAAATCCGCCGCTTCGAGCGCGCGGTGCGCCATCAACCCGTAGGCGACGATGGTGACATCCTTGCCTTCGCGCGGCACGTTCGCTTCGCCCAACGGCACCGTGTAGCTTTTTTCCGGCACGTCGCCCTCGAAACCGTAGAGGTTTTTGTGCTCGCAAAAGATCACCGGATCGTTGTCGCGAATGCTCTGGATCAACAGGCCCTTGGTGTCGTAGGGCGTGCTGGGGCACACCACTTTCAAGCCGGGAATGTGGGTGAAAATCGGCGTCAGCATCTGCGAGTGTTGGGCCGCCGCCCGGAAGCCCGCGCCGACCATCGCCCGGATCACCACCGGCGTTTCCGCCTTGCCGCCGAACATATAGCGGAATTTCGCCGCCTGATTGAAGATCTGGTCGAAGCAGACGCCCATGAAATCGATGAACATCAGCTCGGCGATGGGCCGCATGCCGCTGGCCGCCGCGCCGATGGCCGCGCCGATATAGGCGCTTTCGGACAGCGGGGTATCCAGCAGTTTGTCGGGGTGCTTGGCGTACAAACCCTTGGTCACCCCGAGCACGCCGCCCCAGGCGTCTTTTTCGCCCTCGCCGCCGGCTCCGCCCACGATGTCCTCGCCCATCATGATGACGGTCGGATCGCGCGTCATCTCCTGATCGATCGCTTCGTTGATCGCCATTTTCATGCTGATCTTGCGTGCCATTTCGATCTCCTTCGCGAGTGCGGGGTGCGGTTCAGTAACGGACGTAAACGTCGGTCGTGAGATCGGCGGCGTCGGGCGGCGGCGCGGCTTTGGCCTCGGCGACCGCGCGTTCGATCAAGCCGAGCACATCGCGGTCGATGGCTTGCAATTCCGCTTCGCTGACCGCCTTGGCCCCGAGGATGGCCTGGGTGAAGCGTTGCAGGCAATCGCGGTTGGCGCGGATGTCTTCGAGTTCGCCCTTGGCGCGGTAGGTTTGCGCGTCGCCTTCGAAATGTCCGTGGAACCGAACCATCTTGCATTCGAGCAGGGAGGGGCCGCCGCCTTCGCGCGCCCGGCGGATCACCTCGCCGGCGGCTTCGTAAACGGCGAAGAAATCGGTGCCGTCCACCGTGATGCCGGGCAGGCCGAAACCGGCGGCGCGATCCACGTAGCTGTCGACGGCGGTGCCGTAGTCGCGAGCGGTGGATTCGGCGTAGCCGTTGTTCTCGACCACAAAAATCGCCGGCAGATTCCAGACCGCCGCCAGATTCAGGCTCTCCAAAAAAGTGCCCTGGTTGCTCGCGCCGTCGCCGACGAAGCTGATCGCCACGTCGCTCGGCCCGCCTTTCTGCTTGGCGCGGTATTTGGCGGCCAGCGCCGCGCCGCACACCAGCGGCGCGCCGGCGCCCAGAATGCCGTTCGCGCCCATCATGCCCTTGGAGAGGTCGGCGATGTGCATCGAGCCGCCCTTGCCTTCGCAAGCGCCGCCTTTCTTGCCGTAGATTTCTTTCATCATCGCCACCACATCCACCCCCTTGGCGATACAGTGGCCGTGGCCGCGATGGGTCGAGGCGATGTGATCGCCGTCCCACAAGTGTTTCATGATGCCGACCGCCGCGGCTTCTTCGCCGGCGTAGAGATGGACGAAACCGGGAATATCGCCGCGCGCGAAGTCCACGTGCAGCCGCTCCTCGAACTCGCGGATGGTGCGCATCCGCCGATAAGCGTCCAGCAGCTCGTCTTTCGGCAGCGGAAAAGGGTTGTTATCGGGCATGGGCGTCTCCTCGGGTGGTCAGGAACAAAGGCGGAACAGGCCGGCCGTCGCCGCAACGCGCATGCAGCGGGCGATGTCCACCGTGCGAAAGGCGTTTTCGCGCAAGGTGACCGTCACGCGCTCGCCGGACTTGAAGGTCAGCTCGCGCTCGCCGTCGAGCGCGACCACCCCGGCGTCCAGGTCGACTGCGAACGGTCGGCCGGCGGGCATCGGCTCGAACTGTTCGATGCCGATCTCGCGCGCCATACCGGGCGCGATGGGGGCCAGCAAGCCGAATTGGCGGCGCGCCGGATCAGCGGCGAGCCGCACCGCCAGACCGCCGGGCGCATCGCGCGCGATCGGGGCGAGCAAGCCGCCGATAGACGACAAGCCGATAGCGTGCGGTTCGGCGAAGGTCAAAAACACGCTGTGCAAGCCTTCCGGTTTCCACAAGGCGCGCGCGCCGATGTAGCGGTCGGTCGAAATCGCGGCATCGACCAGCGCGATGTCGCGCCTGATGCCGTCGCCGCTTTGAATGGATACGTCGAGCAATTTATTGGGCGCCAGCGCCTGCTCGGCGCTCAAGCGGCCGGTGGCGTACAGCCCCACCGCCAAGCCGACGACGCTCGATTCGCGCAGTTCCGGAAAGGCGTTGTTGGTGCCGGTGGATAGACCCGCAATGGGAATCGCCGTCGAACTGTCGGCCCCGGCGATCAGCTCGCGCACCACCGCGCGGTGGGTGCCGTCGCCGCCGAGCACGATGATCGCGGCCGCGCCGGCCTCGCGCAGCAAGCGGGCGGCCAGAAACGTATCGTCCACGGTCGAGGTCGGCTCCAGGTCCAGAAACTCGACCTGGGGAAACGCATGCTGCAGGTTGTGTTCGCGTTGCAAGTGCCGCGAGAGCATGGCGCGGATACCGGCCCGATCCGGCATCATCAGCACCCGTGTTACGCCGGTGGCCGCCAGGGTGGCGAGCGCGCGCAGCACGATGTTGACCCGATCCGCGAGTTGCAGGTTGCTGGCGTTGGCGACGATGCGCCGGATGTCGCGCGCGGAGACCGGATTGGCGATGAGGCCCACCAGCGGCGCGTCTGGCGTCGCCGTGGTGCGGGGGAGGGGCGGACTCGGCATGTCGTGGGTCGCTTCCAAATCAGAATGATTCGCTGGAAAACCCAAGCTGGACAGGCACAAGCCTGCTCAGTACCCATTAGCTCAAAGTGTAGGATGCTTTTTGTGATGCGCTACCGGAAGTCGCTTTTTCGGCGGCGCGACGCGGAATCTCGCGGGGGCCATGTCGCGCCGCTACGGCCTCAATCGTGAATCCAAACCAGGGTTCGATTGTTGGCCGGCATCGGACAATCGGCCAGCAGCCGCAGCCCCTCGGCCTCCGCCAGTCGGTTGAGATCGTCGAAATCGCGCACGCCGCTGGCCGGGTCGCGCGCTTTCAGCCAGCGGTCGAACTGGGCGTTGCTGGCGCTGGTGTACTGGCCGCCGTAGTTGAACGGCCCGTAGAGACAGAACACGCCGCCGGCCGCCAATAGCCGGCCGACGCCCCGAAACAGGCATTCCACCGCGCTCCAGCTCATGATGTGCGCGGTGTTAGCGGAAAAAACGCCGTCGGCTTGCGCCACCGGCCAGGGGTCTTGGCGGACGTCGAGCGCGAGCGGCGGGCGCAAGTTCGGCAGCTCGGCTTCAGCGAACCACAGCCGCATCCCCGGCAAATTGTCGGCTGTGTCGGTGGCTTGCCAGTCCAGATGGGGCAAGGCGCGGGCGAAGTGGACAGCGTGCTGGCCGGTGCCGCCGCCGATTTCCACGATGAGGCCGGGCCAGACGAAGAAACGCCGCAACACCTCCAGGATGGGTTCCTTGTTCTGGTCGCAGGCTTCGGAATAGGGCTTGGCGTTCATGGTGTTCGCGGGCGGTCCGAAAATGCTGACGGCCGGGGCTCGCCGGCCGTTTGAGAGCCAATGCCGTTTGGGCGTTTCAACGGTCAGGAAGGCTGCCTGGACCCGATCAGAGGTTGGCCGAGCGCCACCAATTGCTGTGATCTTTTCTGAGCGCCGCCGGCGAAAGCATGGGGTAATAGACCAGTTCGTCGCCGATCCCCATGTAAAAGCCGTTCTTGACCATCCGGAACGGGAATTCGAGCGAGTGGACGCGGTGCACCAACTTGTTCTGCTTCGACACGGGCTCCAGCTCCATCAGCGCTTCGCGCAGGTGCTGCATGAATGAATACGGCAGATCACCTTCCTTGCCGTTCGCCGGATCGACAGCGAGCATCCCCAATTCGAGCTCGACGAAGCACATGCCGGGGAAGCGGAACGAATGGGAGGGCGCGGTGACCACGTCGGCGTAGTAAGCGGCCGGATCGAACACGCTCACCACCAGACTGTTGATCGGCGCGAGATCCTGATACATGTGCAGTTCCTTCTCCACCTTCGGCAGCGCATCGCCACGGCTTAAGCCCAGCGTCTCGCCCATCGCCGTGGTCAGGTACATTTTGCCCAGAGCGTCGATGGCCAGGTGTTCCGTCACCCGGTACATAGAGACGTAGATCGAATTTTTGGGCGAGCCGTCGGCCCTGGCCACGCAGCGTTTGTAACAGCCGTCGATGTCGAAATACGGGTGCCGATAGTCCGGATCCACCTCGAAAAACACCGCTTGGCCCTTCGATTTGAATTTGTGTCCGGTGGCGTAATACTGCCCGAACTTTTCGGGCGGCAGCATCGAGGCGATCAGCGCCTCTGGAATCAACGAATAGTAGAGATAGATGGACATGTGATAGCTCCTCACAAAAAGCAACGGGTTTTTGGTCTGCCTTCACCGTCGTGGCGCGAAGGGGGGAGCCAGGCTCCCACCCCGTTCCATCATAGCGACAGCGCGGCGTAATAACCATTAATGTTCAGCGGTCTTGGCGACGATGCGCATCCCGTAGAAGCTGCGGTACACGAAGACCAGATTGACGGCGAGGAAGACGGCGGCCAACAGCCAGACCAGCGCTTGATAACCTTGCGCGTCCAGACCCACCGCCATCTCCACCGCCAGCAAGCCGAACAGGGTGGTGAATTTGATGATCGGGTTCATCGCCACCGACGCGGTATCCTTGAAGGGGTCGCCCACGGTGTCGCCGACCACGGACGCGTTGTGCAGGTCGGTGCCCTTGGCGTGCAGCTCGGTTTCGACGATCTTTTTGGCGTTGTCCCACGCGCCGCCGGCGTTGGCCATGAACACCGCTTGATAGAGCCCGATGATCGCCAGCGACATCAGATAGCCGATGAAGAAAAACGGTTCGAGAAAGGCGCAGGCCAGCGTCCCGAAGAACACCGCCAGGAAGATGTTGAACATGCCCTTTTGCGCGTAGATGGTGCAAATTTCGACGACCTTTTTGCTGTCTTTCTGCGAGGCTTTGACCACCTCGTCCAGCCGGATGTGGGTGCTGATGAACTCCACCGCCCGATACGCGCCGGTCGAAACCGCCTGGGTGCTGGCCCCGGAGAACCAGAAGATGGTCGCGCCCCCGCTGATCAGGCCCAGCAGGAAGGGGGGATGTAGCAGCGACAGCTTGTCCAGGTTCTCCGTGAGCCCCGCCGTCAGCAGCATGACGATGGAGAACACCATCGTCGCTGCGCCGACCACGGCGGTGCCGATCAGCACGGGTTTGGCGGTGGCCTTGAAGGTGTTGCCCGCCCCATCGTTTTCTTCGAGGAGGAATTTCGCGGCCTTGAAGTTGAGATCGAAGCCGAAATCCCGCTTGATCTCCTCCTCGATGCCGGGGATCTGCTCGATGGTGGACAGCTCGTAGACCGACTGGGCGTTGTCGGTGACCGGCCCGTAGCTGTCCACGGCGATCGTCACCGGCCCCATGCCGAGGAAGCCGAAAGCGACCAGCCCGAACGAGAACACCGCCGCCATCATCGACGCCTTGGCCATGTCGGGATTGATGACGGCGGCAAGCTGCAATTGCGACACCAGATAGGCCCCGGCCATCAGCCCGACGATGATCACGCCGATCCAGAACGCCGAGAAATAACCGGCGACGATGCCCGAGAGGATGTTGAGGCTGGCCCCGCCCGCCTTGGACGCGGTGACCACTTCACGGACGTGCTTGGAGTTGGTCGAGGTGAACACTTTCACGATCTCGGGGATCAGCGCGCCCGCCAGCGTCCCCAGGGTGATGATCAGCGACAGTTGCCACCACAAGTGGCCGTAGACTTGGCCGCCGACCACGAAGTGGCCGATCAGCAGATAGGAGACCAGAAAAGTCAGCACCAGCGAAACGCCGGAGGTGATCCACACCAGCGAGGTCAACGGTTCCTCGAAATCGAAACGCGCCTTGTCGGCGTAGCGCTGTTCGGCCAGGCGGCTGTTGGCGAAGTAGGAGATGCCGGAGGCGACGATCATCATGACGCGCATGACGAACAGCCAGACCAGCAGTTGCACCTGCACGGCCGGTTCCGGCACCGCCAGCATGATGAAACTGATCAGCGCCACCCCGGTGACGCCGTAGGTCTCGAAACCGTCCGCCGTCGGGCCCACCGAATCGCCCGCGTTGTCGCCCGCGCAGTCGGCGATGACACCGGGGTTGCGGGCATCGTCTTCCTGGATGCCGAATTCGATCTTCATCAAATCCGAGCCGATGTCGGCGATTTTGGTGAAGATGCCGCCGGCGATGCGCAGCGCCGCCGCGCCCAGCGATTCGCCGATGGCGAAGCCGATGAAGCATTTGCCGGCCAGGGCGGGCGGCACGAACAGCATGATGCCGAGCATGATCAGCAGCTCGGTCGAGATCAGCAACATCCCGATGGCGATGCCCGACTGGATCGGGATAGCGTAGACCGGAAAAGGCTTGGCCGCGAGCGAGGCGAAGGCGGTGCGGCTGTTGGCCAGGGTGTTGATGCGAATGCCAAACCAGGCCACCAGAAAGGAGCCGGCGATGCCCACCAGCGAAAACGCGAGGATCAGGCCGACATCGGACACGGGCAGATGCTGGATGAAGTAGAAATAGCCGATCATGATGACCGCCGTGAAGGCTTCCAGGATCAGCAGGAATTTGCCCTGGGTGACCATGTAAGTCTTGCAGGTCTCGTAGATCAGTTCGCTCACTTCCGCCATCGAGCGGTGCACCGGCAAGCCCAGGATCCGATAGTAGATGACGCCGCCGAAAACCAGTCCTCCAAGACAGATCAGAAGCCCGTAAAACAGCAGGGTCCAGCCTGACGCGCCCCCGAAAAACGCCGCCAGCGACGCATCGCTCAGATCGGGCAACACCAGATTGGCTTCGCTGACGTGACCCTCCGCCGCCAGGGCCGGAAACGAGCCGAAACCGACGGCGAGCAGCAAGGCCATCAACAGATAGCGCGCCACCCGTCTTTCTGGGGGGGGTATAACGTTTTCAATACATCTCATTGTTATTCCTCAAAATTAAGTTTCCTGTCAATTTTTTGATGGCGTGAACCGCTCGATCGCGCTCCCGATGCGCTTTGCGCGAGCCTGATCGAGCGGTTGAATGGAATCGACGAACTGGACCTGACCTCGAACTTTCGCCATCACCAAATAAATCCGCGGGATCATGGATTTTAGTTTTTCGGGACATTAAATTAGCGTGAGTTCACGTTACAAACAGCGCAGTTTCCTGATAGCAAACTGCAAAAGCAAGATGCGGCCACCCAAAATTCATTGCTGCGTCGCAAGAGCCGCGACCCGCTACCCTTGAACGCGCAAACCTTGGAGTTATTTGAGCGAACACCGCCGGGCGAACGCCGGCCAGCAGCCTGTGATGGCTGACGCCGCTCGGCCGGTTCTCATTCTCGGGGCGGCGAGCTTGACAGGGTTGACGCCGAATTTGCGGAGAACCATGAGGAGCGGCATGGCATTCAAGGTGCACGTCGATGTGGTGAGCGCGGAAAAGGAGCTGTTTTCCGGGCTGGCCGAGATGGTGGTGGCGACGGCGGAACTGGGCGAGATGGGCATTTTGCCGGGTCACAGCCCGCTGCTGACCCGCTTGAAACCCGGACAGATCCGAATTCAGATTTCAGCCGAGGAAACCCAGGTGATTTACGTTTCGAGCGGGCTGCTGGAAGTCCAGCCGCACGTGGTGACGGTGCTGGCCGATTACGCCGAGGACGCCGCCGACCTCGACGAGGCGACCGCCATCAAGGCGCGAGAAGCCGCCCGGCGGGCCTGTCAGGATTCCATGTTCAACGCGCACTGCGCCACGACGCTCGCGGAAGCCACGGCGCAGCTGCAAGCGATCGAGCGCTTGCGCCGCCAACTGCGCCGACAAACCAAGTGAGCGAAACGCCGCCTTTATGACCGCTTCCAAACCTTGCCTGTTGGTCGACGGCTCTTCTTGGCTGCACCGGGCGTTCAACGCTTTGCCGGCGTTGACCACCAAAGCCGGCGAGCCGACCGGCGCGCTGTATGGCGTGCTCAACATGCTGCGCCGGCTGGTGGCGGAATTTCGCCCCGACTATCTGGCGGTGGTGTTCGACGCCCCCGGAAAAACCTTCCGCCACGAGCAGTTCGCCGCGTACAAGGCGCACCGCCCGCCGCTGGACCCGCAGTTGGTCCACCAGATCGAGCCGCTGCACGCTTGCGTGCGCGCCTCGGGGTGGCCGCTGCTTCAAGTGGCGGGGGTGGAGGCGGACGATGTGATCGGCACGCTGACCCGGCAGGCGATCGCCAGGGGGCGACCGGTCTTGATCGTCAGCGGCGACAAAGATCTGGCGCAGTTGGTCGGCGAGCAGGTGCGGATGCTGGACACCATGAAAAACGTGGTGACCGACGCGGCGGGCGTCGAAAAGAAATTCGGCGTGCCGCCCGCCTCGATCGTCGATTGGCTGGCCCTGGTCGGCGATGCCTCCGACAACATTCCCGGCGTGGCGGGCGTGGGGCCGGTCACCGCCGCCAAGTGGCTGCAAAAATACGGTTCCCTGGATGGCTTGGTCGCCAGCAGCGCCGAGATATCCGGCAAGATCGGCGACAACCTGCGGGCCGGGCTGTCGCAACTGGCGCTGTCGCGGCAATTGGCGACGCTGGATTGCGCGGTGCCGCTGCCGATGGATTTTGAGGGCTTGCGGCCCCAACCGCCCGATACCGCCGCCCTGCGCGCCTTATACGAGCGTTATGAATTTCGTTCGTGGTTGCGCGATTTGCCGACGAGCCACGCGGCGACCGCGCCCGTTTCGACAGCCCCCGGGCGCGAGCCGGAAGGCGCGGAGACACCGGACGCACCGCCGCCGCTCGAACCGGTTTATGAACTGGTGCTTGATCGAGTCGCGCTCGAACGGTGGTTGGAGCGCTTGCAAGCGGCCGAGCTGTTCGCCTTCGACACCGAAACCACCAGCCTCAATTATCTGGAGGCCCGGATCGTCGGCGTGTCCTTCGCGGTGCAACCGGGCGAAGCGGCCTACGTGCCGCTGGCGCACGATTACCCCGGCGCGCCGGATCAGCTGAACCGGGAGACGGTGCTGGAGCGGTTGCGGCCGTTGCTGGAAGACCCGGAGCGGCCCAAGCTCGGCCAGCATCTCAAATACGACGCGCACGTGTTGGCCAATCACGGCATCGCGCTGCGCGGCATCCGCCACGACACTCTGCTGGAATCCTACGTGCTGGATTCCACCGCCCGTCACGACATGGATTCTCTGGCCGAACGGCATTTGAAGCTGCGCACCATCCGCTTCGAGGAGGTGGCGGGCAAGGGCGCGAAGCAGTTGACTTTCAATCAGGTGGGGTTGGAACAGGCCGGGCCTTACGCCGCCGAGGACGCCGATGTCACCTTGCGCCTGCACCGGCGGCTGTGGCCGCAACTGGAGCGGGAACCGGCGTTGCGGCAATTGTATGAGGAATTGGAAATTCCGCTGATCGACGTGCTGCTGCGGATGGAACGGACCGGCGTTCGGGTGGACGCGGCCGCGCTGCGCCAGCACAGCGGCGAACTGGCCAAGCGGCTGTGGGAGCTGGAGCAGCAGTCCTACGAACTGGCCGGCGAACGTTTCAACCTGGGTTCGCCCAAGCAGTTGCAAGCCGTGTTGTTCGAGCGGCTGAAACTGCCGAGCGGCCGAAGAACCACCACCGGTCAGGCGTCCACGGCCGAGGCGGTTTTGCAGGAGCTGGCGCTGGAATATCCCTTGCCCAAGGTGATCTTGGAGCATCGCGGGCTCAGCAAGCTGAAATCGACCTACACCGACCGCCTTCCCGAGCAGGTTCAGGCCAGTACCGGCCGGGTGCACACCTCCTACCATCAGGCCGTGACCAGCACCGGCCGGCTGTCGTCGTCCGATCCCAATTTGCAAAACATTCCGATCCGGACGCCGGAGGGACGGCGCATCCGGCAAGCCTTCATCCCGGAGCCGGGCTGGGTGATGCTGGCGGCGGATTATTCCCAAATCGAATTGCGGATCATGGCCCATCTGTCGGGTGATGAGGGTCTGGTGCGCGCCTTCGCCAGCGGGGCGGATATCCATCGGGCGACCGCCGCCGAAGTGTTCGGCGTGGCGCTGGAAGCGGTCAGCGCCGAGCAGCGGCGCGGCGCCAAGGCGATCAACTTCGGCTTGATCTACGGCATGTCGGCGTTCGGTCTGGCGCGGCAATTGGGCGTCGAGCGCGGCGCGGCGCAAGCGTACATGCACCGCTATTTTGCCCGTTACCCGGCGGTCAAGGCCTACATGGAAGACACCCGCCGCCGCGCCGTCGACCGGGGTTATGTGGAAACCGTATTCGGCCGCCGGCTGTATCTGCCCGATCTTCGCGCCCGCAACGCCCAACTGCGCCAGGCGGCGGAGCGCGCCGCCATCAACGCACCGATGCAAGGCACCGCCGCCGACATCATCAAGCGCGCCATGCTGGCGGTGGAGGCGTGGTTACAGGGGACTGGCTTTCCGGCGCGAATGCTGATGCAGGTTCACGATGAATTGGTCTTCGAAGTCAGGGAAGACGCCGTGCCGGAGGCGAGCGAGCGGATTCGGGCGGCGATGGTCGCGGCGGCGGCACTGCGCGCGCCGCTGGAAGTGGACATCGGCGCCGGCGCCAACTGGGACGAGGCGCATTGAAGCCGAGGGAGGCGCGGATCGGGAAAAGTCCAAACCGCGCCTCGCGGCTGACTCCTGATATCGCGTCCTTGCGATATTGGGTCGTGATTAGGCTGACTCGGCTATCGGAACCAGCGCCGCCTCGATTTCGTTGGCTGATCGGGCGTACAGGGTGATGGTTTCGACGATCGCGGCTTCGATCCGCGCCTTGGCCGAACGGTCGTCCTCGGAATAAGCGCGGGCTAGATCCAAATCGATTTCCAGATGCGAGGGGCCGTCATCGTGAGGGATCAGATGCACCTCGCCCCAGATCCAGCGTTTCCGGGAAAATTGCTGCAAATAGGCGGGCTGCCGGGTCAGATAAGCGGACAGTTCTTCCGCCACGAATTCGGTGCCGGCGAGCACCGAGAAAAAGTGCGGCAGATCCTTGGAGTAGGAGGATTCGATCAGAGCTTGAACGCTGGGAACGACAGGAGGACCCTCGAGGCTCGCTAGGCCAAGGCACTGAGCGTCCTTCTTCCAGTGGCTGGCGTGAGAGCCTTCTTCTTGTTTCATCGCCGCGACCGCCTTGGCGAGTTCGATAAAGGTTTGATTCACGCGCGCTCTGCTGGCATTGGCAAAGCGTTGTTGCAAGGGGTCGCGCGGCAGATGTTGTTTGTCGATCGCCAGTTCGAATTCGCGCACGAAGGGCCAAAAACCGATATGAAGGGCTTCGGCGGCGCGCCGATCCCCGCATCCCGCCCGGCGGATTAAGGAGGTCGCTCGAATGCCTTCCCGCGCCATTGCCCGCAGCTCGGAGCCGGCAAAATAATTCGCGTTATCATGGAAAAATAAGCTTGCATGCATTGTGGTTCTCCCGAACTCAACCCTCAAGGGTATGATGGCCCTTCAGGTTATATATATCATTTAAGATACACATATAATTATATAGTGGATAATATGCAATAAATGT
>DJIW01000080.1 GCA_002433805.1 Competibacteraceae bacterium UBA6584 | reverse complement strand
TGTGTCGTTCTACACTGGCTTCGTCACAAAGGGGAGAATCCTATTATTTATGGGTTTTCAAAAAATGAGATGGGCGTTCTTCCGCTGGTTGAGGCGTATTCATTTATTATTGACAAACATCATATAGATACTTTGATCTTGGTTGATGGTGGAACTGATAGTTTGATGTTTGGAGATGAAACCAAAGTTGGTACAATCGTGGAGGATGCTTGTTCTATTACCGCCGCCGCTAAGTTGCGATTGGAGAATATTTTTCTCGCCGTCATCGGTTTCGGCGTCGAACACGATCTTAACCATCACGCTTGTCTTGAAAACATTTCAACTCTAATCAAGGATGGTCAGTATTTAGGCGCATCTGCGTTGACCCATGATATGCCCGAAGGGTTTGATTACCTAGATCTCGTCGATTATCTGAACAAAAAAATGTACTTTCATGAAAGTATCGTGACTAACTCCGTTGCAAGCGCCCTATCAGGAGAATTTGGTGATTTTCATCCGACGCGACGAACCGTGGGAAGCGTCCAATTTATAAGTGCTTTTATGAGTTTGTTCTGGTTTTTCCGACTGAAAGGAGTAGCGTCAAGAATAAAATTTACTTCCTTTATCGAAAATTCGAGGAATATGGATGAAGTTGTGAAGGGATTTCAAAAGTACCGACTTACCAATATCCGGCGGGCTTATCAGGAAATCCCGCTTTAGAAATCGCTCTGCATAGCCACCCAAGCCTGCCCTAAACTCAGCCCGCCGTCGTTTGGCGGCGTTTGGCGGGCGGTCAAGACTTGCCAGCCGGCTTTTTCCAAACCCGCTCGCAGTTGCGTGGTCAGCAGTCGATTGAGAAAGCATCCGCCCCCGAGCGCGACTTTTCGAATTCCTGATATTTTTCTCGCCCAAGCCAGCCATTCGCTCAAAGCGGAGGCGAGCGTGGCGTGAAAGCAAGCCGCTCCTAACTCGGCCGCAACCCCCTCGCTTAACCAGGCGAGCAGCGGAAAAAAATCCAATAGCCCATCATCGTTCAAGACAAAACCGCCGGCGAGCGGCGCGGCGGGACCGTGCCGGTGCGCCAGCGCTTCCAACTCCATCGCCGCCTGTCCTTCGTAATCGCTCAACTCGCGCACGCCCAGCAAAGCGGCGGCGGCGTCGAACAGGCGGCCGGCGCTGCTGGTTTCGGGCGTGTTGATGCGCCGTTCCAGCATTTGCCGGACGACGGTCGCCCGAGCACCGAAACGGCGGCTGATTTCATCGGATCTGCCGAGTTCGTGCAGAGCCGCCGCCGCCAGCCGCCACGGTTCGCGCGCGGCGCGGTCGCCGCCCGGTAGTGGAAGCGGGCGCAAATGACCGAGACGCTCGAACCGCGCGCCATCGACCTTCAACAGTTCACCGCCCCAAATCCCACCGTCCGCGCCCAAGCCGACGCCATCCAAGGCCAAGCCTAAAATCGGTTCGCGAAGACCGTGCTCGGCGATGATCGCCGCGATGTGGGCGTGATGGTGTTGCACGGCGATACAAGGCAAATCCTGCTTGGCGGCATAACGCGCCGCCAGCCGGCTGCTGGGAAAATCGGGATGCAAGTCGCACGCGATCCGTTCCGGTTCGATCCGCAGGATGTCTTGCAAGTGTTCGACCGCTTCCTCCAGCGCGCGGCAGGTTTCGGCGTTGTCGAGGCTGCCGATATGCGGGGAAAGATAGGCTCGATCATCACGGGTCAGACACACGGTATTTTTAAGAAAGCCGCCGAACGCTAAAACCGAAGGGCCCGCGCCAGGCAGGCGGATGGCTTGCGGGGTGTAGCCACGGGCGCGGCGGATGAAGCCGCCGTCCGTGACCACGCTATCGTCGCAGCGCGCCAAAATCGCCCGATTGTGGCTGACGAAACCATCGGCGATGCCCGCCAAGCGGCGCGCGGCTTCCTCATCGCCGATCACCAGCGGTTCCCCACCGGGGTTGGCGCTGGTCATCACCAGTAATAGCGGCTGGATCGTTTCCAGCCACGCCGTGCCGGTCGGTCGGCCCGCCGCTTCGTGAAACAGCAGGTAGTGCAGCGGCGTGTACGGCAGCATCGCGCCCAGATGCGCCAAACCGGGCGCGATGTCGGGCAAGCGCCGCTCGGTTTCCGGGTGTTGGCGCAGCAGAACGATGGGGCGTTGCGGCGATTCCAGCCAGCGCCGCTCGGTTGGGTTGATGTCAGCCCAAGCGGCCAGCGACGCAGCGTTGGCGGCCATCACCGCGAACGGCTTGGCATCGCGCTGCTTGCGCTGGCGCAGGCGGGCCACGGCGGCGGGGTTTTGCGCGTCGCAAACCAGATGAAAGCCGCCCAAGCCCTTGATCGCCAGAATGTCCCCAGCCAACAGCCGCGCCAGCGCCGCTTCGATCACATCGGCGGCCACCATCGGCCGGCCCGAGGCGTCGCGCCAATTTAACTCAGGCCCGCAGAGGGCACAGGCATTCGGCTGGGCGTGAAAACGGCGGTTGCCGGGGTCGCCATACTCCAGCGCGCAATCCGGGCAGAGCGCAAAACCGGCCATGCTGGTGTTAGGCCGGTCGTAGGGCAGCGCGGCGGTAATCGTGTAGCGCGGGCCGCAATCGGTGCAATTGATGAAGGGATAACGGTAACGGCGGTCGCGCGGGTCGAACAATTCAGCGAGACAGGCCGGGCAGATCGCCGAGTCCGGCGCGATCTCCGCCGTCACCGGCCCGCCGGAGCTGGCGACGATGGCGAACGTGTCTCCAACGTTCCGGTCGGGAATCAGATCGCTGACGGCTAAATCGTCGATACGGGCGAGCGCCGGCGGCTGGCGCAGGGCGTTGATAAAATCGTCCAGAACAGCCGGCGAACCCTGCACCTCGATGGCCACGCCCGCGCCGTCGTTGCGGACAAAGCCGCTCAAACCGCGTTGGGTGGCCAGCCGGTAGACGAACGGGCGAAAACCCACCCCCTGCACTTGGCCGCGAATCCGGATCGCCCAGCGTTGGAGCGCGGCCATGCCCTTGGTTTCGGTCGCTAAATGATAGTCCGGCGGATTTCGCCGCCGCCGTGAATCAAACGCGCCCGCGCCGCCGCCAGATCGGCTTCCAAACGGTCGATGTGTTGGGACAACTCGTTGCGTTGGCCGGCGCGCACCCAGTCCAGCCACGCCGCCATCCCCTCGCCGCTGCGGGCCGACAAGCGCAGGATTTGCAGGTCGGGGTTCACCCGCCGCGCGTAATCCACACAGCGGTCCACATCAAAATCCACGTGCGGCAGCAAGTCGATCTTGTTCAACAGCATCAGGCGGGATGCGGCGAACATATTGGGATATTTCAGCGGTTTGTCCTCGCCTTCGGTCACCGACAGGATAACCACCTTGGCCGCTTCGCCGAGGTCGAAATCGGCCGGACAAACCAGATTGCCGACGTTTTCGATGAACAAAACGCCACCTTCCGCCAGGAGCGATTGATCCAGCGCGTGGCCGACGCCGTGGGCGTCGAGGTGGCAACCTTTGCCGGTGTTGATCTGCACCGCCGGAACGCCGGCGGCGCGGATGCGTTCGGCGTCGCGAGCGGTTTGCTGGTCACCGCCGATCACCATGACGGGAAAGGCGTCGCGCAGGGCCTGAGCGGTTTGAACCAGCAGCGTGGTCTTGCCGGAGCCGGGGCTGGAGACCAGATTCAACACCAACATGCCGCGATCCGCGAACAACCGGCGGTTGCCGGCGGCGAACTCGGCGTTTTTCGCCAGAATGTCCTGTTCCAAGCTGATCCGGCGCGGTTCGTGAGCGTGGTCGTGAACCGGGCCGCCCGGGTGGTGGTGGTTGGCGTCTTGAGCCTGGGAATGGGAATGGGCGACCGGCTCGCTTTCGCCGCAACCGCAAGTAGCACACATTTATTCGACCTCCAACTCCTTGATTCGCATTTCGTTACCGCCGGTCAGCCGCCATTGGTAGCCGCCGCAGAGCGGACACGGATCGTACAGTTCGCCGACCGCTATCGCTTGAGCGCAGTTCAGGCACCACGCGCGGCCCGGCAGGGTGATGATGTCCAATTCCGCCGTCGCCGCGATCGTATTATCGCGCACGACTTCGAAGGCGAAGCGCAAAGCATCCAGTTCGACATTCGCCAGCGCGCCGATTTCCAGCCAAACCCGCCGCACCCGACTGAAGCCTTGTTGCCGGGTCTGCGTGGTAACGGCGTCGATGATGCCTTCGCAAAGCGAGAATTCATGCATGAGCGATTGGCGAGCCGCTCAAACGCCTACGGCGCGCCTGGACTATGATCGGTTAGACAATCAATCAGCCGACCAACAGCGCCGCGCCGGCAACCGCGATAGCGCCGCCGCTCAACCGTAGCCATTGCGCCGCCGCGCCGCGTCGCGCCAGCAAGCCGATGCCGATGCCCGCGCCGTGCAACAGCGCGGTTGCCAGCATGAAGCCCAGGCTGTACCACAACGCGCTCGCTTCAGCGGCCATTTCCGCCCCGTGCGCATGGCCGTGGAAAACGGCGAACGCCCCGACCAAGGCCATGCTCGCCGCTGGCGGCAAGCGCGAGGCCAGCATGATCAGCACGCCGAGAATCAGCACCGAACCGGCGATCCCCAATTCCACCAGCGGCAATTGAATGCCCAGAAAGCCGAGCGCGCCGCCTGCCGCCATAGTCAGCACAAAGGTCAGCGGCGCCAGCCAAAGCGCGCGACCTCCCACTTGAGCCGCCCACAAACCGACGGCGACCATCGCCAGAACGTGGTCCAGGCCGCCGATGGGATGATCCAATCCCGCCGTGAAATCCAGGTGGGGCAGCCCCGAAGTATGAGCTTGAGCGACGCCGCTCGTCGCCAGCAGCGCCAGAGCGAGCAACCCGTGGTTTCCAAAAGAAGCTAATCGCATGAAGATCTCCCAACAATGGTGAGAAGTTGCGCAAGTCGTGTGTTTGGCCGGCCAGAGAGCTATTTTCCGTAATGCAAGTCGCGCGGTCATTATCGCGCGCCGTGGCCTCAATCCTTCAAGGTGGCGAGGAACGAGATCAGTTCGGCGCGTTCCTTCTCGTTCGGCAAGCCCAGCAGCGTTTTCTTGGTGCCGGGCAGGAATCTATCGGGCGCGGTGAGATAGTCGTTCAACTCCCGCTCGGTCCAGACGCCGCCGGCTTCCAGCAACGCGCGTGAATAGCCGTACCCTTTGGCTCCGGCTTTGGGCGCTCCGACGATGCCCCACAGTCCGGGCGCGACCCGCATCGGCCCATTTTTCTCGATGCTGTGACAGACCACGCACTGACCGGCGGGTCCGTCCAAACCGACAGGCTTGGCCGCGTAGCGATAGCTTTGGTCGGCGGAGGCGGGTCCGATCAAGGTGAAAAAACCGTTCACGGGGTCGATCACCCACAACACGCCCGCAAATATCAAAAAGGAAACCGCGATCATCAAGATCGGCCGCACGAGTTGCCGTGGCATGGTCCGCCCTCCTCCAGCGATTACTGAACTATAGTTATCCTCATAACTATAGCCATAACATTCACAGATTTTTTGTAAGTCAAATTGGACGGGACAGCGAGCTAAATCACAAACTTTCCGAACGGCGAGCAGGAGGGCGTTGATGGTGGAGCGACGCAGATCGATACCCGGCGCCAGTTGTTTTGAATGTGAATGGCGCGAGCAGACCGAATGGCGCGTCCTGGCCGATGACGAAATCAGCTTGCTCACGCAAGCCAAGAAATGCCGGATGTATCAGACCGGCGAGCCGATTTTTTCGGCGGGCGAGCCGAGTCACGGCATCTATTGCATCGTCTCCGGCACGGTTGCGATTCGCAAGGTCGATGCCGACGGCAACGCCGTGCTGGTCCAACTCGGCTATCCGGGCGACACCTTGGGCTATCGGGGCCTGTTACTGGGTGAGAAGCGCCGGCATAACGCCGAAGCGTTGGGACCGAGCAAGGTGTGTTTCATCGACCAGCGCGTGGTCAAGACTCTGCTCGATAAAAATCCCGCCTTGGGCTTGGAATTCGTTCGGCGAGTCACCGCCGATCTGGACGACGCGCACGCCAAGTTGGTGCAAAACGCCACCTTTTCCAACCGCACTAAATTCGTTCACCTGCTGTTGGTGCTGATGAACCGTCACGGCCGCACCGCCACCGACGGCAGCCGGGTGATGCAGTTGCCGCTGTCGCGGCGCGACCTCGCCTCGATGATCGGCGCGCGCCACGAAACCCTGTCGCGGATCATCAGCCGGCTGGAGGAAGACGGCATCGCCCGGTTTTCCGGGCGCACCGTGCATGTGGCGCAACCGAATTCCCTGCTGGAGGAAATCAGTCCGCCGTTGCTGGGTTGATTGCCTCGGATGCCGCGCCGGTTTTAGCGGGCGGGCTACGACCTCAGCTTTTTCGGGTGACCATCATGGTGGTTTGGTATTCGATCACCTGCTGTTGGCGCTGGTTGTAGGCGTTATTTTTGTAGATAAACAATAACCGCTCCGGATTTTTAGTGGCCCGCAGCTCAACCACTTCGGCATCGGCCCTGAGCGTATCTCCAAACAGCACCGGCGCGGTGATCTTCATGTTGTCCACCCCAAGATAGGCATGGATTTCGTAGCCGTCTTGCGCCAGCAGTTCGGCGATGGTGTCCGCGTGATGGAGCAGACCGTCGGCGACGGCAAAAATGAGAGGGCCCGCCAGAGAGCGTTCCTTGAACCAGGTTCCCTTGGCATATTCGGAATTACTGTGAATCGCCATGTTGAACCAGGTCAGTTGATGGAGGATGGAGAAGTCTCCGACATCGAGGGTTCGAGACACCCGACAAGGAATTTTGGTGCCTGCGGTTACTATAGCCATAAAAAGATGGTCCTCTTTAATAATCGGGTCCGACGGAAAAATCGCCGTGCCGGAAAACCGCCCTCGGCCAACAAATCATCAGGCGGTTCTCCGGTTGTTCATCTCGCATGGAGCCCTCGGCAAAAAGGGATCATGGATGATCGCGATTATCCTCGTTCGATCGTAAGAAAAATTCCATGGAAAATTGACGATCATCAAAGCGGCCCACCAACGCGCTACTAGGGTTTTAGTGTTTGCTTCGCTAGCGAGGGGCGCGCGCTGATGCATGATGTCAACGATATCGATCTCGACTCCTACGAGATCAACAATCCCGATGGTTACGAGGGGGCGCTGGGCGGGCTGACCCGCCGCCAGTTCCTGAAATACTGCACCGGAGTCGCCGCGACCTTGGGGCTGTCGGCGCTGATGGGCATCCGCATCGCCGAGGCGGCTACCGCCAAGACCCGGCCGCCGGTGATTTGGCTGTCGGCCCAGGAATGCACCGGCTGCACCGAATCCTTGCTGCGCGCTTATCACCCGAGCCTCGAAGCCTTGATCCTCGACATGATTTCGCTGGATTACCACGAGGCGCTGTGCGCGGGGGCCGGCCATCAGGCCGAGGCGTATAAAGCCAAGTCGATGAAGGAGAACTGGGGCAAGTTCGTGTTGGTGGTGGACGGTTCGATTCCCACCAAGGACGGCGGGGTCTACTGCATGGTCGCCGGCAAGCCGATCCTGGAGGCGGTTCAGGAGGCGGCGGAAGGGGCGGCGGCGATCATCGGCATCGGTTCGTGCGCCTCCTGGGGCGGGATTCCGTCCAGCGATCCCAATCCCACCCACGCCAAGCCGGTGCATGAGGTTTTGCCCGGCAAGACCGTCATCAATATCCCCGGTTGTCCGCCCAATCCGTACAACTTCCTGTCCACCGTGCTGTATCTGTTGACCTTCGGCAAACCGCCCGCCCTGGATACCAAGAACCGGCCCAAGTTTGCCTACGGTCGGTTGATTCACGAAAACTGCGAACGGCGACCACACTTCGACGCCGGGCGCTTTGCCTTGGAGTTCGGCGACTACGGCCATCGCCAGGGCTTTTGTCTTTACAAGCTCGGCTGCAAAGGCCCGGAGACTTACGCCAACTGTCCGTCAATCGGCTTTGGCGATGTCGGCGAGGGCAACTGGCCGGTGGGGACGGGACATCCCTGCTTCGGTTGCACCGAGAAAGGCATCGGCTTCACCAAGCCGATCCACGCGCTCGCCACGGTGCAAACCTACGCGCCGCCGACGGCGTTCCCGGCGGTGGCTTCGGCGAAGGGCGAGGGGGTCAGTCCCGCCGCCGCCGCCGTGATCGGCGGGATCGCCGGACTGGCGGTCGGCGCGGGGGCGATGGCCTTGCGCGGCATGGATGGCGGGGCAAAATCCGACGCCGATTCGGGCGAGCAATCCTGAGAGGTGCGCCATGAGCCTGAGCCGCCGACAGTTTTTGCGGGGCGCGGCCGGAGCGGTCGCCACCGCCGCCGCCTCGGTCGCGGACGCGAGCGCCCCGTTTGCGCCGCGCGAGAACAAGCCCCTCCCTCCCAAAGCCATCGGGATGCTGTACGACTCGACCCAGTGCATCGGCTGCAAGGCGTGCGTCAGCGCCTGCAAGGACGCTAACGGGATGCCGGTCGAGCAGCCGCAAGCCTTGGCGGGTTGGAACGAAGGCACCTGGGATACCGCCGAGGATTTATCCGGCAAGACCTTGAACGTGATCCGCGTCTATCAAAACGGTACGATGGCCGAGAAAGACCGGGAAATCAACGGCTATGCCTTCGTCAAGCGTCATTGCCTGCACTGCCTTGACCCCTCCTGCGTGTCGGTGTGTCCGGTCAGCGCGATGCAAAAAAATCCGATCACCGGCATCGTCACCCACGATCCCGACGCCTGCATCGGCTGCCGTTATTGCGTGTTAGGCTGCCCGTTCAACGTGCCGCAGTATCAGTTCGATGAAGCCTTGGGCCAGATTTCTAAATGCCAGTTTTGCAGCCACTTGTTGAAAGACAATCCGCTGTTTTCCGAAGACGGCGCGGCGCAAGGCAGCGCCTCGGCCACCGAACTGTGGAAAAACAGCCGGATTCCGGCCTGTTGCGACGTGTGTCCGACCGGTGCATCGCTGTTCGGTTGGGTCGAGGATCTGCAAAAGGAGGCCGAACAGCGTCTGGCGCTCAAGCCGGGCACGATGTACGACTTTCCGCGCGGCTTGCTGGGCGGTGACCGGACGCCCAACGTCGCGCCAGTCGGTGCGTACAAACCGCACATTTACGGCGAGAAGGAATCCGGCGGCACCCAAGTTCGCTATCTGACCGGCGTGCCGCACGAAAAATTGGGCTTGCCCGCGCTGCCCGATCATTCCTCGGCCGCCGTGACGGAGGGGGTCCAACACACGATCTATAAGGGCTTGATCGCGCCGATTGCCCTGCTGGGCGGCCTGGTCATGCTGGCCCGGCGCAGCGTCAAGCACGACGAGCCGGCTGAGAAGGATAAAGATGGGCAGGAGCGGCCGTCATGAGCGCCGCCGCGCACCGGCCGCTCGGCGGCAAAGTCGTCACCAGGCCCTTCCTGATTCTCGGTCTGTTCGTGCTGATCTCGGCCTATTTCATCGCCCGGCGCTTTTTGTTCGGTATGGGCGATGTGTCCAACATGAACAACGGCTTTCCCATCGGCACCTGGGTGGTGCTGGATGTGGTGATCGGCACCGCCTTCGGCTGCGGCGGGTTCGCCATGGCGCTGTTGATCTACATTTTCAACCGCCACGCCTACCATCCGCTGATGCGTCCGGCCTTGCTCGGCGGCGTGTTCGGCTACACTCTGGGGGGGCTGGCGGTCATGATTGACCTCGGCCGCTACTGGCATGCTTTCCATCTGCTGATGCCTTGGTACGCCCAGCCGAACTCGGTGATCCTGGAGGTGGGATTGTGCGTCATGGCCTATGTCACCGTGTTGTGGCTGGAGTTCTGGCCCGCGTTTCTGGAGCGGATGCCGCTCGGCTTCAAGCGGCGCTACGGCCTGGATAAATTGCAGGCGCTGTTAAAACGCTACATGTACGTGTTGGTCGCGCTTGGCGTGTTGCTGCCGACCATGCATCAATCCTCGCTCGGCACAGTGTTGCTGATTCTCGGCCATAAGCTGCCGGCGTTGTGGAACACGCCATGGTTGCCCTTGCTGTTTTTGAGTTCGGCGCTGGCGATGGGCTACGGGGTGGTAATGCTGGAAGCGACCCTGGTCAATCGAGCCTTTAACACCCCGTCGGAAGTGACGCTGTTCGCCCGGCTATCGCGCGTCGCCGCCGGGTTGTTGATCGGCTTTTCGGTGCTGCGCTGGGCCGATCTGATGTATCGCGGCCATCTCGACTTGGCCTTTGCCGGCGATTTGAACGGCAATCTGTTCTTGATTGAAAGCGCGCTGTTTATCGCGCCGGTGCTCATCCTGCTATCGGATCGCCGCCACAGCCAGCGCTGGCAGTTCATCGGCGCGGTGTGCATCTTGGCCGCCGGCTCGCTGTACCGCCTCGATTCCTACCTCATCACCCTGGAACCCGGCAACGGTTGGACCTATTTCCCGTCCGCGCCGGAGCTGATGATCACCATCGGCATCGTCTGTTTGGAAATCATGCTGTATCTGCTGTTTATCAAGACCTTGCCGGTGCTGCATGGCGGTGCCGCCGAAGCTCATGGGAGGCCGTCATGACCCGAATCACCATCGATCCCATCACCCGCATCGAAGGCCACCTGCGCATCGACTGCGAGGTGGACAACGGCAAGGTCACCAATGCCTGGTCGTCGGGGCAGATGTGGCGCGGCATCGAGATCATCCTCAAGGACCGCGACCCGCGCGACGCCTGGATTTACGCCCAGCGCATCTGCGGCGTCTGCACCACCGTACACGCCATCGTCTCGGTGCGGACCATCGAAAACGCCTTGCAGCTGGAAGTGCCGCTCAACGCCCAATACATCCGCAACATGATCGTCGCGGCGCACGGCATCCACGATCACATCGTGCATTTTTACCAGCTGGCGGCGCTGGATTGGGTCGATATCGTGTCCGCCTTATCCGGCAGTCCCGAAGGCGCGGCCAAGGTGGGCGCGAGTTTGTCCGACTACCGGCGCAACAGCGTCCAGGAAATCCGCCAGATCCAAGAGAAGTTGAAAGCCTTCGTCGGCACCGGGCAGCTAGGCGTGTTCGCCAGCGGCTATTGGGGCCATCCGGCGATGAAGTTGCCGCCCGATGTCAACCTGCTGGCCGCGACCCATTATTTGCAGGCGCTCGAATACCAGCGCACCGCCAACCGGATCGTCGCCATACTCGGCTCCAAGACCCCGCACATCCAAAATCTCGCGGTCGGCGGCGTCGCCAATCCGATCAATCCCGACAGCCAATCGACCTTGACCTTGGAGCGACTGTTCGCCATCAAGGCCGAGATCGACAAGTTGGGCGAATTCATCAATCAAGCGATGATTCCCGATGTTGCCGCCGTCGGCGCGCTATACGCCGATTGGACGAAGTACGGGGCGGGCGTGACCGATTATCTGTCGGTGCCCGATCTGCCGCTGGACACCAAGGGCACTCGCTTTGAACTGCCCGGCGGCTTCATCGCCAAGGGCGATTTGGCCACCTTGAAGCCGATCACCAGCTATCAGGACGCCTTCTTCCGCGACGGGGTTAAGGAAAGCGTCAAGCACGCTTGGTATCAGTACAAGGGCGGCGATGGGGCGCGCCATCCCTACGACGGTCAGACTCATCCGCATCACACCGATTTTCAAGACAACGGCAAGTATTCCTGGGTTAAAGCCCCGACTTTTTACGAGAAACGAGTGCAAGTCGGGCCGTTGGCCAACGTGCTGGGCATGGTCGCCGCCGGTCACGAGCCGACCAAGCGCCACCTCAATCGGGTGCTCGATATCGCCAGCACGGTCGCCGGCAGCAAGATTCCGGTCGAGGCGCTGCATTCGACCATCGGCCGGATCGCCGCACGCGCGATACGGTGCGCGGTGCTGCTGGAATCGCTGCAAAATCAATGGCAATTGTTGATCGACAATATTAGCAAGGGCGATTTCGACACCTTCAACCGGCCGGTATTTCCCAAGGGCGAGATTCGCGGTTTCGGCTATCACGAAGCGCCGCGCGGGGTGCTGTCGCATTGGGCGGTGATCGAAAACGGCAAGATTAAGAACTATCAGGCGGTGGTGCCGAGCACCTGGAACGCTGGCCCGCGCGACGACAATGACGCGCCCGGCCCTTACGAGGCGTCCTTGTTCGACAATCCGGTCGCCAACGCGGAATTGCCGTTGGAAGTATTGCGCACGGTGCATTCCTTCGACCCGTGTTTGGCCTGCGCCATCCATCTCACCGACAGCAAGCGGCGGCCCATCGTCCATGTCAAGGCGATCTGAATGCGGGTGGTGGTGCTGGGCCTCGGCAATATCCTGCTCCGCGATGAAGGCGTGGGGGTGCGGGTGGTCGAGGCTCTGGCCGAACGCTACGCCTTGCCGCCGGAGATCGAGGTCGTCGATGGCGGCACCGCCGGCATGGAGTTGTTGAATGTGATCGCCGGTTGCGATCATTTGCTGATTTGCGATGCAATCAAGGACGATGCGCCGCCAGGGACGGTGATCAAACTCACCGACGCCGAAGTCCCCGCCTTGTTTCAAACCCGCTTTTCTCCCCATCAACTCGGTTTGGCCGATGTGTTGGCGACCTTGACGCTGAGCGACGAAGCGCCGCGCGCCGTCACGCTGATTGGCGTGGTTCCGCTGGATATGGAGTTGGGGATTGAATTGTCGCCGGAAGTGGGGGCGGTGATGGGTGAGGCAATCAGCGAGGTGACAGCGACGTTGCGCGGGCTGGGTTATCCGCTAACGCTGAAAGACGTGGCGGTGGTTGGCTGCGCTGATGGAGGCGTGGAGTAAAATGCGGAGCCTGCTTGTCGGTGTTAGAGGCAGTGCGTCATTGAAGATAGGCGGTCAGTAAATTTCTTCTAAATTAGCGTCTTGTCTTTGGTGCCGTAGAAATTTCGTAGATAGAAGGAAGCTGTATAATCACTTGTTAGGCGCACTGTGAATCCGAGCTACCTCGTTTCTCACCTAAGGGCTGGACTCTCAGAGCTTCCGTCTGACGTTGATGCTCGTGACGTCGTTCTGGCTGCCTTAGCTTGGCCGACGCAAGGTTGGATTGACCCCGCGTTGGATTGGCTTGAGACCGATGTGGCACTCGATGAAGAAATCGCCAATGAGCTTGAGAGGGTCGCAGTTATAGGGACTTACCCACAGCAGCTTCGCCACCGGGCCTTTCGGCTGGCAAAACGTTGGCGACGGGGCTCATCTGGCTCCAAGCCTTAGATCATGCAAAAATGCGCCTAACTATTCGCTCAAGCGGACAGATCAATCGCTTCGCGATTGATGCTGCCGCTTAGCTCAAGCTACAAGGGCTTCCCCGGATGTCAAGCAAAGACGGACCAAGACGAAAGACGGGGTGATTCGTCGTTGAGGGTATTCGGACGTTAAAGCGCCGAGCCAGGGTCTTGAGCGCTGAGCAGCGAGTCAGGTGCGGACTGGAGAAACTACAACCGGTCATTGGTGCCGTCTGAAGACAGCGGACCCTGATGA
>DJIW01000062.1:23133-23457 GCA_002433805.1 Competibacteraceae bacterium UBA6584 | reverse complement strand
GTCGATCCCGACCTCGCGGCAATACCGCCGCCAGATTTCGGCGGTTCGAGCGGCGTCCGGCAACAGATTCGGTTGGTAGAGCAGCAGTAGCGGGCGGCCGTCGATGCGGATGTAGCGCGGGTCGCGCAACGCCGGCTCCAAAGTGCGGATAAAATTTAAATCGTCCTCGTCCGAATGCTCCTGTGCGATCAAAATTTCGGTGTCCAGACCGTCCCAGCGCCGGCTCCAATTTTCATTGGCCCAACAGACGCAAAACGGAAAATTCGGGCGACCGGATTGCACCACCTCATCCAGCGGCCGGTTCAGCAATCGCTTGCCGGCGAA
>DJIW01000062.1:5096-22994 GCA_002433805.1 Competibacteraceae bacterium UBA6584 | reverse complement strand
TTGATGTGTGTGCGCTAATTATCAATCTATCTGTCCGTTCTGCACATCAATCCATTTGACTTTTGATTAGTAAGTCATGTGTCGTTCTACATTCAGCAATCGCTTGCCGGCGAACCAATAGTAGTAATAACAAAAGCCGTAAACGCCATATTGTCGGGCCAAGGCCGCCTGCTCCTCGCGCACTTCGGGCACGCGCAGATCGTAAAACCCCAAATCCGCCGGCAGGCGCGGTTGGTAGTGGCCGCCGAAATTCGGCGCGGCCTTGGTGACGTTGGTCCACTCGGTAAAGCCCTTGCCCCACCAGCGATCATTTTCCGGAATCGGGTGGTACTGGGGCAGGTAGAAGGCGATCAGCCGCACCCGGTCGAGCGCCTTAAGGGCCTCGCCCCAACGCTCCAGATAAAGGTGCTTGTTGCGCTCGATCTGCTGGAGTTTGTGCCCGTCTTGATTGGTCGTCACGCTCAGGTGATGGACGATTTCGGCGGCGGATTGGTAGAGGACTTTGCGGCTTCGTTCCCGCACCCGCAACGACAGATCGCAATCCTCGAAATAGGCCGGCGCGTAGCGTTCGTCAAAACCGCCCAACTCGCGAAACAGCGAGGTTTCGATCAAGAAGCAAGCGCCCGAACAGTGATCCACCTCTCGCAAAATGTTGTATTGCGGTTTGGCGGGATCGTCGTTGAGGCCGATCAAATCCACCGTGCCGTCCCGCTTGAGCGCCGCGCCCGCTTCTTGCAAATGGCCGCTCGGATAGATCAACTTGGCCCCGACGATACCCGCATCCGGTCGCGCGTCGAAAACCTCCAGCAGACGGTCGAGCCAGCCGGGCAAGACTTGGGTGTCATTATTCAAAAACAGCAGGTAACGGCCCCGCGCCTGTTCCGCGCCTCGATTGGCGGTGCGCAGAAAGCCGAGATTTTCCGGGTTGCGCAGATAGCGCAGCCCCGGAATCGCGCCGAGCAGCCGCTCGGTGGCGTCGCTGGAGCCATCGTCCACCACGATCACCTCGTAACTGGCGGCGGGCGGGCGGCGATGGATCGAAGCCAGACAGCAGGCGGTGTAGTCGATTTGATTGAACACTGGGATGATGACAGAAACCTGGGGCGCTTCGGGCGCGTCGAAGGCCAGTTCCGCCGTCAGTCCTTCCACGCCGCGCGGGCTGATCGCGATCATGGGCGGCGGTGTGATCGGCGGCGGCAAGGAAAGCGTCGGGTCGGCCGCCAGCACCGTCGCCGGCCGGCTGGCCGAGGTCTGAATCAACCACTGTTGATAGTTGGCGCTACTTTTCAGCAGCGGCCCCAACCGCCGGTATAAAAAAGACTTGATCCGCCATTTGACGGCCAGCGGCAGCGGTAGTCGGCGGTACACAACCAGCGCGCTTCGGCCGGCTAGGAGACGAATTTTGCTGGGCATGGGAATCGACGTGGAGTTCGCGGGGTCGGATCGCCGGGCGTGGCGAGGTTGATTTCAGCGGGATGGAGCGGCTATCGTGGCGTCCATCCCGGAAACGGGACGCCAGACGGAGCGGCATTCTAGGGCATTGCCATCCGATGTGAAACCGAATCGGCGATAACGGGGCCTCGCTCGGACATCGGCCGTGGAGCGCGATGTGGCGACCAGCGTGGCGGTGATTATCGTCAATTTCAACAGCGGCGCGCTGTTGGCGGAATGCTTGCGCCATTTAAGCGCCCAAACCCGCCGCCCGGAACGGATCATCGTGGTCGATAACGCCAGTCGGGACGGTTCGGCGGATCACGCCGACGATGTCGGCGTCGAATGGCTGCGGCTCGATCGCAACATCGGTTTCGCGGCCGCCAACAATCTGGCGGCGCGGCGGGCGGGTGAGGTGGAGTGGTTGGCGCTGCTCAATCCCGATGCGTTTCCGGAGCCGGATTGGCTGGCGCGGCTGCTCGACGAGGCTTACGCCTATCCAAATTGCGCCAGCTTCGGGTCGCGGATGATCGACGCCAAGGATGGCGGCCGGCTGGATGGCACCGGCGATGTTTATCATGTCAGCGGCTTGGCCTGGCGGCGCGATCACGGTCGGCCGCTTGAGGGGGGAACGCGCGAGGCCGGCGAAATCTTCGCGCCCTGCGCGGCGGCGGCGCTTTACCGCCGCGCTGCGTTTTTCGAAGTCGGCGGTTTCGACGAGGCTTATTTTTGTTATTTCGAGGATGTCGATTTGGGCTTTCGATTGCGGTTGCAAGGTTATCAGAGCCGTTACGCGCCCGATGCGACCGTCCGGCATGTCGGCTCGGCGCTGACTGGCCGACGCAGCGCGTTTTCGGTTTACCACGGCCATCGCAATCTGGTGTGGACGTGGTGCAAGAACATGCCCGGCTCGCTGTTTTGGCTGTATTTGCCGCAGCATCTACTGTTGAATCTGATCGAGATGGTCTGGTTTGGGCTGCGCGGTCAAGGCGGCGTCTTGTGCAAGGCGAAATGGGACGCCTTGCGCGGCTTGCCGCGCTGTTGGCGGCAACGAACGATTGTCCAGGCGCAACGCCGCGTCTCGCCCCGGCGGTTGCGCGAGTGGATGCAAGGCGGGTTGCTGGCGCTTTACCGGCGCGGCTGAACCTGGATCGAGATTGATGTCCGCCTCCGCCGCGCGCGTTTACCACCGTCAGTTGGACCCAAATGGCCAAGATTCGCTGGCCAAGCTCGCCCGCTTGATCCGACCGGACAGCCGAGTCCTCGATCTGGGGGCGGGACCGGGCGTGTTGGGGCGTTATCTCACGGAACAGCGGCAGTGCGCCGTGGACGGCGTCGAGGGCAATGCCGACGCCGCGAGTGAGGCCGCGCCCTGGTATCGCCGCTTGCAGCGCGCCGATTTGGAACAGCTCAATCTGGCCGAATGTTTCGCCGGCGGGCAATACGATTTCATCGTCTGCGCCGATGTATTGGAGCATCTGCGCCGGCCTCATGATCTGCTCGCTCAACTGAGCGGCTTGCTGGCTCCGAACGGTCGGGTGCTGGCCTCGGTCCCGAACGTGGCTTACGCGGGCTTGATCGCCGAATTGCTGGCCGGCGATTTTCGCTACCGACCCGAAGGGCTCCTCGATGAAACCCACCTGCGCTTTTTCACCTTGCGTTCGCTGCTGCGCGCGTTGGAAACGGCGGGCTTGCGGGCGGTCGCGGTCGATGCGGTGATGCTGGATCCGCGCGATTCCGAATTTGCCGACCGTTATCTGGACGCTTTGCCGCCGGCGCTGAGACGCGGCTTGCTGGCCCGGCCCGAGGCGCTGGTTTATCAGTTTATCGTCTCGGCGCAAATCGCCGGCGAGGCGGGGCGCACCGAAGCTCCGCTGCTGGCGTGTCCGCCCCCCGAGCTGCGTTTTAGCTGTCAACTGTTTTGGTCGCTGCCCGAGACAGGCTATCGGGAAAGCGACAGCACCGTCGCGTGGGGTCGGATCGGCCAGGCGCGTCAAACGGTACGGTTGCCGGTTCCCGCCCTTCCGGCTCCACCTCTCGCCTTGCGTCTCGATTTTGCCGACCGGCCGGGATTGCTGAGGTTGTACGCCTTGGCGTTGCGGGATATTAACGGTCAAGCGCTTTGGCAATGGAACGGTCGCCGCGAAAGTTTGGCCGAACAACCCGGCCAACAACTGGCTTTCGCGGTGTCCGAGGGCGCAAGCGATGGCCTGCTGCTACTGCTGGCGGGAGATGATCCGAATCTGGAATTGCCGGTTCCGGCTTTCGCCTTGGCGGCGTTGCAACAGGGCGGCGAGCTGGTCGTGGAACTGTCATGGCCGATGTCGCTGGATTATTTGGCGCTGGCGCAGGATTGCATTCCGCGCCGGGACGCCATGGCGATGCAGGCGGCGTTGACCGCGCAAATCCGGGAGTTGGAGGACCGGAGCGCGAACTGGAAGAGCCAGATTGCTGAATTAGAAGCGACTCTTTCCGAGTCGACCGCCCGCCGCGCTGATTTAGAAAGGGAATTGGAGGCGCAACAACACGCTAAAGGTCAGTTGGAAATGGAGCGAGGCGCGCTGGCGGCGCAATCGAGCCAGCAAACCGCCGAGATCGAGCTTTTAGGACGTTCTTGGCGCAATCGGCTTTGGGCGGGCTGGCGGCGGTATCGGCGCGGCTGAGCCCATTTGGGTGGAGCTTCGCCTCGATGGGGGGGCATAAGCCACCGATCAATCGTTTCGGCATCAAGACAGTACTTCAAAGGGGAAATGTCGGTGGCCTTGCTTGATCCGATAGCTGGAAAAGTCGTTGCGGTCGATGGTAAACACCTTGCGCAGCTTCAGTGTCTCGGCGAGGACGACAAGCGAGGCATCGGCGAGATCCATCGGATGGTCGGCGTAGCGGATCATCAGTTCAAAAGCTCTAACCAAGGCGCTATCGTCAAGGAACCAGACTTGGAGACCGTGTTCCGTTACGAAATCCATCAACCGTTGCGAGCCGGTGCTGCCAGGGGTTAGCAAGTGGAAAGCCTCCGTAAGCACCGGAACCGTCGTGCACAACGGTTCTTCGATGCTTGCCAGCAGCTTGGCGCAACGTTTATGGTCGCTGTCGGCGGGATCGAACAGAGCGACGAGCGGTCCGGTGTCCGTCAGGATCATCGCGCGCGTTTGCGCCGGATAGCGCTGGCAATCGAAGACTTCGCTTCCCGCGCGGGCGCGATGGCGTAACCGCCTTCGCCTAAATCCAAGGTGCGATAAATAGCGTAGGGGTTGCGATGCGCTTGTTCCAAGGCTTGTCTCTCGTAGGCGCTCAATCCGTGTTTCAACACCTCGGATATGGACAGACCGGTCATATTCCGAAGCCGTGTCAAGGTTTTTTCGGCTTCGGCATCGAGCCGAACAGTTTTTGTACCCATCAGCGGTCGCCCCCATCAAAATATTACAAAATGTAATACGACGGGCTCCGACAGTCAACGATAGGCGAACTTCATTGATGATGGTCGTTGTGCCCGACTCCTGAACATGACGGCTCAAGCGTGATTTCGCTGACGGTTGCCATTGTCACTTACGCCCCGGATTTGGCGATCTTGGCCCAGGTGCTAGAACGGCTCGATCAGGCGCTGGCGCGCGCGCGCGCGCGACGGTTGCTGGATAAGGCGCAACTGTTGCTGGTGGATAACGGACCGGGCGCGGGCTGGCGCGAACCGTTGCAACAAGGGTTGGAGTCGGCTCGGCTGGCAGTGGAAGCCGACGTGCTGAGCGGTCACGGTAACGTGGGTTACGGCGCGGGCCACAATCTGGCGCTGCAACGCGGCGCGGGCGACTTCCATCTGATTCTCAATCCCGATGTGCTGTTGGAACACGATGCGCTCGGCGAGGGCTTGGCGTTTCTGATCGCGCATCCCGAAGTCGGCTTGGTCGCTCCGGCGGCGCGCGGCGGCGACGGTGAAGCCCAATATTTATGCAAGAATTATCCGACGGTCCTGGATTTAGCGTTGCGCGGCTTTGCTCCAGCGGCGTTGCGGAGGCGGTTCCAAGATCGCTTGGATCGTTATGAATTGCGCGACCGGATCAATGAGGGCGTGCTGTGGGACCCGCCTATCGCCAGCGGTTGTTTCATGTTGTGCCGGCGGGCGGCGCTGGAACAGATCGGCGGATTTCGCCCCGAGTATTTTCTGTATTTCGAGGATTTCGATTTGAGTCTGCGGTTGGCGGCGGTGGCGCGGCTGGCGCTCGCGCCGCAAGTCCGCATCGTCCATCTGGGCGGCAACGCCGCCCGCAAGGGATTCCGGCATATCGGCCTGTTTCTGCGAGCGGCGCTGCTGTTTTTCAACCGGCACGGGTGGCGGTGGTGGTGATGGCGGATTTCTTTCGGGGGCGTCCGGTGTTGGTGACCGGCGGCACCGGTTTTATCGGCCGTCGGTTAATCCTGGCGCTGCAAGCGCGAGGGGCGCGGTTGCGGGTTCTGCGCCGGGCCCAATCGGCATGGCCGGCGGACTGGCGCGAGGTCGAACCCGCGCTTGGCGATCTAAGCGATGCCCTCAGTTTGGCCTCGGCTTGTTCCGGCATCGACACGGTGATCCACGCGGCCGGTTTCGCGCACGCCGACGCGGCGGATACACCGGATTTCGCCGTCCGGCATTGGACGGCCAACGCCGAGGGAACCTATCGGCTGCTCGACGCGGCGGCGGCGGCGGGCGTCAAGCGCTTGGTGTTCCTCAGCAGCGTCAAGGCGGTGGGCGACCCTGGCGCGCGCTGCGTGGACGAGACTTGGGATCAACCGGCGCGGACTCCCTACGGTCGGGCCAAACGCGCCGCCGAAGCGCGGGTGGCGGCCGTGGGCCGCGAGCGGGGATTGCACGCGGTCAACCTGCGTCCGGCGCTGGTGTACGGACCCGGCATGAAGGCGAATCTGGCGCGGCTGCTCGACGCGGCGCGGCGCGGTTGGCTGCCGCCGTTGCCGGAAACCGGAAACCGGCGCTCGCTGGTCCATGCGGACGATGTGGCGCAAGCGGCGCTGCTGAGCGCGGCGCATCCCGCCGCCGCCGGGCAGACCTATTTTGTGACTGACGGCGAGTCGTATTCAGGGCGCAAGCTGTATCTGATCCTGCGCGCCGCGCTCGGACGTCCCATTCCGCGCTGGACCGTGCCGGCCGGCGTTTTGTACGGCGGCGCAACGGCGGCTGATGGCGTGTTGCGCCTGTGCGGGCGCGGAGATCGGAAGGCGCGAGAAGCGTTGGACAAACTGTTAGGCTGGGCTTGTTACGACGCCACGCGCATCGGCATCGAGTTAGGCTATCGTCCCGTTTGGACCTTGGAGCGCTACTGCCGGGAACTGTTGAATGACGAATAACTCGCAAATCATGCCCGCCGGGGTTGAGCCTATTGGACCGCGATCGGCCGTCGGCGTGCTGGCGGCGGCGTTGGGCGGCTTGGCGTTGACCGCGTTGGTTTTGCTCATCTTCTATCGGGCGGGCGGCTTGGCGTCGGTCGCGCCGCCGGTGGTGCTGAACAGCGCCGACTTGCGGCTGATGAGCGGTCAGGGCGAGCAAACCGCGACCGGTTTGGAAGTCCGCCAAGCGAGTCCGCAAGGGGTGATCTCGGTGCAAGGCTCGGCCGGTTTCGTGCGGGCGGCTGTGTACCGGCAGCTGACCTGGCGGGCGGACGGCGTGGAGCCGAGCCATGATCTTCGATTGATGTGGACCACGCTGGCCGAGCCGCGCACGGTTCGGGAAAAGCGCTTGCCGCCGCCGACCGAACCCAACGCCGGCACGGTGGATATGAGCGCGGAACCGGAGTGGCGCGGCCGCATCGCCGTGATCGGCTTGGTCGCGAAAGGGCCGCTCGAACGGCCGCTGGTGATCCGCCGCCTGAAAGTGCAAGCGCCGGCGCTTGGAACCGCCGAACTCGCCCGCTTGGCCTTCGAGGAGTGGACCGCGTTTGAGGACTGGAGCCAGCGTTCGATCAATTATGTAGCGGGCGCGCCGCTGGACGCGCTGTTTCCGCCGGTGTTAATGGCGGCGCTGTGGGTGGGATTCAGCGCCGGATTGTATGCCGTTTTCGTCCCGTTTCGCCGTACCGGGGGAGGGTGGCGGCCGTATCTGGCATTTCTGCTGGTCGGCTGGCTGGCGCTGGACGCGCGCTGGCAGTGGGATTTGAGCCGGCGGCTGGAGCGAACCGAATCGCGTTTTGCCGGCAAGGAGGGCGATGAACGCTTGCTGGCGGGTTTGGATGGCGAGCTGTATCGCTTCTTGCTTGAAGTCCGCCGCCGGCTTCCCGAGAAACCGAGCAAGCTGTACATCGTCAGCGCCGATCCTGGCGACTTCCAGTCGGGACGAGCGCGCTACCATTTGTTGCCGCACAACGGTTATATGAAATTCTCCCAGCCCCCGGCGCCCGGCGTGGCGCGGCCGGGCGAATACGTGCTGATTTTGTCGCCCCTGCCGGGGGTGCGCTACGACCGTGAACGCCGGCGGCTGGACTGGACAGGCGGCGCTCTGCCCGCTGATCTTTTATACGGCGGAGCGCTCGGCGCGCTGTTGCAGGTTCGGGGAGGATAAGCGATGGCCTGGGGTTGGGTAGGCTTGGCTTTGGCGTTGCCGGGGCTTACGGGCGCGCTTTGGGTGCGGGCCGCTTGGGGCGCGGCTCCGCCGGGAGTGTGGCCGCTGGCGCTGGGCTACGGTTACGTTCTGGGAATGCTGGCGGTCAGCCTGTTGCTGCGGTTGCAAGCGGCGCTGGGCTTCGCGCCGAGCTTGAACGAGCCGCTACTGGTTTTGGCGCTGCTGGCTCTGGCGGGCGGCGGCCTGGCTTGGCGGCGGGCGCGCCTCGGCGGTTCGGCGATGGGTGTTCGGGATCGCGGCGAATGGTCCGGACAGCCGGTCTGGCAGCGGGTCTTGTTCGCCGTATTGCTGGCGTGGTTGGGTTGGCGGCTGGCCGGACTGGCGCAAGAAATCTGGTGGCGGCCGCTGTTTCCTTGGGATGCCTGGACGACTTGGACGGTCCGGCCGCGCGTGTGGTCGCAGTTGCGAGAGTGGGCGCCGTTCGTCGATCCCCAGCGCTGGCTGGCCGATCCGACAGGCTCGGCGTACACCATCGAAGCCTGGACCTATCCCGCCACGGTGCCGCTGCTGGCGCTGTGGCCGACGCTGGCGTTCGGCGCTTGGAACGAAACGGCGGCCAATCTGCCATGGTTCGGCGCGGCGCTGGCCTTGGCCTTGGGTTTTTACGGGCAGGCGCGATTCTGGGGCGCGTCGCCGTGGGTCGCTTTGCTGTTTACCGGAGCGTTATTGTCGCTGCCGATCCTCAATACCCACATCGCCTTGGCCGGTTACGCCGATTTGTGGATGGCGTCGGCCTTCAGTTTGGCGGCGATTGCGTTTTTGCAGTGGCTTTGGAGCCGCGATCGCGCCCAAGCCGCGCTGGCGCTGCCGCTGGCGCTGATGGGGCCGCTGATCAAGCTGGAGGGCGCGGTTTGGCTGGCGATGTTTATACCCGCGCTGTTGGTGGTCCGATTGCGGGGGTGGCTCTCGGCGGCGCTGGCTGTCGGGGTCGCGGCGCTGGGCTTGGTCTGGATCGTGTCGGGCGGCGTGGCGTTCACCACCGGATTTGGCGAGATTCAGTTAAAACCCCATCTCATTCAGATTCCCTATCTGGGCCGGTTTAACTTGGGCTATCGCGACGTTTGGGAACCGGTGCTGAAAAATTTGTTCGTGTTGGGCAACTGGCATTTGTTCTGGTATCTGGCGCTGGCGGCCGCCGTGATGGCGGTTCCCGGCTTGCGGGCGGAGCGCTGGCGGCGGATCGCGGCCGTGTTCATCGGTTCCTGTTTCGGCATGTTATTCGTGTTGTTCTTTTTGACCGACGCGCAGTATTGGGCCAAGGAGTACACCAGCATCAACCGGGTGTTTCTGGATTTCGCGCCCGTCCTGCTATTTTGGATGCTGACGGTTTTGGCGCCGCCGCAGCCCTCGGGCGTGGAGAGGCGGCTGTTGGTAGCGCCGCAAGCGAAGGAAGGGTTAGCTGATCGCGAGCGTTTGCCGGTATAAATCGGCCACGCTGGCCGCTACTCGATCGATGCCAAAGCGCTCCCGCAGCGCGGTCGCGCCGGCCCGACCGAGTGCCTCCCGGCGTTCGGGGTCGTGCTGGAGCGCTCGCAAGGCGGCGGTGAGAGCCGATGCGTCGCCCGTCGGAACCGGCAGGCCATGCCCCGCCTCTCGCGTCACCCATCCGGGGCCGGAACCGGGAATGTCGCCGACCACCACCGGTTTGCCGAAACACATCGCTTCCAACAGCACCATGCCGAAGGCTTCGGTGCGCTCCAGCGACGGCAGGCACAGCACATCGCAACTGGCCAGCAGGGCGTGAAGATCGTTCTGGGGTTGAAAACCAGGCAACAAAACCCGTTGGTTGAGCCGCAGGGCCTGAATTTGCCCGGCCAGGCGTTCCCGCTGATCGCCGGTTCCGACGATCGCCACGCGGCTGTCCGACAATTCGGCGGCGGCCCGGATCAGCAAGTCATGCCCCTTGTAATAGGTCAGCCGACCAATGGCCAACACCCGAAAAGCCGCATCGCCCCACAGCGCCGCCGCCCGCGCCCGCGCGGCGGGGTCGGGCGCGGGAAACCGGCTTGGGTCGAGGCCGAGCGGGATCACGCGACAGCGCTCGCGCCACGGCCGCAATGCGGCGCTGGCGTCCAAATAGGGCGCGGAAGTGGCGATGATGGCCTTGCTCGCCGCCAGCAGCCGCTGCTCCAACGGCCGGTAGAACTGATAAGCCAGCGCCAAACGACGGTCGATGGTCGAGGCCACCACATCCGCGTGCCAGTGCACGATCCACGGTAATTTTCGGGCGCTAGGCATCATTAAGGCCCAGAACGCCGAGGTGTTGGGCATATGGAGATGGAGCAGATCGGGCCGGAACTCGCGGATCGCCCGCCGCAACCAGGCCGGAAACGCCGGGCTCAGCGGCGCGTACAGCAACTGGCCGTGGCAGGGCGCCCGGTAGATGGCGGGGCTGTCGGACGGGTCCGGCGCTTGTCCGGGCCGGCCGCGCTGTTCGTCGTGGACCACCGCCGCGCTGGCGATGCCCCGCTGGGTCAACGCCGGAAGCAGATCGGCCAGGAAATGCTCGATGCCTCCGGCGAAGGGCGGATAGTACTTGCCGATATGGAGGACGCGCATCACGCTTTTTGAGAGCCGCTCGCGCGCGGGGCGGGATAAGCCGAATCTTCGACTTTAGGTTCGGAGCCCGGCTCCCCGATGTCCGGTAGGGGGCCGCGCGCTTCCAGCATCGCCAGCCGTTGGGTCAAGCGTCGGATCAAACGCTCCTGCCGGGAACGTTCCAGATCCATGGTCAAAATTTTGACCAACAGCATTCCCAAGCCCAGGATGATCGCCAGAATCGGCGGATAGCGCACGCCAAGATAAACGGCGAGGTGATCGAACAGTTCGGGATAAAAACCGAGCGCGCCGACGGTTGCGGCGGCTCCGATCCACCAGATCGCATAAGGTCCGTGCAAGCGGTCGCGCCGGACCAGAAACAGGATGATGAGGGCGAGACTGATCCCGATCACCATCGAGGTGCTTTGATAGGTGAGCATGCGGGGTTCTCAGTCGTCGGGCGTGAGCGGGGTGGAACGGTGGCCGATGCGCGCCAGGCAGAGCACGCTGGTTTGCAGCATGTACTTGCCCACGATCCACCAGGAGCGGAACACCCGCGACGAGCCTTGCGCGCGCGGCTGCATGGATACCGGCACCTCGACGGCGCGCAAGCGTTTGCGGCGCAGGATCAGCAAGACCCCGACATCCTGATAGTCGAGCAAGCTGGCCTCGGGCGAGGCCAAGACGGTCATCGCGGGGTGATTGTAAGCCCGAAAGCCGGAGGTGATGTCTTCCAGTTTCAAGCCGGTCAGCCAACGAAAATACGACCACGCCAAGCGGCGGGCGCGGCTGGCGCGCTCGGGGAACGCGCCGATGACCACGTCGGCTTGTCGCTCGATCAGGGGCTCGATCAACTCCCCGATGCATTCCGGTTCGTGCTGGCCGTCGGCGTCGAGGGTGATGGCGGTTTGGTAGCCATGCCGCAAGGCGTAGCGCAGCCCGGTTTGAATGGCCCCCCAGGCTCCGAGTTGCAGGCTCAAGGGCAGGACGGTCGCGCCCGCCGCGCGCGCGCGGCGGGCGGTGGCGTCGCTGCTGCAATCATCGATCACCACCACCGGATAATCGAAGCGCTGGCGGATCTGCCCGACGATAGACCCGATGGTCGCTTCCTCGTTGTAGGCCGGAATCAGCGCGATCGGCCGGTCGAGACCCGCCCGCGGCCGAGGCGGTTCGGGGGGGCTATCGAGGAGGGCCGGCGCGTCCGGAAAGCAGCGTGCTTGCTTCGCGGCATTCAACATGATGCGGGCATCCGGTGCGGTTTTGCTGGTTCGGTTCGGATCAAGCTGGTAAATTCCAAGCGTTTTGCTCTACTTTTATCGGATGAGATCGGAGCGACCGCGTCCATTCAGTGTCTGATTTCATCCGGCTCGTGGCAAGAGCTATCCGCGATTCAATCGCGCGCGGACCCTCTGCAAAGCCGCTATCGACCCACCCGATTGGTAATAGAGGGGTTCAAATCATGTATCTGTGCGTTTGCAAGGCGATCTCCGACCAACAAATCCGACAAGCGGTCCAGGAAGGGGACCGCACCATGGGCGATTTAGGCATTCGCTTCGGTATCGGTATCGAATGCGGAAAGTGTGTCGACAGCGTCCGGGAACTGCTAGAGTCCTGTCTGGCCGCGCCGCCGGAACTCGCGCCGCCAGCGCCCGGATCGGCCGCGGCGGCGGCTCCGGCGGCGGGCGCGGAACCGACCCCCGCGCCGCCGGCTGTCGAACCCGCGCCCCAGCGGGCCGCGTGGTTCGCCGTCGATTTATAATCCGTCGAGGAGAGCCGTGCGATGAAAGGCGATGCCAAGGTTATCGAATACCTCAATAAAGCGCTCAAGAACGAACTGACCGCCGTCAATCAGTATTTCCTCCACGCCCGAATGCTCGAGAGCTGGGGGCTGCTCAAGCTCGGCCAGCACGAATATGACGAATCCATCGACGAGATGAAACACGCGGATCGCTTGATCAAGCGCATCCTGCATCTGGAGGGGCTGCCCAACCTGCAAGCTCTCGGCAAACTGATGATCGGCCAAAACGTTGAGGAACTGTTGCGCGGCGATCTCGGGATGGAACAGATCGCCCATCCTCTGTACAAGGAGGCCGTCGGGTATTGCGAAAGTTGCGGCGATTACGTGACCCGCGATCTGCTGGCCGCGATCCTCGCCAGCGAGGAAGAGCATATCGGCTGGTTGGAAACGCAGTTGGGTTTAATCGAACGTCTGGGCTTGCCCAATTATTTGCAAGCGCAACTTTAAACGGGCGCGGGCCGTCTTTTTAGCCGCCGCGCGCTGGGGCCGCGGCTCCTCCCCAACCGTTTCGTGGTAAGCTTTCACAATCACTTAGAGCCGCCGCGCTGCCGTCAGCCCGGCTGTGCCCGAGCAATGGGCGAGCTTGCTTGCGGGCCATTAGAACGAAAAAACTCAGGGGAGTCGCCATGCTGATCTATAACCTATTTCCGTTGTTGGCCGGCCCCTGTGGGTCGTGGAAACCCCACTTCGAACGCGCCGCCGCCATGGGCTTCGATTGGGTTTTCATCAATCCGGTGCAAAAGCCCGGAAGTTCGGGCAGCCTGTATTCCATCGCCGATTATTTTCAAATCAACCCGCTGCTCGTCGATGCGACCTCCCAACAGACCGGCGAACAACAGCTCAAGGCCGCGTTGGCGACGGCCGAACAGCTCGGCCTCAAGGTCATGGTGGATTTGGTTATCAACCATTGCGCCTTCGATTCCGAACTGACCCGCCAGCACCGCGAATGGTTCTTGTTGGAAGACGGCGATCTCGCCCATCCGTTTTGCATCGAAAACGGCCAGAAAGTGGTGTGGGGCGATCTGGTGCGTTTCAACCACCAGCAAACCTCCGATCCCGAAGGTCTCTACCGATATTTTTATAAAATCCTCGATTATTTACTGAGTTTGGGCTTCAAGGGATTTCGCTGCGACGCCGCCTATCAGGTTCCGGGGCATCTCTGGAGCCGGTTGATGCGCGAGATCCGCCAGCAGTATCCGAATACGATTTTTACGGCCGAGACCTTGGGCTGCACCGCCGATCAGACCAAGCAAACGGCTCAAGCCGGTTTCGACTACGTCTTCAACAGCTCCAAGTGGTGGGATTTTCACGGCGCTTGGTTGCTCGAACAATATCAGTTGGTGCGGGAGATCGCGCCGTCCATCAGTTTCCCCGAAAGCCATGACACCGACCGACTGTTTCAGGAAGCCAACGGCAACCTCGCGGCGGTCAAACAACGCTATTTGTTCGCCGCGCTGTTTTCGGCCGGGGTGATGATTCCGATCGGCTTCGAATACGGCTTTCGCCGTCGCTTGCACGTGGTCGAGACGCGGCCGAAGGACTGGGAGCCCGCAAACCTCGATTTGGTCGATTTCATCACCCAGGTCAACGCCGTCAAGCGGCGCTATCAAATCTTTCAGGAAGAATGTCCGACCAGCCTGCTGCCGTACCAGAATCCCAACATCCTGATCCTGTGGAAAGCATCCGCTCGCAGCCACGAGGAAGCGTTGATCATCCTCAACAAGGATCCGTGGAACCATCAATACTTTTACGCCGAAAACCTGAGCAGCTACATTCAGGCGGGCGCGCCGCTCATGGATGTTTCTCCGGAGTATCCCCTGGACTATATCCCACGTCCGTTTTCCTACGATTTGCGGCCCGGCCAGGGGTTCGTGCTGGTCACCCGCCGCGACCATCTTGCCGATTGAAGCGAGCGACGCCGCCGCGGCGAGAGCGTTCCGGGTTGAGGGCTAAACCGCGCGGTAGGGGCGCGGATAAGAATTTAAGGATGGACGTTTATGTATATCGTGCAAATTGCTCCTGAATGCGCGCCCGTCGCCAAGGTCGGCGGGTTGGGGGATGTGGTGTTCGGTTTGAGCCGGGAATTGGAGGTCCGCGGCAATGAAGTGCAGATTATCTTGCCGAAGTATGACTGCATGCGCTACGACCACATCTGGGGCCTGCAAATTACCATGCAGGACCTTTGGGTGCCTTGGTACAACAACGCCATTCATTGTTCGGTCTGGTTCGGCTTCGTGCACGGCCGCAAATGTTTTTTCATCGAGCCGCATTCTCCGGACAATTTCTTCAACCGCGGCCATTATTACGGGTTTCCGGACGATGTCAGCCGGTTTGCGTTCTTCAGCAAGGCGGCGCTGGAATTCCTGCTCAAGGACAATCGCCGCCCGGATATCGTCCACTGCCACGACTGGCAGACCGGGCTGGTGCCGGTGCTGCTCTACGAGCAGTACGCCCACGCTGGAATGCACTGGCAGCGAGTCTGCTACACCATCCACAACTTCAAACATCAAGGCTTGACCGGCGAATATGTGCTGTGGGCGGCCGGACTGACCAACATCGCCAGCTATTTCAATTTCGACCGGCTGCGGGACAATTTCAATCACAACGCCGTCAATCTGATGAAAGGCGGCATCGTGTATTCGAATTTCGTCACCACCGTATCGCCGACCCATGCCGAGGAGGCGCGTTTCACCGACCAAGGCAGCGGCTTGAATCATACCTTGGGATTACACCAAGGGAAGTTCGGCGGCGTGCTGAACGGAATCGATTACGATGTCTGGAACCCCGAAGTCGACCCGCATATTCCCGCCCGCTACGGCGTCGAGAGCTTGGATCAAAAATACGTCAATAAGGACGCCTTGCGCGACCGCTTGTGGTTGCGCAAGGAATTCAAGCCGATCATCGCGTACGTCGGCCGTCTGGACGGCCAGAAAGGCATTCACCTGATCCAGCACGCTTTGTTTTATGCCTTGCGCAACAACGCCCAGTTCGTTTTGCTCGGCTCAAGCCCCGACTCGCACCTCAACCATCAGTTCTGGAACCTCAAGCGGCATCTCAACGATAGCCAGGATTGCCATCTGGAATTGGGCTTCGACGAGGAGTTATCCCATTTGATTTACGCGGGCGCGGACATGGTGGTCATGCCGAGCCTGTTCGAACCCTGCGGCTTGACCCAAATGATCGCGCTGAAATACGGCACGATCCCCATCGTGCGCGAAATCGGCGGACTGAAGGACACCGTGTTCGACAAGGATTACAACGGCAAGCTGTGGGAAGATCGCAACGGTTTCGTCTTCCACAACGCCGATAATCCGGGCATCGAATCCGCCATGCACCGCGCCATCGCGCTCTGGCACCACCACCCCGACGATTTCCGGCAATTGATGGTGCACGGCATGAATTACGACTATTCATGGTGCCGGCCCGGTCAGGATTACATGAATATCTACGAGCATATCCGTTGCAAGTGAGCGGGAGTCCGGCGCCGCGTTCGCGCCGCCGCCGGCGTCCGCCGCGCGGAAAGCCGGCCGGTTGAAACCGGACCCAAAAAAACCTTCGAGGAGAATATCAAGCATGAGCCAGCTTCCAGAATACATCGATGGCTTGCCCGTGATCTGCGGTTCGGAATCCCTGGTGGAAGACACGATGCGCGCCGGTCGCGATCGGCCGGTGTTCCTGCCGGAAAGCCGGGTCGATTTCGGACGCATCCGCGCGGCTTGCGCCATCGCCCTGCACATGCACCAACCGTTGATTCCGGCCGGCGGAGGCGATTTGACCACGGCGGGCATCATCAGCAATCTCCAGTACATGATGGAAAACCAAGGCATCGGCGACAACCACAACGCGCCGGTCTTCCATTGGTGCTACAAGCGGATGGGCGAATTCATCCCGCAACTGATTCATGAGGGCAAGGAGCCGAGGATCATGCTGGAGTATTCGGGGACGTTGTTCCACGGATTGCGCGCGATGGGGTTGCACGATGTGTTCGACACGCTCGGCAACGTCACCCGCAACCCCGATTACCGGCGGGCGGTGGAGTGGCTGGGCTGTCCGTGGGGCCACGCGGTGGCGCCTTCGACCCCGGCGCAGGATTTCAGGTTGCACGTCAAGGCGTGGCAGCATCATTTCGCCGGCATCTTCGGGTTGGAGGCGCTGGCGCGGGTGCGCGGCTTTTCGCCCTCGGAGATGGCGCTGCCCAATCACCCCGATACCGCTTACGACTATATTAAAACGCTGGTGGATTGCGGGTTTCAGTGGGTGTTGGTGCAGGAGCATACCGTGGAGCGGCCGGAAAATGGCTGGGGCCCCGAACAGAAGCACTTTCCGCACCGGTTGATATGCACGAATTCCAAGGGCGAATCGGTCAGCATCATCGCCATCGTCAAGACGCAGGGCAGCGACACCAAACTGGTGGCGCAGATGCAGCCGTACTATGAGGCCAAGGGGCTGTCGCGTTGGGATCTGGCCGGGAAATCGGCGCCGCCGCTGGTCACTCAGATCGCCGATGGCGAAAACGGCGGGGTGATGATGAATGAGTTTCCCGGCAAATACATGGATTCGGTGCGCGAAGCGTCGTGGTCGGATACTCCGCTGATGAATGCGACCGAATATCTGGAACATTTGTTCGCCTCGGGTGTTCAGGAAAGCGATTTGCCGTTGCTCCAGCCGCTGTTTCAGAAGCGGATCTGGGATCGTTTCCAGCCGAGCGGCGGGCCCGAGCGATTGGAAGCGGTGATTGCGGAATTGAAAAAAGAGGACGGCCGCTTCCACATGGAAGGCGGCAGTTGGACCAACGACATTTCCTGGGTGCGCGGCTACGACAACGTGCTCGGTCCGATGGAAAAGGCCAGTTCCCAGTTCTATGAGAAGGTGCTGAAGCCGGCGGTGTCGCCCAGCGACCCGCGCTTTCGCAACGCGCTCTACCATCTGATGTGCTCGCAAACCAGTTGCTATCGGTATTGGGGTCAGGGGTTGTGGACCGATTACGGCCGGGAAATTTGCCGGCGCGCCAGCGCCATCCTCGAGGCTGATTTTTGAGCGCGCGGGCTTTCAAGCCGCATCGATGGTGATCGAATCGTGAACAAATAAAGCGGCGACAAGCGGCGGCGCGAGGGGCCTCGCCCGCCGGCCTCGCCCCACCGCAGGAGCTTGAACCATGGCGAATCCGATCTACCATGCACTGGTGCTAAACCTGCATCAGCCTCATGGCAATCTCGCGCATCTGCTGGCGCACGATGAATGGCAGGCCAAGGAAATTCTGTTCGCGATGGACCGGATTCCTCGGGCGCTGGCGGATGCGCAGGATGTCGGACGGGTGCATCTGGCGCTGTCGGGCACGCTGATGGAAACCTTGACCCATTCGGAGTTTCAAAGCCGGGCTTACGGCATCGTCGATTGCGGCGCGCTGCTTTGGCAATTCCAAAGCAACCGGGCCATCAACGTGCTCGGCGGCGCTTATTATCATCCGGTCTTGCCGTTGGTTCCGCCGGCGGATTGGGAGGCCCAATTGGAACGGTGGCGCGGGATGGGA
>DJIW01000062.1:0-4944 GCA_002433805.1 Competibacteraceae bacterium UBA6584 | reverse complement strand
GGAACGGTGGCGCGGGATGGGACGCCGGTGGTTTTTCAACAGCGATTTTCAAGGGTTCTGGCCGCCCGAGCTGGGCTTTTGCATGGAGATGATTCCGCTGTTGCGGCGGTTTGGCTACCGCTTCGTGATCGTGGACAGCGAACATGTCCGGCCGGTCGGCGACCTGCGCTGGGATGAAGTGCGCTACCGGCCGCATTTGGCCCGTTTCGGCGGCGAAGAGATCACCGTCATCGTGCGCGACCGCGATTTATCGGATGCTCAGGATGCCGGAATGAGCCTGGAATGGTTCGATCAGGAAGTGCGGACCCGAACCCAACACTGCGATTTTCCGGCCTTGGTGACCACCTGCACCGACGGCGAGAACGGGCGCTGGTTCCGGGCCGTCAATCCCGGCGACAATTTCTGGGATGCGTTCTACAGGCCGTTGGTGTCCAGCGCGCGAGCCGATCAAAACGCCATTCAACCGACCTTCATCCAAGATTATCTGGATCGCTTCGGCGTCGGCGGCGAGGTCACGGTGGGGCCCGGCGCGTGGAATACCGCATGGCACGATGGCGGCGATTTCGTGCAGTGGTCCGGCACCCCGGCGCAGAAAGACGCCTTGATCCGGCTGGATGAAATCAGTCAGGCGGTGCAGGCGGCGCTGAATAACGCCGCCAGTGTCGACTCGTGCGATCCAGAACTGTTAAAACTGCTGGAGGAAGCGCGCTGGCGGGTGTTGCGGGCGGAAACCAGCTGCAATTTTTTCTGGGGCGATGCGTGGGTCATGCGCTGTCACGCCGACCTCGATCAGGCGTGCGAGTTTCTGGAGCACGCCAATCCTTACTATCACTGACCGGCCGTCAGCGCCGACGGCGCGGGTTGTGGCGTCGGCCGCGGAGCCGCCGCGTTAGAGCATCTCCAAGATGGTCTCGCGCAACTTGGGCATGTCCACCAACCCCAGCCGGTAATGCACGATCCGCCCTTGCGGCGAGACCAGCACCGTGGTCGGCGTCAACCGCACGTTATCGAATTCCCGGGCGATCTGTTCTTGGCTATCCAACACGATGGGATAGGGAATCTGCCGTTGCTGGGCCATTGCGCGCACCTGATCCGGCGGGTCGTAAGCCATGGCCACGCCGATGATTTCAAGACCCTTCGGGTTCAAATCCCGATACAGTTCGATCAAGTGGGGCATTTCCTCGATGCAGGACGGACAGGTGGTCGCCCAAAATGTGACCAGCACCGGCTTGCCGCGAAACTGCTCCAAGGTCAGCGTGCGCCCATCCAAGGTTTTCCCGACCAGCGGCGGCGCTTCGCGCAAGCCCGCCGGCATGAACCAAACGGCGGCGGCGGCCAGGATGACGGCCAAGACGACGCCGGCGATAAGGGTTTCTTTGTTGAGCTTCACGGACGGATCTCCTGCGAGTCGCGATTTAAGGCGGAAGACGGGTATGTCATTTTGAGACCGCCGCAATCATCGAAAGTCGCGTTGGCGATGTCATTATGCCAGAACGAGGCCGGTTTTCGTGAACGGTTGAAGGCCGTATGATGCGCGTTTTTCCAATTATGGCGCGGGTGGACGGCGATGAGGATTAAGGTGGGAATTGTCGGTGGGACGGGCTACACCGGCGTTGAGTTGCTGCGGTTGTTGGCCGCGCATCCAGGCGTGGAGCTGACGGCGATCACCTCGCGCGGCGAGAGAGGCGCGAAGGTCAGCGATTTGTTTCCGAATTTGCGTGGCCGGGTCGATCTGGTCTTTGTCGAACCCGACGAGGCGGTCTTGGGCAAATGCGACGTGGTGTTTTTCGCCACGCCCAATGGCACCGCCATGAACAGCGCGCCGGTTTTGCTTGGGGAAGGCGTCAGAATCATCGATCTGGCCGCCGATTTCCGGCTGCGGCAACCACAGGAATGGGAACAGTGGTACGGCATGCCGCACGCTTGCCCGGAATTACTGGCTGAAGCGGTCTACGGCTTGCCGGAAGTCAACCGCGAGGCGATTCGTCATGCTCGCCTGGTGGCCAATCCCGGTTGCTATCCGACGGCGGTGCAACTCGGATTTCTTCCCTTGTTGGAGGCCGGCTTAATCGATCGTCAATCCTTGATCGCCGACGCCAAATCCGGCGTGAGCGGCGCGGGCCGCAAAGCGGAGGTCGGCATCCTGCTCTGCGAGGCTGGGGATAATTTTAAAGCCTACAATGTCGCGGCGCACCGGCATTGGCCGGAAATCCGCCAGGGCTTGACGGAGGCGACCGGCAAGCCGGTCGAACTGGTTTTCGTGCCGCATCTGACCCCGATGATTCGCGGCATTCATGCCACGCTTTACGCTACGCTGACCGACCCCAAGGCGGATTTGCAGGCGGTGTTCGAAGGTCGCTACGCCAACGAGCCGTTCGTGGATGTGATGCCGCCGAAGTCGCATCCCGAGACGCGCAGCGTGCGCGGAGCCAACCAATGTCGGTTGGCGGTGCACCAACCCCGAAACGGCAAAACCGTGGTGGTGTTATCGGTGATCGACAATCTGGTGAAGGGCGCGGCGGGTCAGGCGGTGCAGAACATGAATTTGATGTTTGGCCTCCCGGAAACCACCGGATTGGAAGGGATCGCGCTGTTGCCTTAGGGCGGGAGCTGGCGGGAAAAATCGAACTGACAGCGTGAGCCTCGCGAAGGATTCCATGCATACTCCGGCATTGGAAAGAATGCGTGGTCGATAGCGAGACAGCAGCGCTTGCTGGCGCGGCTCGCTCGGGTTGGTGGCTGGCTGGTCTCGGCCATGTCCGGGCGGAAGGATCAAGCTATCGCTGGATACCGGTCGAATTCTCTCCAATTTCGTTTGGAGCGAACAATTAGGCGCAGTAATCGATTGTTAGGGCGAGCGCCGCGCTTTTGGCCAGGACGCGGAACAGACGCAAGTTCGCGCAATTTCGAAGATCGATCAAACGATTCTTGACCCCGGAGGTCAAGAATCGGACAATCGATCAATCTTTTTCAAGAGGATAGAGCCATGAGCGCCATCGCCGAAACCTTTACCCCCGCTGAAAGCCCGCTGTTGTTTACCGACGCGGCGGCGTTCAAGGTTAAGGATTTATTGGAGGAGGAGCAGAATCCCAACCTGATGCTGCGCGTATTTATCTCCGGCGGCGGCTGCTCCGGTTTTCAATATGGCTTTACCTTCGATGAAGCTCTCGGCGATGGGGATACCGTGGTGGAAAATCACGGCGTCAAGCTGTTGATCGACCCCATGAGTTTTCAATATCTGGTGGGCGCCGAGATCGATTATACCGAAGGGCTTGAAGGCGCTCAGTTCGTCATTCGCAATCCCAACGCGGTCACGACCTGCGGTTGCGGCTCGTCTTTCTCCGCCTGACAGCAGCTTCGCCGGGCGAGCCTCAAACTCGCTCGGACCCTCTCTTCACGGCTCGATTTTCGCGTCCCTGCTTTGCCTGGATCGATGATCCAGGCCGGTCGCTTGCTCTTTAAGCGCGCGTTTTCAGGCATGGCGAGTTGGATGGGGTTTGATAAAATTCCCCCTTTTGTGAGGATGGCCCATGCACTCGCTTGAAGAATCGCTTGAATTGATCAAACGCGGCGCGGTCGATCTGCTGCTGGAAGAGGAATTGGTGGAGCGGCTTAAATCCGGCCGGCCGCTGCGGGTCAAGGCCGGTTTCGATCCCACCGCGCCCGATTTGCATCTCGGGCACACCGTGTTGATCAACAAGCTCCGACAGTTTCAGGAACTCGGCCATCACGTCATGTTTCTGATCGGCGATTTCACCGGCATGATCGGCGATCCGACCGGAAAAAATGTCACCCGCAAACCGCTGAACCGCGAGCAAATTCTGGAAAACGCTCAAACCTATCAGGAACAGGTCTTTAAGATTCTGGATCCCGATAAAACCGAAGTGCTGTTCAATTCGAGCTGGTTCGAGCGGATGACGCCCGCTGATTTTATTCATCTGGCGGCCAAGCACACTGTCGCGCGGATGCTGGAGCGGGATGACTTCGGCAAGCGCTACGCCAATGGCCAACCCATCGCGATTCATGAATTTCTATACCCTTTGGTGCAGGGCTATGATTCGGTCGCCATGCGGGCGGATGTGGAGTTGGGCGGAACCGATCAAAAATTCAATTTGTTGGTCGGTCGCGAGCTGCAAAAACATTACCACCAGCCACCGCAAATTGTGTTGACCATGCCGATTCTGGAAGGCTTGGATGGCGTGCAGAAAATGTCCAAGTCATTAGGGAACTATGTCGGTATTCGCGATGAGCCGGACGAGATGTTCGGAAAATTGATGTCGGTTTCCGATCCGTTGATGTGGCGTTACTTTGAACTGTTAAGCTTCCGGCCCGCCTCCGAGATCGCGGAATGGCAAGGTCAGATCGCTCGTGAAGTACTCAATCCTCGCGATGTTAAATTCAAGCTCGCGGAAGAATTGGTAGGGCGATTTCATGGCGCGGAAGCCGCTGGAAAAGCGCTTGCGGCCTTTGTCGAACGGTTTCAAAAGGGAAGATTGCCAGAGGATCTGACGGAAGTCAGCGTGCAATCCCGCGATGGCCGCTTGCCAATCGCCAATCTGCTAAAGCAGGCGGGTCTGGCTGAAAGTACCTCGGAGGCGCTGCGGCTGATCCAGCAAGGCGCGGTGCGGATCGATGGCGAGCGTGTTGGGAGTCGAGATCTCGAACTGATGGCCGGCAGCAGTCACGTTTGCCAAGTGGGCAAGCGGCGGGCGGCGAAAATTTCGGTTCACTAGGCGACACCAAATAATTTTAGGAACTGAGTTGACAAGCGCAGTTTCATCCCTATAATTCGGCCCTCTTGACGCCGACTCCCTTGCAATATCGGTTCGGCGACGGCCAAGCGAGACAAAAAGTTTTGAATCCGCTTGCTGTCCAAGACAGAACAGGCTAAAATAAGTGTCTTCTTACCATCGAGGTAAGGGAAGACTGGTTCCTTACAAACAC
>DJIW01000046.1 GCA_002433805.1 Competibacteraceae bacterium UBA6584 | reverse complement strand
GATGAGGACCGTGCACTTTATGCAGAGGCGGAGCGTGCATTAGCCAAGCGCAAGAATGCGTACCCGGTCGTAGCGATTGCACCTGGTTATAACACAAATCAAGCTCTGGGCTACAATTACCGTCACTGGCATGAGATGTTCAACGCGCGCCAGCTGCTGTGCCTGTCAATTCTTGCGGATCGCATCCGCACTATGCCCGATCTCGTCCTACGAGAGTTGTTTACCTGCCTGTTCTCGGGTGCACTAGAGTTCAACAACATGTTCACCTCGTATAAAGGAGAGGGAACCGGCGCGGTGCGTCACATGTTCGCACATCACGTCCTTAAACCCGAGCGTGTACCGCTCGAAGCTAATTTGTGGGGCACAGAGAAAAGCTCTGGCTCCTTCTCCCCTCTATTTAAGAGCCGCATCCGGCGGGCTGTTGATTACGCTGACAATCCTTTTGAGCTGCGGCTAGATCAGACACAGGGCAAAAAAAGCACCACGAAAATTTATGGTCTTTCCGAAAAAATCGGTGCACTGGTTGCACACGACTATGCCTCTTTCGCGAGTGGCCGTCGCGTCTATCTCTCTTGCGGCGATTCTGGAATAACCGATCTCCCGGATATTTCGGTGGATACCGTGCTGACCGATCCACCGTTCTTCGATAACGTACACTACTCGCAACTCGCGGACTTTTTCCATGTCTGGCAGCGGCACATCCTTGGAGATAACGGTTATCGGATTGCCGACAGCACGCGGTCAGATCGTGAAGTACAGAACACAAAGGCTGAAAGCTTTACGGACCGCCTTGCAGCAGTTTGGCGGGAAACGCACCGCGTTCTCAAAAACGGCGGACTTTTGGCCTTCACCTATCATCACTCGCGTCCCGAGGGCTGGCGCTGTATGCTTCAGGCATTAATGCAGGCTGGATTTGGGATCAGCGCAGCACATCCTATCAAGGCCGAGATGTCGGTGGCGATGCCAAAGCTTCAAGCCAAAGAACCTATCGACCTCGATATCATTCTCGTTTGTCGCAAGCGTTCACAACTCAAAACGCAATGTTGGAACGGCGATCTCTGGGAAACTGTCGCACCTTTAGCGACCATGCAGGCCGACCGTATGCGCGCTGCGTCTCGCCGAAAACTCAGTCGCAACGATGTGCGCCTTATCGTAATGGCCCAACTCCTGCGACAGCTTTCACGATCACCAACTTTGGAATCCGCACTGTATCAGTTGGATCGTGCAAACGTGGATACCGAAGCCTTGATTGACCAGATACACGGAGGTCAGAACGGACAAAACCGAAAATCTGGGAAACCGGAAGGGAGCAATGCAAAAGTGTCGAATACCTCTACCATTTTTAAAGCTTGCGTACAAGCGATCCAGCGCGGCGATCTAATTGAGCGCGAGGGCCGAAGCGACAAGGAGTTTCATTTTCAGAACTGGTTTAAAAAACAGCTTGAATCTGTCGGGTTAAATTTCGACTCGCCAGGTCGCAATTCCTACCCGGATTTCCGCCTTGTGCGCTTTTCCGAAGGTTTTGAGCTAAAGGGCCTTGCCTATCCTGGCCGCGAAGCCGACTATGATTGTAATTCGCAGGTTCCTTGCGGCGAGCATAACGGGCGGCAAGTCTATTACGTATTCGGGCGCTATCCCGCAAACCCGGACGGCAACCGATATCCGGTCTTGGATTTCGTACTGTGCCACGGCAGCTTGCTTAACGCCGACAACACTTATTTTCACAAGAACAAGAGTTTCCGGGGTTTTGGCAGCTACGGCGATATCCTCGTGCGCGACCGCAAAATGTATGTCGCGCCCACACCTTTCGCACTAGCTGATGGAACCGCGCACCGCCGCACACTCATTCTTCCTGACAACCATGTAGTGGATGATGACCTAATCGAAGTTGGCACAATCCGGCGCCGCGAAATCGATCAAGTCGTCGTCGCCTACAGCTTCGATCTACGTACGAACAAGATCTCCATCACCAAGGCTGCCAATCCGAACGCGGGGCGCGAGCACGTATTCAAAGCATATCGCGTTCTTGGTGATCCGTCAGATGCTGTGACACTGCGCCCGCGCAACCAGATTCTTGCTGGGCTCGGACCCGCAGAAGCCGCTGTGGAAGCAGATGAGGATTGAGAGTAATCGTCCGATCTGATCTTCTCGAAATTTCCTATGGGCCTGTCAAGCGTATCTGTCCAGTTTAATCGCCTTAGTAGGTCTCATGAGAGATCCAGATGATCAAGTCATACGCTTACGAAAAAGGGTCGGGTATGAAAAACAGATGCGGGAAAAGCGCACCCCCGCCAAGACAGCAAGCGCTTGAGCGTGAAATCGAACAGTAAGGGATTATGCTCGCGCAGCGACGCCAAATCCGCCACGGCGTCGGCGGGCAACAACCCGTTACGAGCCAAGGCGGATGGCGAGGTCAGCGGCACGATGCCGGGCAGCGGATAGTCCGAACCTTGCAGCAAACGGCCGTGCAGATCGTCGCGCTCCAGAAGCGTCCGAATCACCGCGATCTTGCGGTTGCGTTGGGCGATGGCGGAAATATCCCCGTACAAAGTTGCGGCGCGCGGTTCTTCAAACAGCCGCAGCAGCAACTCAAAACTGGCCCGGCGTGGCCCGTGCTCGCCCTGGTCTATATCCACATCCTCACCGAGCGTGGCGCAGTGGGCTACGATCACCCGCACCCCGGCATCCAAGGCGCGGCGCAGCCGCAGCGGATTGCCCAAGTGATGCGTGCCGCCGCCTTGAACCGCCTTTTCATCCCCGCAATGAACGATCAGGGGAACGCGCCGCGCGGCCAAGGCTCGATAAAAAGCCTCGCAACGCTCGGATGCGGGGTCCATGCCCATCGCCGCCGGCAGCCATTTGACCGCTCGCGCCCCATCCGCCAAGCTGGCGTGCAAGGCATCGACCGCATCGGCGCGATAAGGATGAACCGACGCCGCCCACGCAAACCGCGCCGGAAATTCGCGCGCCAACCGCGCCGCCCACGCATTGGGAATATAAAAAGACGTTCGCTCTATCTCGGGTCGACCATTCTCGTCGTGGAAGCGCTCGAAGGCGAATAACAGCACCTTGAAGCCGGCCGGCATGGCGTCGCATAGATTCAGCAATCGCGCGGCGTAGGCCGCATCGACCTGACCCGGCGCGTGCCGCGCGCAACTGGCGTTCAGATAGAACAAGCGTTGCGCGTAACGCAGCGGATGGCGCAGCGACGACAGTTGCGGCCCGATCTCGATGCCGCTGCCGCCGTCGCCCAGCCCCGCGAGGTGGACGTGACAATCCCACACTTGAGTCGGATCGATGCCGCTCCAGGCTTGTCGCACCCACGGGCTGTCGAGCAGCGCGACCGGAATAGCCGTCCGACACGGATTGAATAGCCTTCCGCCGATCATGTGCTGTCCAGCGCGGCCGACGGCCCGGAACCCAGGCGGTCAATCAGCCGAAGCCCGACCGCTACAAATGGCTGAGCCGCGTGTTGATCTCCCGACTCAAATTTTGAATCCAGCCGTTGTAGTTGCTGTGGATGTTCGCCCCGTCGTAATCAAGGTTATCGCTGTCGCGATACAGGATGCTGTAGGTGTGACGGTCGTAAGGAATTTCCACCTTCGCCATATGCTCGCGCACCCGCAGCGTACCGATGACCAAACCGGGCCTGATGATGCTCATTTGCCAGCCCAACGACGCCCCCGCCTGCAAAATGGCGCCTCGCACGTCGCCCATCGAGTAATTGCGCGTGCTGGTGGTCACCGGCGCGCCCGAAATCGTATAGACCGGATTGTTCCGGCAAGCGCCCAACACCAAGCCCAACGCCACTATGGCGGGAATCCATAATTTTAAATTCATGACCTGTCCTCGCTATCTACCTGTTTAATTGGAATTTCATCAGCAATCGCGGGTAATGGTAGCAGCCGCAGGGAACGCAGCAAGCCCGCCGGATAAAAGCCGCGCCGCAACAGCGACCCCGCCACCAGGCGCACGATCCGGGCGGTATCCGACCACGCCCGGTAATGGCTGGGACGGCTTTGCGCGTGGTAAATCGTCTCGATGGGCACCGCTGTCGGATAGCATCCCAAGCGGCCCGCCTGGATCCATAAAGCGCTTTCGAACACAAAACCCTGCTGCCGCTGTTGGCCCGGCCCGCGAGCCCGGCGAATAAAGCTGCTGGGATACAGTCGGAAACCGGATTGGGTGTCGGCGATCGGGCAACCGGCCGCCCACGACACCCAGAAATCGGCCATGCCGTTGGCGAAACGCCGCAGGCCGGGCGCGCGGTCGCGGTGGGTCAGGCGCGCGGCGACAATCAAGCGCTCGGGATCGCGCCGGTGCGCGGCCAGCAGCTTGGGAATATCCTCCGGACAATGCTGGCCGTCGGCGTCCAAGGAATGACCGCCTCCGCGCCCCGCTCGATGGCATGGCGCATCCCGCGCCACAGGCTCGCACCCTTGCCCTGATTCTCAAGCTGGCGCAACACCGTCGCGCCCGCCGCTTCCGCCCGCGCGGCGCTATCGTCGCCGGAGCCGTCGTCCACCACCATCACCCAATCCACCTGCTGGCGGGCGCGCCGGACGATATCGGCGATGGTGGCGGCTTCGTTGTAAGCCGGAATCACGACGGCGACGGTCATGGCCGCTCAGACCACGCCGCCGTTGAGACTGATGATCTGCCCGGTCAAATAAGCCGCCGCGTCGGACGCCAGAAACCCCACCAAGGCCGCGACTTCGGCCGGCGCGCCGGCGCGCTGGGCCGGCACCAGCCGCTTGATGGCCGCACGGTCGAAGGCGGAGTCGCTGGCTTGCCCGGCGATGATGCCCGGCGCGACGGCGTTGACCGTGATCCCGCGCGAGGCCAGCTCCAGCGCCAGCGCCTTGGTCGCGCCGTGCAAGCCGGCTTTGGCGGCAGCGTAGTTGGCTTGGCCGCGATTGCCGGCCACGCCGGCCAGCGAGGAAATGTTGATGATGCGGCCCCAGCGCGCCCCGATCATCGGCAGCAACAAGGGCTGAGTCACGTTGAAAAAGCCGTGCAGGCACACGTCGATCACCCGATGCCACTGCGCCGATGACATCCCGGCCAGCGGTGCGTCGTCGTGAACGCCGGCGTTGTTGACCACCACTTGAATCGGCCCCTTGTCCAGCAGTTCCGCCAGCAAGCGGCGGGACTGTGCTTCGTCGGCAACGTCGAAGGCTGTCACCTCCGCCGAGCCGCCGACCGCCTGGATCGCCTTGACCACCTCCGCCGCCCGTTCGGGGTGCTGGTAGGCGTGGACGATGACCTCCATTCCGTCGTTGGCCAGCCGCTGGCAGATGGCCCGGCCGATGTCGCCGCTGCCGCCGGTCACCAGCGCCCGCTTCATGCCGGCTCGACCTCCACCCGAATCCCCCGGCCGCGCTCCACCAGCAGGATCGATTCCGCCGTCTGACGCGCGATGGCGCTCAGCAGCGGCAAAGCGCGCGCGGCGGGGTTGCCGACGCGCAGGCGCTCCAGTTCCGGATCGGTCAACCGGCTCGCCGGCGCGTCCGCCGCTGGCGCGAGCCGCAACGTGGCTAGGCCGCCCGCCGGATGCGGGCTTAAAAGCAGCGCGACCGCGAACGGGGCGACAATTCGACGACGGTCGGACAGCGGGAACGGCAACGGCAAATCGTAGGCCACCAGCAGCACTGGCGTCGCCTCGGCCCACGCCAGCGCCGCCGCTTCCAGCAAGCCATAACCGAAACTGCCGTCGTAAGCGGACAAGCTGGTTGACGCCCGCCGGCAACTGGTGGCGATCGACCAATAGCCGGATGGCGTGTTGTGCACCGATTGGTGGAAATGCACCGGCGACACCGCCCGGTCGGGCAAGGTCAGCGCCGCGCAAATCTTATCCAGCACCTCGCTGTCGCCGCCGGAGGACACGAACACCGTCGGCAGCGCCGCCGCGGGCCCCTCGTCCGATGCGGCGGCGGACGCTGGACCGACCGCTTCCTGGGCGGCGTGCAGCGCCAGCTTGATGGTGGCGGTGACCCGCCGGCGTTCGTTGGCCGGCAGCAGCGCGGCCGCAATCGCCGGCAGCGGATCGGGCGCATAGGGCCGACCGCCGGCCAGCGTCTCCCGGCCGGCGGTCCAACTAAGCAACCCCGGCCCGCACAGGCCGATGCGTTCGACGGTGAGGGCCTTCATCCGTCGTTCCGTCCGAACAGCAGGCTACAGTTGGTGCCGCCGAAACCGAAGGAATTGCTCATCGCCCAGAGCAGCGGGCGCTCTCGGTTTTCCAACACCACGCCCGCGCCCAGTTCCGGATCGCGCTGGCGGGTATTGAGCGAGGCGGGAACCAAGCCCTGCTCCAGGCACAGCGACACGAAAATCGCCTCGGTGATGCCCGCCGCCCCCAAGGTGTGACCGGTCCACCCCTTGGTGGAACTGCACGGCGTATCCGCACCGAACACCCGCAGCACCGCCCGATCCTCGGCGGCGTCGTTCGACGGCGTGGCGGTGCCGTGCAGGTTGATGTAGTCGATCCGCTCGGGCGCGATGTCCGCCCGCGCCAGCGCCTGCTCCATCGCCAGCGCCGCGCCCGCGCCTTCGGGATGAGCGGCGGTCATGTGGTGGGCGTCGCTGCTTTCACCGTAGCCCCGCAGCACCACCCGTCGATCCTCGGGTTCGGCCCATTCCAGCAACGCGAAACCCGCCGCCTCGCCGACGTTGAGGCCGTCGCGCTCGCGGTCCCACGGCCGGCACGGTCGCGGCGAAGCCAGACCCAGGGCGTGAAAGCCGTACAGTGTCGTCAGACACAAACTGTCCACCCCACCGACCACGGCGGCGTCGCAAAAGCCGGCGCTCATCTGCCGCCACGCCGAGGCGAACGCCTTGGCGCTGGAGGAACAGGCGGTGGAAATCGCCAGCGCCACCCCGTTCAAATCCAGCCAGCTCCGGGTGAAATCCGCCACCGAGAAAACGTTGTGGGTGTGCTGGTAATCGAAATTTTCCGGCAGCGCGCCGCTGGCCGGATCGCGCTGGCGGTACGCCTGCTCGGTCGCGCCGATGCCAGAGGTGCTGGTGCCGACGAACACGCCGACGCGCTCGGGTCCGTAGCGCGCCCGCGCCGCCGCCACCGCCGCCGCGAAGCCGTCCTGCTCCAACCCCAGCCGCGCCAGCCGGTTGTTGCGGCAATCGAAGGCGGCAAAGTCACCGCGCAAAGGTTCGTCCTCCAAACCGGCCACTCGCCCGATCCAGGTTTCCAGCGCGGCGTCCTCGAAATCGCAAGGCCGCAACCCGCTTTCGCCGCGCCGCAACGCCGATAACGATGCGGCCAGCCCCCGACCCAAGGCGTTGGTGACGGTGCGGGCGGTCAAGGCAAGCGGTTTGATGGCCATCGCTCAATCCATCCGATTCAATAAAGGCCGCGCCACGATCAACGCGGCGACGAAGCTGGCGGCCGCGCCCAGGCTCACGGTCAAGCCGATGGCCCGCAGCGCCGGCAGCGCCGATGTTGAAAGCATAGCAAACACGATCAGCGCCGAGGCGCAACAGACCATCAAGGCGTGCAAGGCGCGGCGGCGCAGATCCGCGTCCGCGCCGGGCCGGCTGAAGAACAATCCATAATCGACGCCGATGCCCAACACCAACAGCAGCGACACCAGATGGAACAGCGACAGCCGTTCGCCCAAGGCCAACAAGGCCGCCACGGTGAACGCCAGCGCCAGCAGCACCGGCGTCAAGGCCGCCACCACCGGCCGCCACGCCCGCAAACCCCACCCCACCACCGCCGCGATCAACACGCCGCCCCAGGCCAGCCGCGGCAAGGCCGCTTCGCGGAATTCCGCCACCAGCCGGTTGGTCTCGGCGCGCAAATCCAGATAATAGGCCCGCGCGTGGTTCGGCTGCGGCAACCCGGCCGCCAAGGCTTGCGCGTCCCGCACCCCGCTCAACGGCAACAGCGCGGTCCAGCCGCGCGCTCCCGCCGTCAGCAGCGAGCGGACCCGCACGCCCAGCAGGCCATCGCCCACCTCCTCCACCCGCAGCGGCGGCGCGGCGCGCGCGGCGGCGGCGGCGGTCAGGAACGGCGCGAACAGACCGGGTTTGAACGACAAGCCTTCCAGCGCGGCATCGAGATTGGCCGCCAAGCTTTCCGCATCCGGCAGCGCCGCTTGCCGCCGCCGCTGGGTTTCGCCGCTCGGCAGATAACGCATCGCCCCATCGTAACCGGCCAGCGCTCCCGCCCGCTGCTGGCGGTCCAGGTAAGCGCCCACGATTTCGCTGGCTTGCAATGCGGTTTCGGCGTCGGGCGCGGTGATGGCGATCAGATGGCCGACTTCCGGCGCGCCCAATGCGGTCCGCAACGCTTGATCGGTTTGCAACAGCTCGCGCGGCACCGGGCTGAGCGCGGCCAGGTCGTTTTCCCACAGCGGCGGCGCTTTAAGGAGCAAACCGAAAATCACCAGCAGCCCGCAACCGCCGAAGGCCAGCGCCAGTCGCGGCCGGGGTCGCAACAGCGCGTCGGCCCAATCGCCGACGGCGGTCGGGCGCGGCGGCCGCCACTGTGGCGGGACCAACACCGGCAGCAGCCAGCGAGTGGTCGCCGCGGCGGCGGTCACGCCGGCGACGGTGAACACGCCCAACTGGCTCAAACCCGGAAAACCGGAATCCAACATCGCCAGACAACCGAGCGCGGTGGTGGCGGCGCACAGCCGCAGCGTCGGCCACAATTGCCGCAGCGTGTCGTCCACGCTCTCGCCGGCCCGCCGGTGGCTGAACAGATAGGTGGGATAATCCAGCGTTTCGCCGAGCAGCGTCACGCTAAACGCCAGCGTGATCAGATAAAGCTGGCCGAACAGCAACCCCACCGCCGCCGCGCCGGCCAGCAGCGCCGAGAGCATCGGCAACGCGCCGAGCCACAGCGCGCGCGCCGAGCCGTAGACCAGCAGCAACAGCAGCACGACCGCCGCCAGGGACAGCCCGCTCAGCCATTCGGCCTGCGCGCGCACCCGGTCTTCCGACAGCGTCGCCAGCACGCCGGGGCCGCTTAAAATCAACCGCGCCTCGGTTCCGGCGGCGGCTTGCGCGAACGCCTGGCGGATGGTGGTCACGACCGCGCGCTGGGCCTTGAGATCGTAGCCGGAGGCGCGGGTTTCGACCAGCAGCAAGGCGCGCGCGCCGTCGGGCGAAAACCACACGCCCAAACGTTTGGCCGGCTCGCGCAAGCCGCCTTGCAACAGCCGCAGCAGCCCCAGCAGCTCGCCGGTCGGGTCTTCGGCCAGCCAGCGTTTCTGAAAGACCCCCAGCGGCGATTGCAACTCCGCCAGCCGCTGTTGCAAACCGGCGCGCAAGCCCTCCGCCGTGAAGCGTTCCGGCGCGACGGCGGGGCTCAACAAATAGCGTCGGGCGAACAGCGCCTGCAAATCCGCCTCGGGCAGCGTTTCCGCGCCGTTGACCACCCGCGCGAACGCGCCGTCGGGCCGCAACCGCTCCGCCAGCCGGCGGCTGACGGCGGCGCGGTCAGCCTCGGAACCGCCGTCCACCCCCAACAGAACCAACCGCGTGGTCGGGCCGCTGCGCAATTGGTCCAGCAGCAATTCGGCGACGGGATCGGCGCGGGGCGCGAACAAGGTCAGATCGGCGACGACCGGCGTGGTCCACACGATCCAGCCGCTCGCCAGCGCCGCCAACAACCAAAGCAGCGGAATCCACCGTTGACGCGCGAGACTCAACCGTTGTTCCCCCGAGTCCGCCAGCTTAGCGGGGCGTCAGCGTCATCACGCTGCGATCCCCCCCGGCTTCCAGCGTCTCGACGCTCGCAATCCGCGCGCCGCGACCGCGCAAGATGATCGCGCTCACATAACGGGCGGCTTCCACGGCCAACGGTGTCAGCCGCAAGCTCCACGCCTCGGGCGCGCCCTCAAACTCTACCCGGTAATAACGCTCCAGAGTGTTGCGGTCACCGGCTTGGGTGGCGCGGATCGCCTCCACCAGCGGCCGCAGTTGCGGATAGCCGTTCAGATCGAACTGGCGGCGGCCGGCGGCCGGGGTTTCGACGGTCAGCCAATCGCCGTCGGCCTCGTAATCCTCCGGTTGCGGGGACAGGGTTTGCTTGCGCAGAAAGTCCGGCGCGCGATAGTACAGCCGCCCGCTGGCGACCAGCGGTTGTTGCAGCACCGCCAGCTGTTTTTCTTCGCGAAACTCACCTTCCACCGCCGGCACTGCCGCCAGCAGCCGCATCACCTGATCAAAGCCATCTTGAGCGAGGCCAGACAAGGGCCAGCACAGCAACAGCACCACGGGCCAGCGCTTCATCGCTCGCTTTCGCCAGCGACCGGTCGCGGCGCGATGGTCAAGCGCGCCTCGGCCAACACGCGGCCGGCGGCGCTCGTTTGAATCGCATAGATGCATTGACCGCCCTCGCCCATCAGCAGCCGCGCGGCGACTTCCAGCGGCCCGGCGACGCCATCCAGTTCATCGGCGAACCAGCGCAGGTCGCGCAGCGCGGCCAGATAGCCCGGCGGCGCGGTTTGGCCAGCTTGGCGGGCGCGCAGCGCGCCGTGAACCGCCGCCGCCTGACCGCCGTATTCCACCGCGTGCACGGCGGAAAGCCGGCCTTGCCAGCGCAGCGGGTTAGCCGGATCGCGGTGGGTTTCAGTCAGACAGCGGATGCCTTGTTCGTCCCACGCGGCGACCGTGTCCAGCAGGCACATGGTTCCGCTGTGCGGGATCAGACTTTCAATTTCGGTTTTGTCGATCACCGGGCTTGCACGTCCAAATCGAGTCGGGCGTCGGATAGATAGGGCAATGCGACCACCGCCGATCCGCCGGCCGCGAGCTGGCGCAACAGCGGCAAGGCCCGCGCGGCGGGGTTAGCCAACCGCAGTTGCTCCAAGGTCTCATCCGGCATCGAATCGGCCGCGCCGGGCCGGATTATGAACTCTCCGAGGCGGGCGATACTACCGGCAACCGGGTCCGGCGTCAGCAGCAAGGCCGCGCCGAAGGCGACCGCGACCGAACGGAACGGCCGCAACGCCGGCGGCGGCGGGGTGTCGTAGGCCACCAACAGCACCGGCTGCCGGTCCAGGCGCGCCAGCGCGACGGCTTCCAGCAGTCCGGCGGCGAAGGTGGCGTCAAACGCGCCGACGCTGATCGCCGGGCGCATCGAACCGGTCGCGATGCTCCAATAGCCGAGCGGGGCGTTGTGCACCGAGTGATTGAATTGTCCGGGCGAAAGCGCGGGTTCGGGTTCGAGCAACGCCAGACACAGCGCCTCCAAAGCCTCGGTATTGCCGCCGGCGCAGGCGAACACCGCCCCGCAGCGCCTCGCGTCCAAGCCGGCGGCGTCCAGCGCCTCGTCCGCCGCCTGCAGGGCCAAGCGGACGGTCGGCGTCGCCCGGCGCGCCTCGTTGCGCGGCAGCCGCACCCGGTCGAAATGCGGAACCTTATCGCCGTGGTACGGCTGCAACCCCGCCAGCACCGAACGTCCCGTCGGCCAATCCGGCAGGCCGGGCGCGCACACGCCCACGCCGCTGATCCAGATGCTCATCTAGCTGATTCGCGCCAGATTGCGGCGGTTGCCGGTCCAGCGCGACCACGCCCTGCCGACGCCGTACCAGTGCAGGTAATACGCTTCCCGCGCGAGCCGCCAGCAAGTGGCCGGATTGAAATCGAGCCGCTCCTCGGCGGCGCACAACCTGGGCTGCAAGGCCAAGCCGCGCGCCAGCGCTTCGCTGCGGGCCAGATGGTGCCGGCTGGTCACCAGCACGAAGGGCCGATGACCCAGCTCCGCCCGCAGCTGGCGGGCGCGGCGCAAGTTATCGAGCGTGTTCAGCGATTGATCCTCGACGAACAAGGCCGCCTCGGGAAGGCCGAGCGCTTGCAAGAATTCCCGGCCGCGTTCGGCTTCGCTGACCGCGCCGCCGGTGGGACCGCCGACCAGCAGCACCCGCCGTCGGGGGTCGGCTTGATAGAGCGCCGCGGCCCGCCGCAACCGGCGGGCGTAACCGGTGGCCACTTCGTCGCGGATCAACCGCGCGCCCAGCACCACGATCCAATCCCCCTCGATTCCGGCGACCGGCGCGGCGCGGGCGATCCGCCAGACCCGATAATACAGCCACAGGCCGCTCAACCCGACGGTCGCCAACAGCACCAGATTGGACAACACCAGCATCGCCGCGCCGTTCCAGCCGATGTCGCGCTGGCGGGCGAACCACCCTTTAGAGGGCACAACCGATTTCAAGGCGCGTCCTCGGACCAATAATCGTAGAAATTGAACCAATTGTACGGCGCGAGCCGCGCGTAATGCTCCAGCCGGTCGGCGTAGCGCTGGACCCAAACCCCGAGTTGTTCCTGCCGGCGACGCGGCTCCAGCGCGATCTTTTCGGCCAGCTTTTCAAAGTGGACGTCGTAGCGATTGCCGCCCCGATACAAGCCGAAACACAAAACGACCGGACACTCCATCAACGCCGCCAGCAGGATCGGGCCGATGGGAAATGCGGTTTCTCGGCCGAAAAATTGGCAGCGCACCGTTTTATCGTCCTGCGCCACCCGGTCGCCCAGCGCCCCGATCAAACAGCCGCGCGACACGCTCTCTTGCACCGCCAGCAAGGTTTCGGGCCGGCCGATGGGAATGATGGCGCGGGCCAGTTCCGGATTCAGCGCCTCAAACAGCCGGGTCAGCGCTCGATTGTGCTCGACGTTCATCAAAATTTTGATCGGGAAATCGGGCAAGCTCGCGCCGACCGCGCGCAGGGCCTCAAAGCTGCCCAGATGAGAGCCCAGCAAGATGCAGCCCCGGCCGGAACGCAGCTGATCCAGAATCGCTTGCCCGCCGACTATCTCAATTTGAAAATGATCCAAGCGTCCGGTCAGGAAGTAAACCCGGTCCAGGATGGTGGCCGAAAACCAGTGGATGTGGCGAAACAGCTGCGGCCAACCCGGTTCCCGACCGAGCGCCCGGCGCAGATAGCGCCGCGAACTCCGGCGGGCGTCGCCGGCGGCGATCAGAAAATAGAGGGTGATGGGATACAGCAGCAGCCGGGCGACGGGCCGGCCGAGATATAGCGCAATCGACCGGATCAACCACAGCGCCAGCGGCGATCCGCGCTCCGGCAACCGCGCCCAATTCCGGCTCACGGATCGGAGTCCGCCAGACTGGGACGACCGCGCGGTCAAAGGACTCGCTGTTGCTGGATATGTTGGCTCAAGGCGCGCAGCGAGGCGAACACCCGCCGGTTTTCCTTATCGTCCGAACGCAATTGAAAACCGTAGGTCTTGGAAATCGCCAGCGCCAGCTCCAAAGCGTCGATGGAATCCAAACCCAGGCCCTCGCCGAACAACGGCTCCTCCGGAGCGATCTCTTCCGGTTTGACATCTTCCAGATGCAGGGTATCGACCAGCAGTCGAGCCACCTCCAACTCGAACGGCGAAAGCGGTTGCATTGATGACCTCGTGGGAGTGTAAGGTGATTTCGATGAGCGTTTTGGATCGCGGTGCTATCACGGTCCGCGCGGGCGTTGATAAACTATATCATGCCCGTTAAAAATAACCTGTACCCGCCCGAATCGAGGCCGTTAAAACCCTCCTCCGCCAGTCGTGGCCGACATCATTCGTCGGTGGGAGTCGGGCGATGCGCCCGCCGGCGCGGCCTGACATGAGCCTGTTTACCGTTTGTTACCGCAACGCCGCCGATTGCGGCGACTGGCTGAACGACGAACGGCTGCTGGCGCTGGTCCGGTTCGATCAAACCCCTCCAACCGCAACGGATCGGCGGATTTGCACCGTCGATCTTGCGGAATTAGGCTCCGCCGCGACCGCCGAAGTCTGGCTGGGCGCGCGGGCGGCGCGCGCCGGTTGCAGCGAAGGCATTTACCACGCCGGGGACGGCGATGTGCTATTCCTGCACGCCCGGCTCGACGAATACGCGCCGGACGCGCTGCAACCGCTGACCGCCGTGCTCTACCGGCGGCTGTTCGCCAAGGCCCGCGCCTTGGGTTATCCGCACCTCTTGCGCCTCTGGAATTACTTTCCCCGGATCAACCAGGAGTGCGATGGCCTGGAACGCTATCGGGCGTTTTGCGCGGGCCGGCATCAGGCGCTGGCGGCGGAGCTGGCGGAATTCGAAACGCGGCTGCCGGCCGCCTCGGCCATCGGAACCCGCGCGGGCGATTTGCAACTCTACGGCTTGGCCGCCCGCGAACCGGGGGCGCAGATCGAAAACCCGCGCCAGGTCAGCGCGTTTCACTACCCACGCCAATACGGCCGGCGCAGTCCGTCATTTTCGCGCGCCATCTTGAAGTCCTGGGGCGAGGGCCGCGAGCATCTGTATATTTCCGGCACCGCCAGCATCGTCGGCCACGCCAGCGTGCATCACGAACTCGCCGCGCAATTGGAGGAAACGCTCGCCAATTTGGAAGCCTTGCTGGGCGAAGCCAACCGGCGCGCGGCCCGTCCGCTGGCGCTGGCGCTGCTCAAAATCTATGTCCGATCCGACCTCGACCCCGCGCCTTTGCGCGTGCGGATCGCCCGGACCTTCGGCGATAACATTCCGCTGCTGTTCCTGCGCGCCGACATCTGCCGGCGAGAACTGTTGATTGAAATCGAAGGGCTGGCGACCGAGTTTGCCGCCCGCCACCTTTAGGACCGCACTCTTGAGACCGGAAAAACCGCTCGAACCGCATCCGACCTTGCCGGATTATTACCCCGACTTGGCGCAACGGCCGGCGTTCGTGCGCGGGCTGTTCGACCGCACCGCCCGCCACTACGACCGGATCTGCCAGCTGATGTCGTTCGGGTCGGGCAATTGGTACCGCCGGCGAGCGCTCGAACGCGCCGGTCTGCGGCCCGGCATGACGGTGCTGGATGTCGCCACCGGCACCGGGCTGGTGGCCCGACAGGCCCTGGCGATCGCCGGCGACCCGCAAGCGGTGATCGGCCTGGATGTGAGCGCGGGTATGCTGGCCGAGGTGAAACGGCTTTTAAACATCCCGCTGATGCAAGGGCTGATGGAACAGCTGCCGGTCGCCGATGCGTGCTGCGATATGGTCAGCATGGGCTACGCCCTGCGCCATGTCGCCGATCTCAACACGACCTTTCGAGAATTTCATCGCGCGCTGCGGCCGGGCGGCGTGTTGCTGATTCTGGAAATCGCCCGACCCGCCACTCCTTTGAAGCGAGGCGTCATCAAATTCTATATGGGACGGGTGATCCCGCTGCTCAGCCGGCTCACCACCGGCCAACAGGACACCCAAACGCTGATGCGCTATTACTGGGACACCATCGAAAATTGTGTCCCACCCGACGCCATCATCCAGGCGATCCGCGACGCCGGTTTCGCCGACGCCGGTTGCGATGTGGAATTCGATCTGTTTCGGGCCTATTTCGGGCGCAAGGCCGGTGCGGCTCAAAGCTGATCGGAAGCCGTCCGCGCCGCCCTACAACAAGTGCTTGCCATCGAAGACGTCCGCTTCGAGCGCGAACGGATCGACGCCATCGACGCAGCCGAGATTGACCCGGAAATGACCGGGCTTTCGAACGGTTTCATGGAAGGTGTAGATACCGCAGCGCTTGCAGAAATAGTGTTTGGCGACTTTAGAGCCGAATTGATAGAGCCCCAACGCCTCCTCGCCGGCTTCGATCTTAAAGTTTTCCGGAGCGATGATTTCCGCTGACATTATCGCCCCCTTGCGAACGCACAGCGAACAATTGCAACGCAAGCCTCTCTCGATCTTCTCGCCTCGATAGGAAAAACGCACCGCGCCACAGTGGCAGGAACCTTGATGCGATTGAGTCATTGATCACTCCTTATCGTCATTCAATTCAAATTGTTGCAAGCTTGCCGCAGACGAAAGAACCTCAGAGTTTGACCGCGCCCACGGCGGCCGCGACCAAGGACGGATAGCGCTCGCGAATCCGGGGGATGTCCGGCCAGACGAACGGCTCCGCGAACCCCGCCGCCCGGAACGCCGCCAGCCACTGTTCGGGGGTCAGAAACCCGCCGTTCGGCCGCCACGGCGGTTGCAGGATCGGGGAGCGAAAAGAGTCCAGCAGGGCAAAGATAAATTCGACATAAACAGTCCGCCCGAAAAAAGGTCGCACGCATTCGGAGGCGATCACCTGTCCGCCCGGCGCGAGCGCGGCTCGTATTTCCGCCAGCGTGAAGGCCAAATCGCGCGCGACATGCAGCGTGTTGACCCCGTAGACGACCGCTAAACTGCCGGGTTCCACGCCGGCCTCGGCGAAAGGCCGGTCGATGTCGAGCACCCCGCAGCTGATTCGACCCGGCGCGTCGGGCCGCGATCGCAACACCCGCTGGCCGCGCCGCAGAAACAGCGGCGACAGTTCGGTGAAGCGATAAGCCTCGATCCGGGCCGTCGCGCCCGCCGCCGCGAACTGATCCAGCAAAGCCGTCGCCCCGCTGCCGGCTCCGCCGCCGATTTCGAGAATCGCCCCGCGCGGATGCGTGAAACGCGCCAGCACCGCCCTTGCCCCGATTTGATTGCTGATGGCGTAGAGCGGATTGTGGTTGGAAAAATACTCCGACCAGGCCGAAATACGGTCGGCGGCGAACAAAACAGCTTCTCCCGACGCCTCGCCGCGCATGACCGGCGGGTAGCCCTCGGCGGCGAGCGCCGCCAACCGGAACGAAGGCAGCGCGTCGGGATCGTGCGCGGCCTGGGCGCGTTCGATTTCCGTCGGATTCAAGTCCGGCAAGGGTTCCAGCGCTTGAAAGACACTCGGTTCGCCGGCGCTTCGGGCGATGACGCCTCGTTCGGCCAACAGGCGCAACAACCAATCGGCCAGCGGCGCTCCGGTGAGCGAGTCCAGCCCCGCGCGGCGCGCGATCTCCTCCGCCGCGCCGCCTTGAAGCAGCGGCCTGTCGAAACCGGTTTCGCGCGCGACTTTGAGGGCCAGCCGAAAAACATACTCCTCGATCAAATCGCATGAAGCGATAAAGCGACCGTCGAACAGCGGCAGCAATTCAGCGGGCAGCAGTTCGGCGCGCAAATCGGAATCGGTGGCAAACGCGCGGACCGGCATCAACCCCACTCCTCAAAGCACCCCAGTTCCCGCGAACCGGCGCCTGGGAAACCGCGGCGTCCCATATCGGTCAGCGGTCCGCGCCAGCCCACCGCAAATGACCTTGCACCACGATCTGGCCATCGTCGCGCAGGCATTCGAAGCGCAGCTTGCCGCCGGTCGAATTCAGAAAATGAATCGTGCAAGGCTGCTCCGGCCGCAACGGCGTCAGGAATTTCACCACCGGCATTCCGTTCAACTTCTGGTCGGGGTGTTCGGCCTTGAAGGCCCGCAGCACCGCGTCCAACAGCACCACGCCGGGAACGATGGGATCGCCGGGGAAATGCCCGGCCAAACTGGGATGGTCAGCGGCGATTGAAAAGAATCGCTCAACGCTCATGAGCGTCAGTCGCCACAGGCTGAGGCCGGTCTAACAGCGCCAGCAACGCCTCCCGCGTCGGCTTGCCGGTTTCGTTGCGCGGCAGGGCGTCGACTTTGACCAGCGGGCGCGGCAAAAACACCGGATCGAGCCGCCGGGCCAGGGTGGCGAGCAGCTGGCGCTTGCTCAAGCCGGGCGCGACCACCAGCGCCGCCAGCCGGGCGATCTCGGCCTCGCCCGCTTCCGGCGCCAGAAAAACGCCCTCGATCACGCCGTCAATATCGTTGAGCTGGTGGTTGAGATAGCCGAGCGAGGTCCGTTTGCCGGCGACATTGATCACATCTTCCCGCCGGCCCAGCAGCTTGAATTCCGAATCGCCGCATGGCTCGACGATATCGTTCAACGGCGCCGGCTCCGGCAGATGCGCCCCGGAAAGCGAGCCGTCGCCCAGTTCGAAACCGTCGTAGAGCCGCCAGCGGTCGCCGTCCAGGGTACGGCGGCTGGCGATGGAACCAGCTTCGGTGCAGCCGTAGATTTCCAGCACCGGCGCGTCGAACGCAGCCTCGGCCTGAGCCGCCAAGGCATTCGACAGCGGCGCGGTGGCCGAGATCAGAAACGCCGGTTGCGGCCAAGTCAATCCAGCCTGGACACACGCTTGCAGGTGTACGGGCGTGGTCACCAGCACGCGCGGCGCGGGAACGGCCGCCAGCGCGGCGCGGATGTCTTCCGGAAAAAACGGCCGGCCGCCGTGGACCCGCGCGCCGCTGGCCAACGGCGCCATGATCGAGGTTTCCAAGCCGTACATGTGTTGGGGCGGCACGGTCGCCACGATGGCGGTGGCGCGATCGAAGCCGAAACGCCGCTGCGCCTGGCGCGCGCCGCCGATCAATTCACCCCAGGTCTTGAGGTTCGGCTTGGCCCGACCGGTGCTGCCGGAGGTAAAGGCGACCGCCATCACCTGCTCGGCCGCCAACTCGGGAACCGTTTGCGAAATCGCGTCGCCAGCGTCCGCGTCCAGCCAACTTTCGATGTCGTCATCCGCAATCGTCCGGCTGTCGGGATACTCCTGCGCCACCCGCCGCAGGTGCAGATCGGCGCGGCTGGAGGGTAACAGATTGCTTTGGCCGTTCGCTCCCACGGCGGCGAACGCGACCAAAAAGCAATAACGGTCCTCACAGAGGTTGATGATGAAGCGGACCGGCGGCAACCGGCGGACGACGCGGGCGACATGCGCCAAAAATAAATCGCGCCGGATCGGTTGCGAGCGCCGCCAAGCGATCAGCTCATCCGGGGAAGCCATTGACAGTAAGGGGAATTTGGCGGTCATCGTGGCAGATCGGCACAGTGATGGTTTAATGTAGCAAAATTTTAGGGCTCTTCACCCGTGCGTTTGACCGATAAATTTCGAATAACATTCCATCCCGACCTTCTCGAACCGATCCTAAAGCCGATGACCACGCCTTCCAATCCTCCTCCATCCGATCCTCAAAATCCCCCCCGACAACCCAGCGCCCTTGATGTGGTGTTCAGCGTGCTGGCGTCTTTTTTCGGCGTGCAAAGCGCGCGCAACCAAGAGCGCGATTTCCGGCATGGCCGGGCGGCTCATTTCATCATCGTCGCCATCGGCTTGACCTTATTGCTGATTTTCGGCATCTGGCTGGCGGTTAAATTGGCCTTGCGCGCCGCTGGCGCGTAGTTTTAGACCGATGGGCCCTCCAGCTTTCCCTTTACGGGATGTCCGCCGATGAGCCGCGTTGTCCTCAACGAAGCGTTGCAACTCGAGTACGACCGCTTGTTTGCCGAGTGCGCGACCCGTCCGGAGCGCGATTCTGAAATCGATGCGTTGGCGGACGCTCTGTTGGCCGATCAGGGCCGCTATCGCGCCGTCGGCGGACGGCTCGGGATACCTTGGTTCGTGGCGGCGGCGCTGCATTACGCGGATACCGGCCGCGATTTCGAGGTCCACTTGCACAACGGCGATCCGCTGACCGAGCGCACCTGCCATTTGCCGGACGGCAGGCCGCCGGAAGGCGAACCGCCGTTTGCCTGGGAGGACAGCGCCGTCGATGCGTTGCGCCTGCGCCGTTTCGATCAGTGGGACGATTGGAGCATCGCCGGCCTGTTATTTCTGCTGGAAGCGCACGGCGGCTGGAGCTACCGCTTGCATCATCCCGAGGTGCTTTCACCGTATTTGTGGAATTATTCGACGCATTACAGCCAGGGAAAATACGTCGCCGACGACACCTGGAACGAAACCGCCGTCGCCCAGCGCTGCGGCGTGGCGGTGCTGCTGCGGCGGCTGGCGGAACGGGGCGTCATCGACTTTACCGGCGAGCGGCCGGCCCGGCCCTTGGCCCGTTACGACCGTGGCGAACCGTCACCAGTGGTGGAAGCGCTGCAACGGTTTTTGAATACCCTGCCCGGCATTTTCGTCAAGGTGGACGGACTGGCCGGCCCCAGAACCTCGGAAGCGTTCCACAAACTCTGCGGACGGTATCTGCTGGGCGATCCGCGCGATTCCGAGCCACCGCATTGAGGCGCTGCTCGCGCCACCCCGCCTTCAGCTGACCCAGCAACCGACCCAGCCGCTCGATCAGACGCCGGTCATCCAGACAGGCAGACAGATTCCTCTCAATTCACGCCTCCGATGCGGCGCCATTTCCATCACGCCTCGTGCTTCAATTCTCCGCATTCCGCTCAAAAACAATAAAAAACCACTAACAAATGCTTTCTGCTAGAACAATCAGCAAGATAGGGATGATTGAGAGTTAAAGCAAACGCTTATTATTAACCCGGCAATCAAATAGGCGATTAAGCCGTGCAGTGGACAGCAGGGTGGTTGAAATAGGCCCTGACCCGCTCTGGGGTGTTGATGAGGAATTGCAGGAAGCTCTGGGCTTTTTGCCGTAAGGCATGGGGTGTAGAAGAACGCGCCGATAACCGCAACTGGGTTTTGAAATCCCGGTTGAGGTATTCGGTCGGATTGCGCTCCGGGGTATAGGGCGGCAGGTAAAAGAGTTCGATCTGTTCGGCGTGTTCGCCGACCCACCGGGTCACAGCCTTGGCGTGATGGGCTTTCAGGTTGTCCAGAATCAGAAAGACTTTTTGGGGACTGTCCGCGATCAACTGGCCCAAGAACTCGATGAGCAACTCGGCGTTCATCGCCTGCTCGATGAAGCGGAACCGCACCAGCCCCTGGTTGCTGATGGCCGAGACCATGGCCAGTCCCGCCCGGCGACTGGGGGTGGCCAGCACCGGGGTTTTGCCCGCCGGGGCGTAGCCCCGCAGCCAATGGCCGTCTTCCACCACGGCGGTTTCATCGCCCCAGTAAATCACCGCCTGTTCGTCCTTGGCGCGGGCTCGAATCGAAGGATAGGTGTCCTCCAACCACCGTTGAACCTCGGCCGGTCGCTGCTCCAGGGCGCGCTTGAGGGGCCGTTGCGGGGTATAGCCCCAGCGCCACAGGTAGTCCCCCACCGTCCGGATCGGCATCGCCACCCCAAACAGCGCCTCGATCAGCTCCATGACCGCCCGCCGGTTCCACAGCGCAAACCCCAAGCCCCGTTGAGGCGGCGTTTCGTCCACGAGAATCGATCGAACCTGCCACTCCTGCGCCAGTGTCAGCGTCCGACCGCTGGCGTAGCGCCGACCGCGCGGTTTCGCCTTTAAACCCGCTTCGCCTTCGCGCCCAACGCAGCGGCTCCAGCGCATCACCGTGCTCAGGTGCACCCCCACCACCCCGGCAATCTGTTTCCATGTCCATTGCCGCTCTTCACGCAGCCGCAATGCCTGCCAACGCAAGGCTTCCTGGACCGCTGACGATAAACTCCGCCCATCTCGTTTCTTCATGCCCCACAGTTTAGCACGGTCTCATATATAATTGCCGGGTTAATA
>DJIW01000145.1 GCA_002433805.1 Competibacteraceae bacterium UBA6584 | reverse complement strand
TCATGTGTCGTTCTACACACCTGGCGGGCCAATTTCGCCATTAAATCCTGTTCGCGCTGTTCGGGATCGCGAGTTTCAAGCGCATCGTAATAAGTCATGGTGATCGTCTTTGGCGGTGGTTGGCGGAGCGTCAGGACAGCCAGCGTTTGCGGCGGCGGTAGTGCTTCACGTCTTTAAAGGATTTGCGACCGGACGAGGACAGCCCCAAATAAAATTCCTTCACATCCTCGTTGGTGCGCAGGTTCTCGGCGTCGCCCTCCATCACCACCCGGCCGTTTTCCAGGATGTAGCCGAAATCGGCGTAGCGCAGCGCCATCAGGGTATTCTGTTCGGCCAGCAGGAAGCTGACGTTTTCCTTTTGATTCAAATCCTTCACGATGCCGAAAATTTCCTCGACGATCTGCGGGGCTAGCCCCATCGACGGCTCGTCGAGCAGAATCATTTCCGGCTTGGCCATCAGCGCCCGGCCGATGGCGCACATCTGCTGTTCGCCGCCCGAGGTGTAGCCCGCTTGGGTGCCGCGCCGGGTTTTAAGGCGCGGGAAGTAGTGGTAAACCTTCTCCAGCGCCTCTTTCAGCCCGGCGCGGGAAATCGAGCGGGTATAAGCGCCGGTCAGCAAGTTTTCTTCCAGGGTGAGATGGGCGAAGCAATGCCGGCCTTCCATCACCTGAATCACCCCGCGCTTGACCAACTCGTTCGGGCTGAGCTGATCGACCCGGTTGCCCTTGAACTCCACCGAACCCTTGGTGACATCGCCGCGCTCGGCGCGCAGCAGGTTGGAAATCGCTTTCAGCGTGGTGGTTTTGCCCGCGCCGTTCGCGCCGAGCAGGGCCACGATTTTGCCCTTGGGCACGTCGAGGGAAACGCCTTTCAACACCAGAATCACATGGTCGTAAATCACTTCGATGTTGTTGATGGTCAGATAGCGTTCGGCCGTCGGCGCGGCTTCGGTCGTTGCGGTCGCTGCGGTCATGGGCGCTGGCTCGGTCGAAGGGGGCGCTCGCGGCGAACGCCCCACGGTATTGGTGGATTAGGATTCTTTCGCGCAATCCTTTGGCGTGATGCCCTTCTCCTTGGCGTATTGCTGGGCCGACGCCTTAAACAGCGGGTGGATCAGACCCTTGTTGCCTTCGATCCAGCCGGAAACTGGCACCCACTTCGCGCCGTCCCACTGCTGGATTTTCACCATGCCCGAGCCCTCATGGTCGGCGCAGGAGGTCTTGATCGGCGGCAGCAGATCGGTCGCGCCGATTTCCTTTAGGCGGGCGTCGGTGATGTTGAGGTTTTCCATCGCCCAGCGCACCTGCTCGCCGTTGACCGGCTTGCCCTTGCCGTATTTTTCCTGCGCCCCGCGCAGCGCCTCGACCGACAACACGGCGGCGGAAACGCCTCGGTTGTACAAAATGGTGCCGAGCTTGGCTTGATCCTGCAGGTTGCCCTTGCCCGCGCCGTACACCACTTTTTTGATGTCGGCGATCAGCGGGACATCCGATCCGGCGACGTTCCAGGTCGCGGCCATATAACCCTTGGCGGCGTCGCCCGCCGGCACGGTGTCTTCCTCGGAACCAGCCCACCACGAGCCGATCATCTTATCGCGCGCGAAACCGACCTTTTGCGCTGCCTTGATCGCGGTCTGATTCATCACCCCCCAACCCCAGAAAACCACGTAATCGGGATTTTCCTGGCGGATTTGCAGCCATTGGGCGCTTTGCTCGTTGCCGGGATGCGCCACCGGAATCAGGGTCAGCGCGAATTTATTGAGCTTGGCTTCTTCCTGAAGCGCGACGATGGGTTCCTTGCCGTAGGCGGAATCGTGGTAGAGGAACACGATCTTTTTGCCGTCCAGATTGCCTTTTTCCTTATCCTTGATGAACTTGATAATGGCGGATGCCTGCATCTGATAGGTCGTCACCAGCGGGAAGGCGTAGGGGAACACCGAGCCGTCCACCGCGTCGGTGCGGCCGTAACCCATCATCGCCAGCGGCAGCTTGTCTTCTGCGGTCTTGTCGATCAGCGCGTAGGAGATGCCGGTCGACATGACGTGCAGCGGGCCGGTCGAAACCTTGGCCTTGGCTTTCAACCGCTCGTAGCACTCCACGCCCTTGGCGTTGTTGTACTCGGTCTCGCATTCTTCCCAGGCCAGCTTGACGCCGTTGATGCCGCCGTCTTTCAAATTGACGTAATTCAAATAATCGACGAAGCCGCCGTAAAACGATTGCCCGTTCGCGCCGTAGGGGCCGACGCGATAGGAGACGATCGGGAAAAATTGCTCTTCGGCGGCGGCGACTTGCGAGAGCATCGCGAAGGCTGCGGCGGTCATCAACAAAGGCTTACGGTACGCGAACATGATGGTGTCTTCTCCAATATCGTTATGAAAAGCCGGTCTTAATGGGGGAACGGCCACAGCCGCAACTTCTCCTTGCCGATTTGCCACAAGCGGGCCAGCCCGTGTGGCTCGACGATCAGGAAGAACATGATCAGCGCCCCGAACACCAAAATCTGAATGTGCGAGACGGTGGCGTTGGAAAACGGCAGGCCAAACAGCCCGGCCAGCCACGGCAAAGCGATGTCGAGAAAGATCGGCAGCAGCAGAATGAACGCCGCGCCGAGGAAGCTGCCCAGAATCGAACCCATCCCGCCGATGATGATCATGAACAGGATGCGAAACGACATGTCCAACGAAAAGCCGTCCGGCTCGACCGAACCGAGATAGCAGAAGGCGTACAGCGCGCCCGCCACCCCGCAATAGAACGAACTGACCGCGAAAGCCAGCAGCTTGGTCGGCAGCAGCCGGATGCCGATCACCTCGGCGGCCACGTCCATGTCGCGCACCGCCATCCAGGCCCGGCCGGTGGACGAGCGCGCCATGTTTTTGGCCGCCAGCGCCAGCACGGCGACGATGCTCAGCACCAGCAGGTATTTCTCGCGCGGCGAGGCAAAGACATGACCGAGAATCACCACCTTCTGCGCGGAGATCACTCCCGAGGACGAGTGATTGGAAAACCAGGGAAACTTGGTCAGGCACCAGACGATGAAGAATTGCGCCGCCAGCGTCGCCACCGCCAGATAGAACCCCTTGATCCACAGGCTGGGCAGGCCGAACAAAATTCCCACGCCCGCCGCCGTCAGCCCCGCCCCGATAAAGCTGAACAGAATCGGGATGCCCTCGACCCGCAACTGAAAGTTGTAGGCGGCATAGGCGCCGACCGCCATAAAGGCCGCCGAGCCCAGCGACAACTGTCCGGCGTAGCCGGTGAGGATATTCAGGCCCAGCGCGGCCAGCGCGAAAATCAAAAACGGAATCAGAATGGCCGAGAACCAGTATTCGCCCGCGACCAGGGGAATCACCAAAAAAGCCACGGCCAGCAGCAGGATGATCCCGATCCGATCCTGTCGGATGGGAAACAGTTGCTGGTCGGCGGCGTAACTGCTTTTGAATTGACCGGCTTCACGGTAGAGCATGGCGGCTTCTCCTCACACCCGGTCGATATGTTTTTCGCCGAACAGCCCTTCCGGCCGAACCAGCAGAAAGCCCAGCGCCAGCACGTAGGGGAACCAGCCCTCGATGCCGCCGAAGTTGCCGCCGAAGGCCGATTGCATCAGCGCGGGCAAATAAATCTCGGCCAGCTTTTCCGACGCGCCGATGATCAACCCGCCGACGATGGCTCCTGGCACCGAGGTAAAACCGCCGATGATCAGCACCGGCAGCGCCTTGAGCGCGGTGAAAGTCAGCGCGAACTGCACGCCGTTGCGCGCCCCCCACAGCATCCCGGCCACCAGCGCCACGAATCCGGCCACGCCCCAGACGATGGCCCAAATGTGCTGCAAGGGGATGCCGATGGACAAGGCCGCCTGATGGTCGTCGGCCACCGCCCGCAGCGCCCGACCGATGCGGGTGTATTGAAAGAACAAGGCCAGCGTGGTCACCAGCACCGCCGCGATGGCCGCCGCCGCCAGATCGAACTTGGAAATGACCATGCCCCAGCCGTTCAGGATCGCTTCGATGGGTTCATCGACGATGCCGATGTCCAGCGCGCGCGGGTCGCTGCCGAACACCATCGGCGCGAGACCCTCGATGAAAAATGCCAGCCCGATGGTCGCCATGAACAGGGCGATAGGCGGCTGGTTGACCAATTTGCGCAGCACGAACTTTTCGGTGGCGATGCCGAACAGAGTCATGATGCCGAAGGCCAGCAGCACCGCCAGCCACAGCGGCGCGCCCTTTTCCATGCAGCCGACCACCGCCAGCGCGGCCAGATACACCATCGCGCCCTGGGCGAAGTTAAACACCCCGGAGGCTTTGTAGATCAGCACGAAGCCGAGTGCGACCAGTGAATACATCACCCCGGACAGCAGGCCGCTGATCAGAACTTCTAGAAAAAAGCGCATAAGCTTTCTCGCTTCAGGCGAATAAGATTAAGACGGAGGCAATGAAGGTTTCTGTAATCGCCAAACATATTCACCGTCTTTTATATAATAGGAATCTTGTTTTGGTAATTTGTGACGTGTAAATATTTCGGGCACGGGACCAAATCGTTTACGGAACACTGTTACTGCTGCTAGACGACGATTTCGCCAAAGAAAACTTGGTTTTGCCTTAGCAAAGCAATTGCGCTCTCTTGTTGCAAATCTTTGAATTAGAGATTTTAATCGGCTTGCATTTGTTTTCTGCCAAAAAACGGTGGTAAGGAGGACGCTGCCTGTATTCAATTGATATTTGATATGGCTCCCGTTCATTTAATTAATGCCCTCCGCCCAAATAAGCTTTGATGACTTCGGGATTGTTCTTCACCTCATCCGGCGCGCCGTCGCCGATTTTTTTGCCGTAATCCAGCACCACCACCCGGTCGGAAATGTCCATCACCACCCCCATGTCGTGCTCGATCAGCACGATGGTGGTGCCGATCTGGTCGTTGACATCGAGAATGAAGCGGCACATGTCCTGTTTTTCCTCGACGTTCATCCCGGCCATCGGCTCGTCGAGCAGCAGCATCGACGGTTCCGCCGCCAGAGCCCGGCCCAGTTCCACCCGTTTTTGCAGGCCGTAGGGCAGGCGGCTGACCGGCGTTTTGCGGATGTGCTGGATTTCCAGAAAATCGATCACTTCCTCGACTTTCTGGCGATGCTCCAGTTCTTCCCGTTTGGCCCGGCCCAGCCACAGCGCGTGTTCCAGAAAGCTGGCTTTCATTCGGGTGATCCGCCCGGTCATGATGTTGTCGAGCACGGTCATGCCCTTGAACAGCGCGATATTCTGAAAGGTGCGGGCGATGCCCTGGGTCGCCGCCCGGTGCGGCTCCATCTTTTTGCGTTCTTGGCCGTGAAAGATAATCGCGCCTTCCTGCGGGTGATAAACTCCGTTGATCACGTTGAGCATCGAGCTTTTACCCGCGCCGTTGGGGCCGATGATGGCGCGGATTTCGTGCTCGCGGACATCGAAGGAAATGTCGGTGAGCGCCTTTACCCCGCCGAAGCGCAAGGAGATGTTTTGCAGGTCAAGGATGACCTCGCCGATGGTTCTACTCATCGTTCAGGCCGCCTTCTGCATCGTTGGAAAGGTCTTGGCGTCCACAATCTTCAGATCGGCGGACACTTGGCCGCGCCGCCCGTCCTCGAATTTGACCTCGGTGGTGATGAACTGGCTGGCCTTGCCGCTGTAGAGCGCCTCGATCAGCACCTCGTATTTCTTGGCGACGAAGTTGCGGCGCACCTTGCGGGTGCGGGTCAGTTCGTCGTCGTCGGGGTCGAGTTCCTTGTGGAGGATCAGGAAACGGTGAATCTGCGAATCCGCCACCATCGCATCCTGAATCAGGGCGGCGTTGACCTGCTCCACGCACTCGCGGATCAGTTCGTACACGTCCGGTTTCGCCGCCAGATCGGTGTAGCCGGAATAGGCGATGTTGCGCCGCTCGGCCCAGTTGCCGACCGCGCCGACATCGATGTTGATGAAGGCGCACACCATCGCCCGGTCGTGGCCGAAGCAGACCGCTTCCTTGATGTGCTGGAAAAACTTGAGTTTGTTTTCGATGTAGTTGGGCGCGAACATCGCGCCGTTGGCCAGCTTGCCGACATCCTTGGCCCGGTCGATGATCTTTAAATGGCCGTCGGCATCGAGAAATCCGGCGTCGCCGGTCATGAAATAGCCGTCGGCGTTGAGCGATTCGGCGGTGGCGTCGGGGCGCTGGTAGTATTCCTTGAGCAGCATCGGCCCCTTGACCAGCACCTCGCCGTTGTCGGCGATCTTGATCTCCACGCCCGGCGCGGCAGGCCCTACCGAATCGAATTTGATGGCGCGATCCGGTTGCAGGCAGACGTAGGCGCAGGTTTCGGTCTGGCCGTAGAACTGCTTGAGGTTGATGCCGATGGAGCGATAGAAGCGGAACAGATCGGGGCCGATGGCGGCTCCTGCGGTGTAGGCGACCCGGATATGGCTCATGCCGAGCACGTTGCGCAGCGGGCCGTACACCAGCAGATTGCCCAACCCGTACCGCAGGCGCTCGCCCAGGCCGACCGGCTTGCCGTCCAGCAAATCCGCGCCGCAGCGTTTGGCCACCCCTAGAAAGTAGTGGAACAGCCGCCGCTTCAGCGCGCCCGCGTCTTCCATCCGGATCATGATCGAGGTCAGCAGACTCTCGAACACCCTCGGCGGGGCAAAATAATAGGTCGGCCCGATTTCCCGCAGATCGGTGGTCACCGTGTCGCTGGATTCCGGGCAGTTGATGGTAAAGCCCACCACCAGCGCCTGGGCGAAGGAAAACAGGTGATCGCCCACCCAAGCCATCGGCAGGTAGGACAGAATATCGCCCGCAGGTTCCAGCCGGTCGGTTTCCATGCTGCCGCGCGCGGCGGCGATGAACGCGCCATGGGTTTGACAGACGCCCTTGGGCTGGCCGGTGGTGCCGGAGGTGTAGAGCATCACCGACACATCATTGCCCTGGCCCTGCTCGATTTCGGCGTCGAGAAAATCGGGGTGGTTGCGGTCGTGAATCCGTCCCATTTCCATCAGGGCGTGAATGTCGTGGATAAAGGGCTGGTTGTAATGGCGCATCCCGCGCGGGTCGTCGTAGATGATGTGCTCCAACTGCGGGGCCTGCTCGCGGATTTCCAACAGCTTATCGACCTGCTCCTGATCCTCGACCGCCGCGAAACGGATGGCGGCGTCGTTCAGCACGAACAGCATTTCCGCCGCCACCGCGTCCTGATACAGCGGCACCGGCACGCCGCCCAGGCATTGCGCGGCGCTCATCATCATGTAGAGATGCGGGCGGTTGTCGCCGATGATGGCGAGGTTGTCGCCGCGCTTGAAGCCCAGCGCCGCCAAGCCGCACGCCAGCGCGCGCACCCGTTCGGCGACGCCGGTCCAGCTCCAGGTTTGCCAAATGCCGAGATCCTTCTCGCGGATGGCGGGGGCGGACCCGCGCGTTCGGGCGTGGTGGAACAGCAGGCGCGGAAAGGTCTGCAACCGCTCAGAACCTCCGGCAGTCGTCTCTAACGGCATCCTCTTCTCCCGCCGAGTCCGGTTCCCAGCAACCGGCTTCGAGCCTTGGGTGGTGTGTTTTATCGTTCTAATCGTGATAAAAACTGGGAAAGATTTTTCGGTTCCAGCCGCTGCCGGCGCTGGAGAAACGTCCCGTCGGAACCGAAAATCAAACCATCAAAAACTGCTCCCTCAGCTGGAAGCGCCGCCGACCGCCCGCAAGCAGAAGCTTCGAATGCTCTCGGCCAGCCGTTGCTGGTCGTGGGTGTTGCGGGTGGTCGGACCGATGGGGCCGACCAGCGCCTCGGTGAACGCGCCCACGATGCAGGCCGCGCTCGCGTCCACGTCCTGATCGGGGAATTCTCCTTTTTCGATGCCGTCGATCAGGATCGCCTTGAACACATCGCCGAACTTCTTGCGGTAGCGAATCCGGGCGGTGTCCACCTCCGGGTCGACCGGCTCGGTAATAAAAGCATAGGCGAGGTTCGGCCCGCGCAGGGCGCGGCGGACAAAACAGGTCAGCGCGGCGTGCAACCGTTCGCCGGCCGATCCGGGACCTTCGGCGATCTCGCGCAAAATTTCGATCTCCGCGCCGACCGCGTCGCCCAAGACTTCCACGAACAGCTCGGCCTTGGAGGGGAAGTAGCGGTAAATCATGCCGGTGGACATGCCGGCCAGCGCCGCCACCGCCGCGATTTGCGCTTCCCGAAAGCCGCCTTCCGCGACCAGCTTGCGGGTCGCCAGCAAAATGCGATCCCGGTTGTTGGCCAGCCTTTCCTCCATCAAGGGCGAACGTCGGTAGACCATGAAATGAGTATAACCTCAATTTTTGAATTTGTGTTCACTTTTTTGTAAAAAGGCAGTATCTTTAATCTGAGGATTGAATTTTATGCGGTTTGACCGGGGTGCGGCAGCGCCGACAGGGCGGTTAACGCCCATCAGGAGACGAAATGTCCTTCCATAGCCTGAATTTCGACGGGGGCGAAACCCTCGACATGTTGCGCGATACGGTATCCGCCTTCGCCAAGAAAGAAATCGCCCCTTGGGCCGCTCAAATCGATCGGGACAACCTGTTTCCCGCCAAGCTGTGGCGGCAGTTTGGCGAGCTGGGGCTGCTCGGCATGACCGTCGGCGAGGACTACGGCGGCGTCGCCATGGGCTATCTGGCGCACATCATCGTGATGGAGGAGCTGTCGCGCGCCTCGGCTTCGGTCGGCTTGTCCTACGGCGCGCATTCGAATCTGTGCGTCAATCAGATCCACCGCAACGGCAACGCCGACCAAAAAGCGAGGTACTTACCCAAGCTGGTGTCGGGGGAGCATGTCGGCGCGCTGGCCATGACCGAACCCAATTCGGGTTCCGATGTGGTGTCGATGAAGCTGCGCGCGGATAAAAGAGGGGATCGCTACGTTTTAAACGGCAGCAAGATGTGGATCACCAACGGCGGCGACGCCGATACGCTGGTGATCTACGCCAAGACCGACCTCAACGCCGGCCCGCGCGGGCTGACCGCGTTCATCGTCGAGAAAGGCTTCGGCGGCTTCAGCTGCGGCGGCCATCTGGACAAACTGGGGATGCGCGGCTCCAACACCTATCCTTTATTTTTCGACGACTGCGAGGTGCCCGAGGATAACGTGCTGGGCGGAGTCGGCAACGGCGTCAAGGTGTTGATGTCCGGGTTGGATTACGAACGCGCCGTGCTGGCGGGCGGCCCGCTCGGCATCATGGCGGCCTGCATGGACGTGGTGACGCCCTACCTGCACGACCGCAAGCAGTTCGACACGCCCATCGGCGAATTCCAGCTGATGCAAGGCAAGCTGGCCGACATGTACACGACTTGGCAGGCGTGCCGCGCCTACGTCTATGCGGTCGGCCGGGCCTGCGACCGGGGCGATCACGCCCGCGTGTTGCGCAAGGACGCCGCCGGGGCCATCCTCTACGCCTCGGAGAAGGCGACCTGGATGGCGGGGGAGGCGATTCAAGCCTTGGGCGGCAACGGTTACAACAACGAATTTCCCACCGGCCGGTTGTGGCGGGACGCCAAGCTCTACGAAATCGGCGCGGGCACTTCAGAAATCCGCCGGATGTTGATCGGACGGGAACTGTTCGCCGAGAGCGCCTGATGAGCGTCATCAAAACCCGGATCGACAATCGTTCGGCCGAATTCAAGGCCAACGCGCAAGCCATGCGGGCGCTGGTCGCCGACCTGCGCGCCAAGGTCGCCGAAGTGGCGGCCGGCGGCAGCGAGGCGGCCCGCCAGAAGCATTTGGCCCGCGGCAAATTGCTGCCGAGGGAGCGGGTCAACCACCTGATCGACCCCGGCGCGCCTTTCCTCGAAATCGGCCAACTGGCGGCCTATGGCCTGTACGACAACGACGCCCCGGCGGCGGGCCTCATCACCGGCATCGGCCGGGTGCAGGGCGGCGAGTGCATGATCGTGGCCAACGACGCCACGGTGAAAGGCGGCACCTACTACCCGATGACGGTCAAGAAACACCTGCGCGCCCAGGAAATCGCCGAGCAAAACCGGCTGCCGTGCGTGTATCTGGTGGATTCGGGCGGCGCTTTCTTGCCCAAGCAGGATGAAGTGTTTCCCGACCGGGAGCACTTCGGCCGGATTTTCTACAATCAAGCCAACCTGTCGGCGCAAGGCATCGCCCAGATCGCGGTGGTGATGGGCTCGTGCACCGCCGGCGGCGCGTACGTGCCGGCCATGTCCGATGAGACGGTGATCGTCAGGAATCAGGGCACCATTTTTCTCGGCGGCCCGCCGCTGGTCAAAGCCGCCACCGGCGAGGTGGTGACCGCCGAGGAGTTGGGCGGCGGCGATGTGCACGCCCGCATCTCCGGGGTGGTCGACCATCTGGCGGAAAACGACGCCCACGCCCTTTACATCGCCCGGCGGATTCTCGCCAATCTCAACCGGGTCAAGCCGGTGACTCTGGCGTTGGGGTACGGCGAGGAGCCGCTCTACGACCCGGAAGACATTTACGGCATCCTGCCCGCCGACACCCGCAAGCCTTACGACGTGCGGGAAATCATCGCCCGGATCGTGGACGGTTCGCGCTTCGACGAATTCAAGAGCCGCTACGGCAACACGCTCATCACCGGCTTTTCGCAACTGTACGGCTATCCGGTGGGCGTCGTCGCCAACAACGGGATTCTGTTCTCCGAATCCGCCCAGAAGGGCGCGCATTTCATCGAACTGTGCGGCCAGCGCGGAATTCCCTTGCTGTTTCTGCAAAACATTACCGGCTTCATGGTCGGGCGCAAATACGAAAACGGCGGCATCGCCAAGGATGGGGCCAAGATGGTCACCGCCGTATCCACCGTCCAGGTGCCCAAGATCACCCTGCTGATCGGCGGCAGCTTCGGCGCGGGCAACTACGGCATGTGCGGGCGGGCTTATTCGCCGCGCTTTCTGTGGATGTGGCCCAACAGCCGGATTTCGGTGATGGGGGGCGAACAGGCGGCCAGCGTGCTGGCGACGGTGCGCCGCGACGGCATCGAAGCCGGCGGCGGCGCGTGGAGCAAGGACGACGAAGAAGCCTTCAAAGCGCCGATCCGCGCCCAATACGAGGAGCAGGGCCATCCGTATTACGCCACCGCCCGGCTGTGGGACGACGGCGTGGTCGATCCCGCGCAAAGCCGGCGGATTCTCGGACTGTCGTTATCCGCCGCGCTCAACGCGCCCATCGCGCCGACCCGGTTCGGCCTGTTTAGGATGTAAATTCACCTTATTATGTATCACACTCTCGAAATCCAGCGCGACGGCGCAATCGCCACGATTTGGATGAACCGTCCCGAGGTGCACAACGCCTTCAACGCCCAATTGATCGCCGACTTGGCTGAATCCTGTCGCGAGCTCGACGCCGAGGCCGCGACGCGGGTGGTGATCCTGGCCGGCCGGGGCAAAAGCTTTTCGGCCGGCGCGGATTTGAACTGGATGAAAGCGGCCGGGCAAGCCTCGGTCGAGGCCAATCGCGCGGACGCGCGCCGGCTGGCCGAAATGTTGCGGGCGCTGGCCGAACTGTCCAAGCCGACGCTGGCGCGGGTGCACGGCGCGGCGCTCGGCGGCGGGCTCGGGCTGGCGGCGGCCTGCGATCTGTGCGTCGCCGCGACGGGCGCGGTGTTCGCCACCTCCGAGGTCCGTTTCGGCTTGGTTCCCGCCACCATCAGCCCTTATGTGATCCGCGCCATCGGCGCGCGGCAAGCCTACCGCTATTTTCTGACGGCGGAGCGGATCGACGCCGCCCGCGCCCGCGACTTGGGCTTGGCGCACGAGGTGGTCGCGCCGGAACGCCTGGACGCCCGCATCGCGCGTTTGGCGCACGAGCTGTTGCAAGGCGGCCCCGAAGCGCTGGCGGCCTCCAAAGATCTGATCCGCGCGGTGGCCAACCGCGCGATCGACGGCGGGTTGGTGGAGGAAACCGCCCGGCGCATCGCCGAACAGCGCGCCACGCCGCAAGCCGCCGAGGGTTTAGCCGCTTTTCTGGAAAAGCGCCCGCCCGGCTGGCTCGAATGCGCCTCGGACGGACGTTGAGACGGAGGGAGAATGTTTCAGAAAATCCTGATCGCCAACCGCGGCGAAATCGCCTGCCGGGTCATCAAGACCGCCCGCCGTCTCGGCATCGCGACCGTGGCGGTTTATTCCGAGGCGGACGCCGAGGCGCGGCACGTCCGCTTGGCCGACGAGGCGGTATGGATCGGGCCGGCTCCAGCCCGCGACAGCTATCTGGCGATGGACACCCTGATCGCCGCCGCCCGCCAGACTGGCGCGCAAGCGATCCATCCGGGCAGCGGCTTTTTGTCTGAAAATCCGGAATTCGCCGAAGCCTGCGCCGCCGCCGGCATCGTCTTCGTCGGGCCATCGCCCGAGGCGATGCGCGCGATGGGCTCCAAAAGCGCCGCCAAAACCTTACTGGAGCAGGCCGGCATCCCGCTGACGCCCGGCTATCACGGCGAGCGCCAGGAGCCAGACTTTTTGCGCGAACAAGCCGAACGGATCGGCTATCCGGTGTTGATCAAGGCCAGCGCCGGCGGCGGCGGCAAGGGGATGCGGGTGGTGGAGCGCGCCGGGGACTTCGACGCGGCGCTGGCGTCCTGCCGGCGGGAGGCGCAATCCGCTTTCGGTGACGAGCGGGTGTTGCTGGAAAAATACCTGACCCAGCCGCGCCACATCGAAATCCAGATTTTCGGCGACCGTCACGGGCATTTGGTGTATTTGTTCGAGCGCGATTGCTCGGTGCAACGCCGCCATCAGAAAGTGCTGGAAGAAGCGCCCGCGCCCGGCATGACCCCCGAACGCCGCTCGGCGATGGGGCAGACGGCGCTGGCGGCGGCTCGGGCGGTCGGTTACGTCGGCGCGGGCACGGTGGAATTCATCGTCAGCCCGGACGGCGCGTTTTACTTCATGGAAATGAACACCCGGCTCCAGGTCGAGCATCCGATCACCGAAATGATCACCGGCCTCGATCTGGTCGAATGGCAACTGCGGGTCGCCGCCGGCGAGCCGCTGCCGCTGTCGCAAAAACAGCTCGAAATTCACGGACACGCGCTGGAAGCCCGGATTTACGCCGAAGATCCGGCCAAGGGGTTCTTGCCCTCGACCGGAACCTTGGTGCACCTCGCGCCGCCGGAAGAGAACCTCCACGTTCGGGTGGATACCGGAGTCGAGCAGGGCGATGCGATCAGTCCGTTCTACGATCCGATGATCGCCAAGCTGATCGTCTGGGACGCCAACCGCGAACAGGCGCTGGCGCGGATGCTGCAAGCGCTGGCCCAGTATCGCATCGTGGGCGTGGCCAATAACGTCGAGTTTTTGTCGCGTCTGGTGGCCTCGCCCGCGTTCTCGCGCGCGGAGCTGGACACCGGCCTGATCGAACGCGAGCGCGATTTTCTGTTCGCGACCGACGCGCCTATCCCCCGCGAGGTGTTTCTGGTCGCCGCCCTCGCCACGCTGTTGCGCGAGGAGGCGCGGGCGGGCGCGGAGGCGGCGGGCCATACCGATCCGCTCTCGCCCTGGCACCGCCGCGATGGATGGCGGCTCAATTCTCACGCCGAACGGCGGTTGCTGTTCCGCGCCGGCGAATTGGAAAAAGCGGTGCGGGTGCGCTACGCGGAAGGCGGTTACGCCTTGGAGTTCGACGGTCAAGAATCCTGGGTCCGGGGCGAGTTGGGGCCGGACGCCAGCTTGCGGGTGGATTTGGGCGGCTTGCGCTCGAACGCCGCCGTGGTGGTCGCCGGCGAGCGGCGCTATGTATTCTTACAGGGGCGGAGCTGGCCTCTGGCCCGGATCGATCCTTTATATTACGGCGGCGAAGGCGGCGGACCCGAGGGCGGATTGCTCGCGCCGATGCCCGGCAACGTGATCGCGCTGCTGGTTCCGGTCGGCGCTTCGGTCAAGAAAGGCGCGCCGCTGCTGATTTTGGAAGCCATGAAGATGGAACACACCCTGACCGCGCCGGCCGATGGCACGGTCAAGTCGTTTCACTTCGCGGTCGGCGATCAAGTCAGCGATGGGGCTGAATTGATCGAATTCGAACCGGCGGCCGCCTGACCGGCCAACCAACGCTCGGACCGCTCGTTCATGCTTTTACCTAGCCGCGTCAAGATCGTCGAAGTCGGGCCCCGCGACGGCCTGCAAAACGAGCCGAAAATCCTCGATGTCGCCACCAAGGCGGCGCTGGTCGACCGGCTCGGGCGGACCGGTTTGAAAGTCATCGAAGCCGCCTCTTTCGTCTCGCCGAAGTGGGTGCCGCAGATGGCGGACAGCGCGGCGGTGCTCGCCGCCATCCAGCGTCTGCCCGATGTCGCCTATCCGGCGCTCGCGCCCAACATGCAAGGCTTCAACGCCGCCGTGGCGGCGGGCGCGCGGGAAGTTGCGGTGTTCGGTTCGGCCTCCGAGACCTTCTCGCAAAAGAACATCAATTGTTCGGTGGCGGAATCGCTGGCGCGGTTCGAGCCGGTGCTGGCGGCGGCGCGGCAATACGGGATTCGGGTGCGCGGCTACGTGTCGTGCGTGCTCGGTTGCCCCTATGAAGGCGCGATTGCGCCGGCAGCGGTCGCCCGAGTGGCCGGCGCGCTGGCCGACTTGGGCTGTTACGAGATCAGTTTGGGCGACACCATCGGCGTCGGAACGCCGGAAGCCGCCAAGCGCATGATCGAGGCGGTCGCCGCCCGCGTCCCGCTCGATTGCCTCGCCGGTCACTATCACGATACCTACGGCATGGCGATCGCCAATATTTACGCCTCGCTGCAATGCGGCGTTCAAGTGTTCGACGCCTCGGTCGCCGGACTGGGCGGCTGCCCTTACGCCAAGGGCGCGTCCGGCAATGTCGCCACCGAGGATGTCGTTTATCTGTTGGCCGGACTGGGCATCGAAACCGGAGTCGATCTCGATGGGTTGATCGACTGCGCCGCGTGGATCAACGAGGTGCTGGAGCGGCGGCCGGCCTCGAAGGTGAGCCTGGCCAAGATCGGCGCTCGCCCGCCGCCGCATTCGCCAACGCCATCGTTTTGAGGAGACCCCGATGAACTCCGCCGTATCCTCCGACCGGCCGCTGTGGACTCCCGATCCCGCCTGGAGCGCGACCACGCGCATGGCCGGCTTTATCGACCGCGCGCGTACGATTTCCGGTCGGGCGCTGGAGTCTTATACCGCTTTGCACGACTGGTCGGTCGAACAGCCCGCATTATTCTGGACCGCGATTTGGGAGTTCTGCGGCGTGATGGGCGAGCGCGGGGCCGGACCAGTGTTGGTCGATCCCGAACGGATGCCCGGCGCGCGCTGGTTTCCGGCGGCTCGCCTCAATTTCGCCGAAAATCTGTTGCAAGACAGCAATAATCCCGAGGCTTTGGTGTTTTGGGGCGAGGATCAGCTCAAGCGGACGGTTTCGCGGGCCGAATTGCGCCGCCAGGTCGCCCGATTCGCGGCGGCGTTGAAGGCGGAGGGTGTGGTGGCCGGGGATCGCGTGGCCGCCTATTTACCGAATCTGCCGGAAACGGTGGTGGCGATGCTGGCGGCCGCCAGCATCGGCGCGGTGTTTACCAGCGCCTCCCCGGATTTCGGGGTTCAGGGCGTGCTCGATCGCTTCGGTCAGACCCAGCCCAAGGTGTTGATCGCGTCCGACGGTTATTGGTACAACGGCAAGGCCATCGATATTGAAGCCAAGCTGGCCGCATTGCTCCCGCAACTGCCGAGCGCGCGGCGGACGGTCCTGGTGCCTTACTTGGGCGAGGAGACGGACGCGCTCGCGGCGCGGTTGCCGGGAGGCGTTTCTCACGCCCGCTTCATCGCGCCTCACCCGGCGGCGGAGCCGGACTTCGCGCCGCTGCCGTTCGATCATCCGCTCTATATCATGTATTCGTCGGGGACGACCGGCGTGCCCAAATGTATCGTCCACGGCGTCGGCGGCACGCTGTTGCAGCATCTCAAGGAACACCAACTGCACACCGATGTCCGCGAGGGCGACCGCCTGTTCTACTTCACCACCTGCGGCTGGATGATGTGGAACTGGCTGGCCTCCGGGCTGGCCTCCGGCGCGACGCTGCTGTTGTACGACGGCAACCCCTTCGTCAACGGCGGCCGGATTCTTTGGGACTACGCCCAAGCCGAGCGGATGAGCCATTTCGGCACCTCGGCCAAATACCTCGACGCTTTGATGAAAACCGGCCTGAAACCCAAGGAGGAGTACGATCTAGGCGCGCTGCGGGTGATGACCTCGACCGGCAGCCCGCTGGCGCCCGAGCGCTTCGACGAGGTATACGCGCACATCAAGCCCGACCTCCAACTGGCGTCCATTTCCGGCGGCACCGACCTGTTGTCCTGTTTCGTGCTGGGCAATCCGCTGTTGCCGGTCTGGCGCGGCGAGATTCAATGCAAGGGCTTGGGGTTGGCGGTCGATGTCTGGAATGATCGGGGCCAACCGGTGCGGGGCGAGAAGGGCGAATTGGTCTGTACCCGACCGTTTCCCTCGATGCCGGTGGGTTTTTGGAACGATCCCGAGGGCAAGAAATACCGCGCCGCGTATTTCGAGCGCTTCCCCGGCGTCTGGCATCACGGCGATTTTTGCGAGATCACCGAACACGATGGCCTGATCATCCACGGTCGCTCGGACGCGACCCTCAATCCGGGCGGGGTGCGCATCGGCACCGCCGAGATTTACCGGCAGGTGGAAAAACTGGCTGAGGTGCTTGAAGCCATCGTGATCGGCCAGGAGTGGGAAGGCGACGTGCGGGTCGTTTTATTCGTGAAATTGCAAGGCGGCCTGTTGCTGGACGATGCGCTCGCCGCCCGGATCAAGGGGTTGATCCGCGAGCACGCCAGCCCGCGCCACGTTCCGGCCAAGGTGTTGCAAGTGACCGACATCCCGCGCACCAAAAGCGGCAAGATCGTCGAACTGGCGGTGCGCGACATCGTTCACGGCCGGCCGGTCAAGAACATCGAGGCGCTGGCCAATCCCGAAGCGCTCGCGCTGTTCGCCGACCGCGACGAACTGCTCAGTTGAGCTCAATGCGGCTCGCCCTCCGCCAGGGTGATGTTGCGGCAGCGGGTTTCGTGAAAGAACAGGGAAGCAGCGACGGATAACGTCACGCCGCCGAGCATCAAATAAAAGCCGGCGCGGTAATCCGCAAAGCCGTAAGCGCGCACCCCGTTCGCCAGCGCGCCGCTCCAGCTAAGATCCATGATCCAGCCAAACAGCGGTTGAATCAGCGCCGCGCCGAGGAAAATCCCGGTGTTCACCAAGGCGATGGCCATGCCCGACAGCGCGGGAGCGGCGACTTCCTTGGCTCCGGCGTAGGTCAGCACGAACGATCCGCCGCTAAAGCCCATCAACAGAAACCACGCGCTTCCTGACGGGCCGGGCGTCCAGCCGGCATATACGATGCCCAGCCACGCCGCCGCGTACAGCAGGCAGCCGCCCACCAACAGCGGTTTGCGCCGGCCCAACCGGTCGGAACACCAGCCGTGGAACAGCGCCCCGCAGGCGAAGCCGGCCAGCGCCAAGGAGGTGTACAGCGACGCGGTGGAACGCCCCAAGCCGTGGATGTCGCGCAAGAACGGAATGGCCCACAGCCCGACAAACGCCAAGAAAGTGCCGGGCATGCCGAAATTGACCCAAAAACCCGGCCAGATCCGACGGTTGGATAAAACGCTGAGGAGCTCGGGCCACCAATGCCGCTCCCGGCCCGCGTGCGGCGGTTTGCCGTCCATTTCCCGGATCGAGGGAAAGCCCAGGGTTTCGGGTTTGTCGCGCACGCCGAGCCACGCGATCACCGCCAAGAGCAGGGCGATGACCCCGAAGGCGACAAACACCGCCCGCCACGACCACAGCGTCAATAAGCCCGCCAGCGGGCCGGCCGCCATAATCGCGCCGAGATTGCCCAAAAGCAGCGTCAGGCCGCTGATAAAGCCGTAATCGCGATCCCGAAACCAGACCGTGTTGCTTTTCATCAAGCCCACGAACACCACCCGACACGCCCAATCCCACCAGCGCCCGACCTATTGAAGCTTGCCCAAACGAGGCGGCCAATCCAAACCAGATCGACCCCAATCCGGAAACGGCGTTACCGACGGTCACCAAAATGCGGGAACCCACGGTATCCGCCAAGACGCCCGCCGGAATCTGCATGGCGGTATAGAGGTAGTAATAGGTGGCGGCCAGCGATCCCAACGCCGCGCCCGTGGTGCCAAAATCCCGCATCAGATCGGAGGAAACCACCGCCGGCGCGATCCGGTGAAAGAACACTAACAGATAAGACGCCGCCAAGATGGCGTAGATGGTCCAGCAGATCCGCGAGAAACGGGCCGGATCGAAGCTCTGCGCCGTGGATGCCGTGGTTGGGGCCATGAACCTCATCTCTTGCTTGGCGCCCGGCGAAAGGATGCTCCGAACGCGCTTGCCGTTGATGATAGCCGTTTGTCAGGGATCGCCTGAAGCGGCGTCGCCAATTTTTCGGACGAGCAACAAACCGCGCTTTTTGCCGGTTTCCCGATCCACTGTGTCCATGGCCTCGTAAAGCCTCTGGGAAGGCGCGAGAAAAGGCTGGTAGCGCTCCAGCACATCCAACACGAAGACCAGATCGCGCTCGGTCAAATAGCCTCCGATTGGAGAATGATGCCCGATTTTGACCCCGAACAAGGGTTGGCGATTGAAGTTGATCAGATAGCGGTAGGCGGGATTGTTGGACTGGCGTAAGTGAGCTCGAAAAGTTTCCAGCGTCAAATCGCGCAAGACGGTGATCTCCAAGCCCGCATCGTCTTGAACGATCTCGGCTAGCTCATCCAAGTTCAAGCCCAGCAAGCGGGTTTTCCAATAGCGCCACGGGGCATGATCGAATAGATTTTCTTGCGTGCGGCCAGGGATATCGAGCGAGTGAAACAAATTGATGGCGGTTGCCGGACCGCAGAACGCGCTGTTGATTTGATACTCGAACCGGTCTCGATAGAAATGGGCCACCGGGAGGCGCCACGCGCGATCCAACAGCGCGGGATCTTGGTAGTAAGGCGCTTGCTCGATGGAGACCACCGGCGCTGGCGCGGGGTCGCAGGCCACTAACCACGGCAACAGCACGGACAGCCAGAACAAGCCGGCCGCCTTCGGTTTGCTGACCGACGGGGCTAACGAGGGTCCGAGCGCTGGCATGGCGGCTTCCTTGAAGCGTTCACCCAAATAAAACCGGCGGTCGAGTTGTTGCTCGACCGCCGGTGTTGTTTAGATCCGGCTGCTTGAAGCAGCCAGGAGAGCGCGAGTTCCGGGGGTTTAGTTCAACCTTCGGTCGTGACCCGCTGGAAGTCGCGATAGAGTTCCATCACCTTGTCGGCGTAAGAAGAGCGTTTGTGGCCCAAGCTGCCGTTGTAATTGAGCAGGGCTCGTTGCAGGTTGCCGGAATGGTTGTTGAGATAAATATTGAGGATTCGAGCGCCGGTGTGAATGTTTTTGCCGGGGTCGAACAAGGCACGGGAGCCGCCGATTTCGCGGAGCTTGTCCCGATGGACGCCAGGCATTACTTGCATCAGACCTCGCGCGCCAACCCGGCTGACCGCGCGCTCCCGAAAGGTCGATTCGACGGCGATAATCGCCAGAATCAGTTCCGGGTCCAGTTGGTGGCGGCCGCCGTTATCGATGGCTTGACCGACGATCTGATTGGCCTTTTGTTCGGTGATGCCGTAGCGGTTTTGGATGTGTCGGGACAGGCTGACTAATTTAGTCGGCCGCGCGGGCTGAGCGGTCGGAACCGCTGGGGTCGGTTGCGCGGGAGTCGCTTCCGTACCGGTCGGAACGGTCGAGGGAGGCGTCGTTGACGGCAAGGTGGCCATGGCGACTTGCGAAGCGTCCTTGTTGCCTGTTTCTCCGCTGGCGGACGTCGCCCATGCAGTTGCGGGCAACAGCATGACCGCGCACAGCAGCCCTGATTTCAGATCAAAATTGAATCGCCCCTCAGCGATTTCCGCGAACATAGAACCTCCGTCGTAATCAGTACGAACTGATAGTGCTTGATGGACCCTTAGCCCGGCGGGCGATGGACCGACCCTTAACCTCGGTCCTTGCGAGTCCGACCTAAGCAACTCCGGTGGCTGGCCTGCCTGCCGGTTTCCGGTGTCGCCTGATGTTCCTAAGCCAGTCTTTGAAGCCTGGACCAGCCCTGTCTCTTATACACATCT